>CAYVKE010000129.1:0-815 GCA_964451935.1 uncultured Synergistaceae bacterium | reverse complement strand
CATGGAAGCGGCGGCGTTCGGTCTCCCGATCTGTCACGGTCCGGACATGGAGGATTTTCCCGAGGCGGCGCGGCGACTGGGCGACCTCGGCGTGGCGACGGAGGTCGCGGATGCGGCTTCGCTCGCGTCCCGCTGGAGGGAAAGCCTGTCCGCCGCCGTGCGCGATACGGCGCGGGAAGGGTGCAGACGATATTTTCGCGATCTGGGGGGCGCGTCCGAACGGGCGTGGAGTACAATACGTTCCGGCTTCGAAGGGGACCCGCGTTCATAGTGTCTTCCCGGACGAAGCCATATCGAATGATAGAGAAAAGAGGGAATGCGATGACGAAAAACAGAGTGGTCAACGCCTCATTGCTGCGGGAGTTTCATGAAAGTCTGGATCCGCGTTCGCGCGAAAGCCTCATGGCGGCGGCCGACGCGATAGTGGAGGTCAAGAAGCGGGGCGGCAACATCGCCGTCGTCACCGGGAGCGGCCCGAACATCCACGAAGGCGTCACGACGCTGATCGCCGAACTGATGGACAAGGGCATCGTGGACGGCGTCACGACGAGTTCTGCAGTGATCGGCCACGAAATGGCGGGATCGCTCGATGTCGTGAAAATGTGCGACGCGTCCGAAGTCGGGATGGACGAAGCGTTTATGCCGCGCGGAAATGTTTTCGAGTTCACGCAGATGTGCGAATCCGACCTCGCGCGGATCCGGGAGGAAATGGTTCTCGACGACGCGCTGCTCGAACGGGGAAAAGCCGCGAAGGGACATCTCGTCCTCAAGGCGGCCGGGAACATGGCCTACCCGATGGGGCTCCGCAACGAGAC
>CAYVKE010000128.1:0-8502 GCA_964451935.1 uncultured Synergistaceae bacterium | reverse complement strand
GGCGGCGAATAGCCGGATTCGGGACAGCAGCGCGCACCCGGCGAGCAGGATCCAAAGCCCCGGATCCCCCAGGAGCGGACGCGCGAGCGTCCACAGAGCCGCGAGAAGCAGTCCGGCGACGGCCGGACGCAATGCGGTCTGAACGTGATCAACGACCGTCTTTGTCTTTCCCCGGGTCCGCGAGAAGAGCCACAGGATGCCCGCAAGAACGAAAATCGGCGCGCCGACCACGGCGGCGGTCGCCGCGACGGATCCGGCGATCCCCGCCAGCCTGTAGCCGACGAACGTGGCGGCATTGATCGCGATCGGTCCGGGCGTCATCTGGGCGAGCGAGACGACCTCTCCGAACTCCGCCTCCGTCAGCCATGCGTGAAGGACGACCAGCTCGTGATGGAAGAACGGGATCATCGCGAGCCCCCCGCCGAATGCCCCGAGCCCTATGCGGCCGAAGACGACGATGAGCGTCAGGAGCGTTCCCATGCCGACCTCGCTACGCTCGCGAAAAGACACAGCGCGCAGACCGCGGTTCCCGCCATGAGCGCGGCGAACGGATGGATCCGCAGCCCGAGAAGCAGGAAGACCGTCGTCGCATAGCCCGCGATGTCCGCCCATCCCGTGACGGCGCGGCGCGTGATCCGCAGTACGGCCCAGCCGACCGTCACCACGACGCCGACGGACGCCCCCCGGAAGAAGGCGACGGTCCACGGGGAGCCCAGGAAGCGCACCAGAAAGCCCGAGAGCAGAAGGATCGTCAGGAACGGCGCGAGCGCGGTTCCGAAGACCGCGATCGCGGAGCCGGCGAGGCCCCACGGCGCGACTCCGCCCTTTCGCGGAAGCCGTCCGCCGGCGAGCCACGCAAGGTTCGTCGCCATCGGACCGGGGACGGCCGTCGCGAGGACGATCATGTCGGCGATCTCGTCGTCGGAAAGCAGCTTCGTGGCGCGAAGCTCCGCCTCGATGACGCCGATCATGACGACGCCGCCGCCGATCGTGAACGCCCCGATCCGGAAGAAACGCAGGAAGAGCGCGAACAGACTCATCGGAGATCCTCCATTTCGTGCGTCCGGACGGTTCCCTCGAAGCGAGGCATCGTTGCGCAGCCGTCCTGCGAGACGCCGCGGCCTGTGATGACGCTTGCGACGGTCCGGAACAGGATGCGGACGTCCAGCCCGAGGCTGCGGTTGTCCACGTACCACGCATCGAGCGCGAACTTCTGTTCCCAGGAGAGCGCGTTGCGCCCGTTGATCTGCGCCCATCCGGTGATTCCCGGAAGAACGTCGAGCCGCCTGCGCTGCTCGGGCGAATAGAGCGGGACGTATTCGGGCAGGAGCGGCCGGGGCCCGACGAGGCTCATGTCGCCCTTCAGGACGTTCAGGAGCTGCGGCAGTTCATCAAGGCTGAAGCGGCGCAGGAACGTTCCTGTCGGCGTCATCCGCTCTTCGTCGGGCAGCGGTTTCCCGTTCGCGTCCCGCGCGTCGGTCATCGTTCGGAGCTTGTACATGACGAACGTCCGGCCGTCCTTCCCGGCGCGCGGGTGGCGGAAGAGGACGGGGGATCCCAGCTTCGCGCGCACGGCGACCGCCGAGACGGCGAGGACGGGAGACAACAACAACAATCCGGCCCCCGCCAGGAGACAATCGAAAAGCCGCTTGAACGCGCGGTATCCCGCTTCCGTCCGCCGCGGACGATCGCCGGGAGGTTCCGGCGTCACGACCGGCATCCCGTGAGGAGCGCCCTGCGGACGAACGTGATGACGCGGTTTTGCTGTTCGTCCGTCAGGTTGGAGCCGGACGGAAGGCAGAGTCCGCGCGGGAACAGCGTGTCGCAGACGCCCTCCGGCGTGTGCCGGTAGTACGGCGCTCCCTCGAAGACGGGTTGCAGATGCATCGGCTTCCACAGGGGACGGGATTCGATGTTTTCGGCGGCGAGCGCCTTCATGAGGTCGATGGGGGAGACCGCGTGCACGTCGGGGTCGATGAGCATCGTCGTCAGCCAGCGGATGGAGAAGCACCCTTCCGGCTCCGGCATCCACGAGATCCCCGGGATGTCGGCGAACGCCCGGACATACGTGTCGAAGACCGCGCGCCGCTTCGCGATCCGTTCGTCGAGGTGTTTGAGCTGCCCGCGACCGATGGCGGCGAGCACGTTGCTCAGGCGGTAGTTGTACCCGATCTCCGTGTGCTGGTACCACGGGGCCGGGTCGCGCGCCTGCGTGGACCAGAAGCGCGCCTTCGCGATGGCGTCCGCGTCGTCGGAGAGCAGCGCGCCGCCGCCGGACGTCGTGATGATCTTGTTGCCGTTGAAGGAGAGCACGCCGAAGCGGCCGAAACTTCCCGCGTTCTTTCCCTTGTACGTCGCGCCGAGCGCCTCGGCGGCGTCCTCGAACAGGGGGACGCCGTAGCGGTCGCACAGGGCGAGCAGCGCGTCCATCCGGGGCGTCTGCCCGTAGAGGTCGGCGGGCACGACGGCCTTCGGCATCGTTCCGTTCCGGGCGGCGTCCTCGAACGCGCGTCCGAGCGCCTCGGGCGACATGTTCCACGTGTCCGGCTCGGAGTCGATGAAGACGGGCGTCGCGCCGAGCCAGACGACGGGCGAGACGCTTGCGATGAACGTGAAGGACGAGCAGAAGACGCGGTCGCCGGGAGCTACGCCGAGGAGCTTGAGTCCAAGATGAAGGGCCGCCGTTCCGGAATTGAGCGCGAGCGCCGCGGAAACGCCGATACGTTCCGCCAGTTCGCGCTCGAAGGCCTCGACGTGAGGTCCGAGCGGGGCGATCCAGTTCGTGTCGAAGGCTTCGCGGATCAACGGAAGTTCGTCTCCGCTCATGTGCGGCGACGACAGATAGATACGGGGCTGTTGCGGGGTCATGCGGTACGCCTCCTTGCCGGGAATTGCGCCGGTGTTCGCATCCGCCGTATTCCGGTCGGACACGAACATTTTATACCATATAATGGCCCGTAAAACACCAATGCGGCTATAGCCGCGATACCCCCCGGAGGACCGGAAAAATGACGCTTTTCGTGTCGCTGTTCTTCTTCACGTACGGATCCATGCACGCCGTCGTCTTTCGCGCGCTGCACCGGGCGACGGCGCTTCGCGTACGCACGCGGCTCCTGATCGTCGCGTGGTGCCTGCTGATGGTGGCTGCGCCCGTTCTTGTCCGGTTCTTCGACCTCCGCGGATGGACCGTGCTCCGGACCGTGATGGCGACGACCGGGTACCTCTGGATGGCGTGGATCTTTCTCGCGATGACGATGCTTCTCGCGTCCGATGTCCTGTATCTGGCGCTTTCGGGAGCGGACGCGATCTTCCGAACCCGTTGCGCCGCGCGCGTCTCGTCGCCGCAGGCGCGTTTCGGCGTCGTCGCCGCAGCATCCCTGCTGTTGGCGGGGTATGGCGTATTTGAAGCGCAATCGCTTCGCGTGACGCCCGTAGTCGTCGTCGGGAGCCCCGCGATGCGGACGCCGCGATTCCGGATCGTCCACGTGTCGGACGTCCACGTCGGGCCGGTGTCCCCGTGGAGGCTGCTCGAGCGGATCGAGGCCGCGCTCGATGCGGCGGCGCCGGATCTCGTCGTCTTCACGGGAGACCTCGTCGACGGGAGAATGGACGGCAGGGCGGAGGACCGCGCGATTCTCTCGCGGATCGCGTCGCGTCGCCCGACGCTGGCGGTGACGGGGAATCACGAGATGATCGCCGGGCTCGGGCAGGCGATCGGATTTCTGCGCTCGGCGGGGATCGCGGTGCTGCGAAACCGGGCCGTTGCTCCCGAACCCTGGCTGTACATCGCGGGCGTCGACGATCCGGCGACGGGCGCATACGACGGGTCGACGGAGCGGCTGCTGCTCGACGGGGCGAACGGCGCGTTCACGGTGCTTCTCAAACACCGGCCGTCGCTTTCGCCGCTGTCGGAAGGGCGGTTCGACCTGCAACTGTCCGGGCACACGCACGGAGGGCAGATCTTTCCTTTCTCGCTGCTCGTGAACCGCGTGAACGGCCTGACCGCAGGAATCCACCGGCTCGCCGGGCGGGGCGTCGTCGCGGTGTCGCGCGGGGCCGGGCCGTGGGGCCCTCCGGTGCGCCTTTTGGCGCCGCCGGAGATCCTGATCGTCGATATCGTTCGTCCGTGAGCGCAGAAGCGAGGGGCCTCCGTGTCGCCGAAGGCCCCTCGCTGTCTCTCTACCATCGGTTCCCTGCGGGGTCGGGTCAGGAGAGCGCGGGGATTTCTATCTCGAATGTCGCGCCGTTGTCGTTCCGCAGCAGGCGGATATCTCCGCCGTACCCCGCGACGATGCGTTTCGCGATTGCGAGTCCGAGCCCGTATCCGCCCTTTCCCCACTGACCGCGGGCGCGGTGCGAGTCCCCTCGGCTGAAGCGTTCGAAGATTCGCGCGGCGGATTCTTCCGTAATGCCGACGCCGTTGTCGCGGACGAGCAGGAAGTAGCGTCCTTCCCCCGGCTGCAGGGAGATGTCGATGCGCCCGCCCTCCTCCGCACCGAAGCGTTCGTGAACGTATTTCACGGCGTTTTCGAGGACGTTCTGCGCGGCGCGGGCGAGATCCTCCCGGCGTCCGTTCACCGTCGCCCCGGGCGTGATGTCCGCCTCGATGCGGATGGCGCCCGCGAGCGGGTGACTGTGCAGCTCGTTCACGAGAAGCGAAACGACGCCTGAGAGGTCCACAGGCTCGGGGTCGTCCCGGGGCGGCTGTCCCTCGACGCGCGAGAGGAGCAGGAGGTCGTCCACGAGCTTCGTCATGCGTTCCTGCTGTTCGATGATCGTGACGAGGCACTTGTGCTGCGGCGACTCCCCGTCCTCTTCTTCGAGGAGATATTCCGCGGCGGCGCGGACGGCCGTGAGCGGCGTCTGGAGTTCGTGCCCCGCGTCGGCGATGAAGTCCCTTCGGGACTGTTCGAGCGCGCGTTCCTCCGTAAGGTCGGTGAGGACGAGCAGCGTTCCCGTCGCCGTCCGTCGCGCGCAGATTCGCAGGAAGCGCCGCCTGCTTCCCGGAAGGTCCAGTTCGAGGCAGGCGTCCTTCCCTGCGACGGACTCCTCGATCAGCGTGTAGATGTCCGCGGCCGGGAGGATCCGCTCCGCGGGGACGCCGGGTTCGACGGCCGGACGGATGTCGAGCAGGGAGACCGCGACGCCGTTGATGTAGCGCACCTTCTTCGCGTCGTCGAGCAGGATGACGCCCACGGGAAGCGACGTGACGATCCGCGAGAGATCCTCGCGCTCGGACCGGAGGTCGTCGAGCGCGCCGCGGAGCTTTTCGGACATCGCGTTGAGCGCTCCGGTCAAACGCCGGAGGTCGGGGTCCGACATCAGCGGGAAGCGTGCGTCCTCGCCGTCCGCGATGCGGTCCGCAGAGTCGACGATGCGTTCGAGGGGCCGGAAGAAGCGCCGCACGGTCCACGCGCCGACGAGGTAGACGACGACGGCGCCGAGCAGCAGGAAGATCAGGAACCGGTCCCGGATCGTGGCGAGCGTTTTTCGGAGCGTGTCGAGCGGCAGCGCGACGCGAACGAGCAGCGCCCGTCCGGCCGCGTCCGTACGCCGCGCCGCGTAGAGCATGTAGGTGTTCAGGCTGCCGCTCCACCGGAGGCTCGTCCCTTCGCCTCCGGCGAGTGCGACCTTCACCTCCGGGCGATCCCTGTGGTTTTCGAGCGTCGCGGGGTTGGCGTCGCTGTCGAGGATGACCTTGCCCCCGTCGTCGATGATCGTGATGCGTCCCCGGAAGATGGCCTTCCACTTCGCGAGGTCGGTCCGGAAGGCGTCGAGTCCCGCGTCGCCGATGACCTTCGCGATCGCCGCCGTCTGGCTTCCGAGTTCGGCGCGGTTCTGCTCGATGATGTGGCGTCGCAGGACGCCCGTGAAGAGCATGATGCTTCCGGCGAAGGCGAGCGCCATCACGAGCGTGAGGGCGAGGATGACTTTTTTTCGGAGCGTCGGAGTGAACATGTCAGTCCTCCCAGGCGAGACGATATCCCCGGCCCCGCAGCGACTGAATCACAAGCGTCGGGCGTTTTCCGTCGTCGATTTTCTTGCGGAGCCGCGAGACATGGACGTCGACGGTCCGCGTGTCCCCCCCGTAGAAGCTCCAGATCTTGCCGAGGAGTTCCTCCCGGGAGACGGTGCGCCCCATGCGGCGCGCGAGAAGTTCCAGAAGCCGGAATTCCGTCGGGCTCAGGTCGATCGTCGCGTCCCGGATGAAGGTCATTTCGTCGTCGAGGTCGATCCGAAGGTCGCCGTCTTCGATCGTCCGGGTCGCTTCCTTTCCGGTCGTCCGGCGGAGCAGCGCACGGACGCGCGCGACGAGTTCCGCAAGCGAAAAGGGCTTCTTGATATAGTCGTCCGCGCCGATTTCGAGCCCCTCGAGGACATCCCGTTCGTCTCGCCGGGCCGTGAGCATGATGACCGGCGTCGACGCGGTCTCGGGCGTCGCCCGGAGGCGGCGGCACACCTCCCACCCGTCCATCTTCGGGAGCATGAGGTCCAGGATCACGAGATCGGGCCGGAGCGTTGCGGCCTTGTCGAGGGCGGCGTCTCCGTCTCCCGCGGATTCGGTTTCGTACCCGTGGCGCCGGAGCGCCCGGCAGACGATGTCGACGATGGCGCTCTCGTCCTCCACGACCAGAATGCGTTCTCCCGCCATCCGTCAGCGCTCCTTCGGCCGCCGGAAGTCCGTCGCCCGGATCACCTTCCCGGTCAGGCTGTAGAGGACGCGCTCCGCGACGTTCGTGATGTGATCCCCGGCGCGTTCGAGCGTCCGCGCGACGTTCAGGAGCAGCGTCGCCTGTTCGATGCGCTGGGGGCGCTCCATCATCAGCAGGAGAAGTTCCCGCATGATCTGTTTTTCGAGGTCGTCGACGAGGTCGTCCAGCGGGAAGACCTCGCGCGCCAGCGCGGGGTCGCGCCGCTCCAGCGACGCCATCGCTTTCTCGAGCATTTCCGAAAGCGTCGTCGTCATCCGGGGGATGTCGATCAGGGGCTTCATGAGTTCCTTCCCCGCGAGTTCGATCGCCGCGCGGGCGATGTTGCCGCCGTAGTCGCCGATGCGTTCGAGGTCCACCGCCATGTGCATGATCGACGTCACCGTCCGCAGGTCCTCACCGAGCGGCT
Source organism: uncultured Synergistaceae bacterium (assembly GCA_964451935.1). Lineage (GTDB taxonomy): Bacteria > Synergistota > Synergistia > Synergistales > Aminobacteriaceae > CALFXN01. The sequence goes on along the minus strand of CAYVKE010000128.1, from coordinate 1,383 downwards.
GGAACCGGGCGACGAAGTTCATGCACTCGACGTCGATGCGCCCCGTGAGCTGATCCAGCGCGTCGTCCTTGTCCAGGACGTTGCGGGCCGTCTCAACATCCTGATTCTTCAGCGCCCAGACGGACCTGGCGAGCGCCTCCTCAGCCATCTTCGAAAGGCGCATCAGCATCCGCGTCAGCTCGGAAAGATCCGCTTCCAGTTGCCTTCTGGCATTCAGTTCCTGCATGTCCGTTCCCTCCTCGAAGCCGGGATCTAGCCGAAGCGTCCCGTGATGTAGTCTTCGGTGCGCTTGTCGTCCGGCGCCGTAAAGATTTTTGTTGTAACTTCATATTCTACAAGTTCTCCCAGAAGGAAGAAAGCGGTGAAGTCCGAGACGCGCGCGGCCTGCTGCATGTTGTGCGTGACGATGACGACCGTGAAGTTCTTCTTCAGATCCCGGACGAGTTCCTCGATACGGGCCGTCGCCATCGGGTCGAGCGCGCTCGTGGGTTCGTCCATGAGGAGGATCTTCGGCTCCGTCGCGATGGCCCGGGCGATGCAGAGACGCTGTTGCTGTCCGCCGGAGAGCCCGATTCCCGAAGACGTGAGCTTGTCCTTGACCTCCGTCCAGAGCGCCGCGCCCCTGAGGCTCCGTTCCACGATTCCGTCGAGCTGTTCGCGGGAGCGCACGCCGTGCAGCCTGGGGCCGTAGGCGACGTTGTCGTAGATCGACATCGGAAAGGGATTCGGCTTCTGGAAGACCATGCCGACGTTGCGGCGCAGCGCGATGACGTCGGTATCCCGCGCGTAGATGTCATGCTCGTCGATGAGGATCTCCCCTTCGACGCGCGCGCCGGCGATGTAGTCGTTCATGCGGTTGAGGCATCGCAGCCAGCTGCTCTTGCCGCACCCCGACGGGCCGATGAGGGCCGTGACCGTGTGGTCGAAGATGTCGAACGTGATATCCCGGAGCACTTGTGCGGGCCCGTAATGCAGATTGACGTTGTTCGAACGGATCTGGACATTCCCTTTCATTCGTCGTGTCTCCTTTGCGCTTTCATCGGCCGCTCCGGCGGAGCTTCCGCCGCATGACGACGCCTGCGGAACTGACGCCCAGAACGAGCGCGAGCAGCACGAGGACCGTCGCGTACTGGATGGGGCGCGTCGCCTCGATGTTGACGCCCGCCGTCGCGAGAACCATGATGTGATAGGGCAGCGCCATGACCTCGTCGAAGAGGCTCTTCGCGATGTCCGGAGCGTAGAAGGCCGCGCCCGTGAAGATGATCGGCGCCGTCTCGCCCGCGACGCGCCCGATGCTCAGGATCGCTCCCGTGATGACGGTGGAGGACGCGGCGGGGAGAACGACCTTCACGATCGTCTGCCATTTGGTCGCGCCGAGCGCGT
>CAYVKE010000127.1:0-8553 GCA_964451935.1 uncultured Synergistaceae bacterium | reverse complement strand
CCGAAGATCGACTGCGCGCCGATGCGCCGCGCCACGATGCCGATCTTCTTGCCGACTTCGCCGAGGACGATGAACGTCATGAAATTCTGCGCGCCGGCGACGAGCACCCAGGTCGCGCCGAGCTTGTACCCGAGGCCGGGGCCGCCGAGAAACGTCCCCGCGCTGCACAGCCCCGCAGCGATCATCATCGCGACGACCAGGGCGCCCATTCCGCGCCCGCCCGTATAGAACTCGTCGATGTACTTGTTGATGGCGACCCTGTCCATGTTCTTCTTCGCAAGCCAGCCGATCAGGAGCATTCCGGCCGTATAGACGAAAAACGTGACGATGACCACAAGCCGCGCGTTTCCCGAAACGTTCAGTTCCATGCGCGTCGCCCCCCGCTCACTTCGAGATATCCATGTTCTTGAAGACGAAGAGGGAGATGAACACGACGACCACGAAGAAGACGGCCGTCGTCAGCCAGGCCCCGATCGCCATCCAGAGCGGAACGCCCCAGAGGTACGTGTAGTTCGCGGGATCGCCCCTCCCGAGAAAATAGCAGAGCGCGACGCTGACGACCATATACGCGATCCACACCCCGAACGTGAGCTTCATCTCCGACTCGCACACCCGGAACCGCGGGTCGATTTCGATATCTTCGAAGCTGTAATTCCTGTCGTTCTCCGCTCCGCCCGCCATATCGGCGTCCCCTCCCTCGAAAAACCGGATTCATAGTGCTCCCGCCCGGGACGGACGCGCCCGGGAACCCCTCTCCGCCGCGATAGCATGCTGTCTGATTAAATTGGGCGTATCCTCGCAGATGCGTCTTTATTTGTCAATAAGAACGCAAATATTCCGGTGATCATCGAACATCCGGGCGTTCACTTTGACGCACGCGTTCGGTCCGCTATCCTCCTCGCCGTCACGCTTTCCAGAGACGATGCCGGCGATCCCCGATCTTGAAAGGAGCCGACGTCGCCGAATCGACGATGAAAAAGGGCCGGAAGGGAGCGACTCCCCCTTCCGGCCCCAAGTCGCCTTTCTTTCGCGTCATCCTGTATGGCGATGCGCTGCCGCGCAGGAGCGACGCCCGATCTTACCGTTTCCTCGCGATCAGGACGGGCGCCAGAAGAAGCGCCGCAAGGAACGCGCCCGACGCCGCGCCGGGCAATGCGGGCAGCGCGCATCCGCCGCCGCTCCCGGTGCTTCCCGCCGTCGGCGTGACGGTCGCCGCGAGCGGGAAGACGGCGACGACCGCGGCGATCTGCGGCGCGACGAAACCGTCCTGTTTGCCGTCCCCGTCCGTATTTCCGCCGTCGTGGACGGAGACCCGCCATGTCTCCGCGCCCGCGGCCTTCCGGAAGACGGTCGCGCCTTCATCCTGCGGGACGACCGAATACCCCGTCGGCCTACCTTCCGAGTCGAACGTCCGCATCAGCAGGAAGACCTGCGACCCGTACCCCGACGGCGTCCCTTCGATCGTCACTTCGAGCAGCAGCGTGAGATCCGTAACGCCGACGTCGAGCTTTGCGAGCAGCGAGAGGAACTTCACGAGGTCCATGTTGAAGCATCCCGAGAGGATCGCGTCCGGATCCGTTTCCAGCAACTGCGCCCACAGGACCGCGGACGACAGGAGCGAGGCGATCGCGGCCGGGTCCGTGATCTCGACGGGACCGAGGACGATCGTTCCTCCCGCGAGCAGCGTCAGCTTCAAGGTAACCGTCGGCAGCGGAATATCCGGATCGGGCGTCGGATGCGGCGCGGGCGTCGGCGTTACGCTCGGCGTCGGGGTCGCAGTCGGCGTCGAGGTGGGCGCCGGCGCCGAGCCGAAGGACGCGGCGATCGTGTGATTCGCGCGGACGTCCGTGAAGGTGTAGGTCCCTACGGCTCCGACGGGGATGCCGTCCGCGAGTACGTTCGCGATTGCGTGCCCCGCGTTCGGCGCAACCGTGAACGTCTGGTTCGCGCCGTCCGCAACGGAGACGCTTCCGGACGGAACGATGCTCCCGCCCGCTCCGGCCGACGCCGCGATGATCCGTTCCGTCGCGAAGACGGCTTCGGCATACCGGTCGGGGCTCACGGTGATCGTCGCCGTCGCCGCGGCGCCCGAGATGTCGCCGCTCCATCCGACGAACAGGCTTCCGGCGTCCGGCGAGGCGGTCAGCGTCACGCTCGTCCCCGCGACGTAGCTCCAACAGTCATCGGTCGGGCCGACCGCGCTCCCGGCCGGATCGACGGCCGCGCTCCCCGCCCCGTCGACGTGGACGGTCAGGATCTTTCGCTCCCAGTATTCGTACGCGCCGATGTCGGGCGATGCGTCGCGGCTGACGCCGCGCTGGTCGTCGCTGATGACCAGACCTTTCGCCCTGCCCGTTTTCCCGGTAAAGGGCGCCCCCGCGTCGATCGCGGAGCTGCCCGGACGCAGCGCGAAGGTCCTGGTCGCGCCGCCATTCCACGCGAGCGGCCCGAGGAGCGGGTCGGCGGTGATGATCACCGCCGGCGAATCCGCTTTGCCCGCAATATCCGGACTACGGATGACACAGTATGTTACGACGGCGTTCGGAGTCTCATCGTTATATATCTCGCCGCCCGGATTTCCCCAGAAGATGCAGTTTTTCACCTGCGGACCGACGCCGCCGTTGTCCGCTTCGTAGTTGTACAGCCCGCCGCCGGAATCGGCCGTGTTGCCCGCGAAGGTGCAGAACAGGAGGAGCAATCCGTCGGCGGTGTTGAAGATTCCGCCGCCCTCCGGCGCGGCGTTGCCCGAGAAGGTGCAGTTCCACACCCTCGGGTCTCCCGCTGTGCTCATCCCGCCGCCCCCTCCGACTTTAGGTTCGATGCCCACCGCTGTGTTTCCGGAAAACGTGCAGCGCGTCACCCACGCGTTCCCTCCGCTCTCCCCGGTCGCCATTCCGCCGCCATAACCAGCCCTGTTGCCGGAGAACGTGCAGTCCGTCACCGTCGGGTCCGCGTCATCGTCGTACATCCCGCCGCCCTGGGATGTCGCCTCGTTGCCGGAAAAGACGCAGCGCGACGCCAGCGGGTCGCCGTCGTTCCTGGCAGCCAATCCGCCCCCGTTCTTCGCCGTATTTCCCGAGAAGACGCAGTCCGCAACGGTCGGCTTGGAATTGCTGACGCACATCCCTCCGCCGTCCTCGGCGGCTTCGTTGCGCGAGAACCGGCACCCCGTCACCGCAGGGGCGCCCCCGTACACGTACATTCCGCCTCCAAGGCTGCCGGTCGTTCCGCGGGAGCGCACGCCGCCCGACAGTTTTCCGGCGGTCCCGGCGCTGTTGCCGGTGAACACGCAGTCCGTGACGATCGGACTGCCGCTGTAGCTATACATGCCGCCGCCGCGATGTGCGACGCTGTTGCCTGTGAATGTGCAGTTCGCAATATCCGGGCTGCTCGTGTCGGCGTACAGTCCGCCGCCGTCTTCGACCGCCGTATTTCCCGAGAATGTGCAGTCCGTCACCGTCGGGCTTCCGCCCCAGATGCTCATCCCTCCGCCGTCGAGTCCTCTATTGCCGGCGAAGACGCAATCGTTTACGGTCGGGCTTCCGCCGGAGATGATCATCCCGGCGGCGTCGCTGAACTCCTTTGTCCTGCCGTCGGGGACACTGCGCCCGCCGCCGGCCGAGCCCTTTTCGTCTTCCACGAACTTCGCGGCCGTGACGCTGAAGCCGTCGAGGACCGTCGCCGCGCCGATGTCGTCGCTCGCGCGGACCACGCACAGGCTGTTCGTCCCGACGATCCGGTCGGCGCTGCGCGTGACGCCGTTGACTTTGTCCGCGTCGTCGTTCGCGAGATCTCCCGTGAGGGCCGTGACGTTCGCCGCCGGGTTCCGGTCCGCGCTCGCCGTCTCGGCGCCCGCGAAGCCGCCGTAGAGCGCCACGCCGTCTTTCAGGACGAACGAGGCCTTCATGTCGTCCGACGTCGGAACGCCCGCCGGGATCACGGGACGGTACGCCCCCTTCGCGACCCAGAATTCGTCGCCTCCGTCCGCAGACCGGATGGCCGCCGGGAACTCCGCCTCGCCGTACGCGTTCGCCCAGCCGTCGCCGTTCCTCGAACCGGCGCCGCCCTGCGTGACGCACCGGCGCGTTCCTCCCCCGGCCTCCGCGCAGGCGGCGCAGGCAAGGAGCGCGGCAAGGACTGCAGCAACGACCGGAAACGCACGGATGAACCGAAGCGGATGCATTCTCGTACGCACAAGAGCCCCCCCATTCGGATGGTGATTCGGCGGATCGGACGTCATGCGGCGTTTTTCGGAAAAGCGCCGCGTGACGCCGAAAAACAAACATTGCGCACGGCGCGCGCATTTATGTGAAATTTTATCACGGAATTCCGGCAAAAAAGAAAGATCATGACGTAATGAAAGGAATATCCGGAAAGACGTCCAGACCGCGCTTTCCCCGCCGAAACTGCATCCGGAGATGAAAGCGCCGCCGGTTTCTCACGAAAAACACACGAAGGCAACGCCGCGGAGCCGTTATGTCCGGAATGAAAACAACGCAGGAAGGGGGCGGTTTTCACCGCAACGAAAAAGGCAGGGAAAGCCATTGCGCTTTCCCTGCCTTGCGTCCGAATCCCGTTCGCTTTTTTGAGGCCGATGAGCCGCGCCGGGGGGTCGCCCGGGCGTTCCTGAGGCTACCGCGCGCTGCACGCCACCGCGACGGCCTCGAACGCCTTCTCGAGGTCCGCGATGAGGTCTTCGGGGGCTTCGAGTCCTACGGAAAGCCGGACGAGGCCCTTGGAGATCCCCGCGGCCTTCAGTTCCTCGTCGGAGAGCGCCGAGTGCGTCATCGACGCGGGGTGCTGGATGAGGGATTCGGCGTCGCCCAGGCTGACGGCGAGCGTCCACAGGTGCGTGTTGTTGATGAACGCCTTGCCCGCTTCGAGACCGCCCTTGAGTTCGACGGCGATGATGGCGCCGAAGTATTTCATCTGCTTCGCGGCCAGTTCCTTCTGCGGAAAGCTGTCGAGGCCGGGATACCAGACCTTCGCGACCTCGGGGCGCTTCTCGAGGAAGCGCGCGACCTTCATGGCCGTCTCGCAGTGCCGCGGAACCCGGATGTGGAGCGTCTTCATGCCGCGGAGCAGCAGATAGGCGTCGAACGGCGCGAGCGTGGCGCCGGTCAGGTCCTTGAGGCCTTCCATCTTCACGCGTCCGATGAATTCCTTCGATCCGACGATGACGCCGGCGATGATGTCGCCGTGTCCGTTGAGGTACTTCGTCGCGGAATGGACCACGACGTCGGCCCCCATTTCGATCGGGCGCTGGACGACGGGCGTGCAGTAGGTGTTGTCCACGACGAGGATCGCGTTGTTGTCGTGAGCGATCTTCGCGAGCGCGGCGATGTCGGCGATGTCCATCGTCGGGTTCGCCGGCGATTCGCAGTAGATCATCCGGGTGTTCGGCTTCATGGCGGCCTTCACGGCCGCGAGGTCGGTGAGGTCCATGAACGTCGTCTCGATGCCGAAACGCGGGAACTGGTGGCTCATGAGGGAGAACGTGCAGCCGTAGAGGGACTTCGCGGCGACGACGTGATCCCCGCCCGACAGCGCCGTCCAGAGGACGGACGCGATCGCGCCCATGCCGGAGGCAGCGACGGCCGCGGCCTCGCCGCCCTCGAGCGCGGCGATCTTCTCCTCGACGGCCGTGTGGTTCGGGTTTCCGAGGCGCGTGTAGATGTACCCCTCTTCCTCGCCACGGAAGCGCCGGGCGCCTTCGTCTGCGTTCTTGAACGCGAAGGTGGAGGTCTGGTAGATGGGAGTCGTCAGCGCCCCCGTGACGGGATCGGCGTGGTTTCCGCAGTGAACGCATTTCGTGTCGAACTGATAGGCCATGAATCGTTCCTCCTGGGTTCCGGTTTTCCGGGGGTTCGTCGCGTTCCGCACATGGAAGCGGCCTCCGGTTCTTACGGTTTCGTTCATATTTTACCATTCAACGTATGCCTTTTCGGATATTGTCTGTTTGTCATGTGATATCTCCGTGGTTCGAAGGAGACGGGATGTTCGGCGGAATCCGCGGCTTGCCGGTGACGGCGCGGATCCGGATTCTATGATTCGTGGACGTCATGCATTTATGATTTGAGCACATCATATTCTTCTGCTATGATTTCTCCGGATCATTGTATTCGACCCATGATGCGGCGGCGGAAAGGGGGCATCGTCCGATGTCCGAAACGATTCTCGTCATTACGGGGGACGTCGCGGGATCCATGAAGAGCGGCCTTGCGGACAGCCGCGACCTGCTGCTCTCCGCATTCGGGCAGGTCGCGGAGAGCTTCCCCGAGACGCGCCTCGGCGGAGCGTTCCAGATCATACGCGGCGACGGTTTCCAGGGCGCGTTCGGCTCCGTCGCGCGGGGACTGCGCTGCGCGTTGTTCTTTCACGCCTTCTTCCGATCCGTGCGGGGAAAAGCGGGATCTCCGTCCGGCGTCCGTATCGGTCTGGGACTGGGGTCGGGAAGCATCGAGACGGGCGGCGTCCTCGCCAGCACGGGAGAGGCGTTCGTCCTCTCCGGCAAGGCGCTGGATTCCATGAAGGATTCGAGGGACGCCGTCATGAGAATCCGGTCGCCGTGGGATGCCGTCAACCGGATTCTCGACATGGAATTCCGTTTGCTTGAAGCCGTCCTGGACGGTTGGACGATGGGGCAGGCGAACGTCATGGCGCAGGCGCTGCGGAATACCGGCAACGCGATGTCACAGTCGATGATCGCCCGGGATCTCGGCGTGGACCAATCGCAGGTCAGCCGGCAGCTTCGGAAGGCCCGCTTCGGGACGCTGCTGGCCCTCTGCGATCACGTTCAGTTCCTTGCGGACGACGCCTCCGGCCCCGGGAAGGAGGAACCTGCGTGACAGGCTTCTTTTCCGCGCTTCTGTTCCGCCTGTGCATCGGGCACATTCTGGCGGACTTCTTTCTACAAAAGCGGTCCTGGGTGGATGAGCGCCGCCTGAAGCGGGGCCTGCGAAGCGGCGCACTGTGGAAGCACAGCGCGTTGCACGCGCTGTTTTCGGGGATCGCCTGCCTCGGAAGTACGGATCCACGGGGCATGGCCGCCGTCGCATTGGCCGTTCTGGCGTCCCACGCCGTGATCGACGTCCTGAAGAGCGCCGCGAACGCCCGCGCGGAAGCGACGAACGGCCCTGCGTGGCTGATCTTTGCGGCGGACCAGGCGCTGCATTTCGGCGTGCTCGTCGCATGCGCCGTCGCCGTTTCCGGCGGTCGAAGCGCGGAACCGCTCTTCGGACGGGCGGTCCTTCTTGTGACGGATCCCCGCGCCGGAGCCGTTCTCTTTGCGTACCTCCTGCTCTCGCGTCCGGCGGGCTTTTTCATCGGCGAGCTGACGCGCCCTTGGAGGGAACAGCTCCAAGACCAAGACATCCGCGGGCTGGAGAATGCGGGGCTCTGGATCGGCATCCTCGAGCGCTGGCTGCTCCTGACATTTCTGCTCCTCGGCAACCCCGGCGCGGTCGGTTTCCTCATCGCGGCGAAGTCGGTGTTCCGGTTCGGCTCCCTGACCGGCAGCGGAGAACTCCGGAAGACCGAATACATCCTGATCGGCACGATGGCGAGCGTTCTTTTTTCCCTGATCGTCTGGATCGGCCTGAACGCAGTTCTACGCCGGCTGCCCTGATCTCGCCTTTCGCGCGACGATGAACGAGACGGGCAGGATGTTCTTCAGCAGCGTCTGGTCCGCGACCTCGAATCCGGACCGCTCGACCAGCGCGCGGAGGCTGCGCGAGGTGAAGCGGGTATAGACGGGGTGTCCCGTCCGTTTCAGCACCCACGAGAAGATGCGCGCCCGGACGGATTCCCTGCCGACGTATGTCGGCGCGATCAGTCGGCCGTCCGCCTTCAGCACGCGGCGGGCTTCCGCAAGGACGTCGGCCGGATGCTCGACGATGTGAAGCAGGTTCGAGACGATAACCGCATCGAAGGTCCCGTCGCGAAAGGGCAGGTTGTACGAGTTGTGGACGGAGAACGTCACATTGCGGGCGCCGCGGAGTTTCGCGTTGTCGCGGGCGACGGCGATCATTTCCCGCGACGCGTCGACGGCCTCCACGCGCGAGACGGCGTGACAGATCCGCAGCGAAACCTCCCCCGTCCCGGTTCCGACGTCGAGGACATCGTCGCCGGGGCCGAGTTCCAGCAAGATGCGGCGGACCATCTCGTCGTACATCGCGCCCAGCCGCTTCGTATGCCGGTCATACCGCTTCGCCATCCTGTCCCAGAATATCGCGTCTCTGTCCGCTGTCATGGTTTTCGGCATCGCACCCTCCCGTGGTCTGTCATCCGGTATGCGCCGCCAGTATAAAGCGAATTTTCGAAAAAAATCAAGCTCGCCGGAGAAACTGAAAGAGAAAAACCGAATTTGTCCGAAACGCCGCGGATGCGACGCATGACATGCTACTATGTTTGTCTGGAAACGCTCAAAACGGCGGGGACGACGAAATCGCCGGTCGAAGGATGATACGGTGAGAAAGACGAAGAACGAGAACGCCTATGACATCGTCAAGGACCTGATCATCAGGGAGAAGCTGGATCTCGGAAAGATGCTCT
>CAYVKE010000126.1:0-8614 GCA_964451935.1 uncultured Synergistaceae bacterium | reverse complement strand
CTGGCCGGGGCTCGACGAGGCGAAAAGACGCCCGCGCGCAAAGGACAGGGCCGAAGCGGTCAACCGCGCGACGCAGGACGCCGTCTGTCGCCTCTTTCCCGAACGGAGGGCCGAGCGGCGATTCATCCCCTACGTCGCGATGCACGAATTCGAAGCCCTGCTCTTCAGCGCGCCGGAGATCCTCGCCTCCCGGCTCCAGGTGAAACCGGCGCTGATCGCGAACATCGTCGCCGAATGCGAATCGCCCGAGGAGATCGACGACTCGCCCGACACGGCCCCATCCAAAAGACTCATCCACCTGTCGAACGGTTTCAGAAAAACGACGACAGGCATCGCCATCGCGGAGGAAATCGGGCTGTCTGCGATCCGCGCCCGATGCCCGCTCTTCGACGAATGGCTGACGGTCATCGAGCGTCTCCCGGAATCGGAGACGGACTGAGCGACGTGCATTCCGGAACGTATGGAAAGGAGATCTCTTCATGAAACGAATCGTCATCGGCATCGTCGGCGACTTCTGCCCCGACTACAAGAACCACATCCTGCTCAACCGGACGCTGGACCGCCTCGGGGAGGAACGCCCGTTCGGCTACGAATGGATCGACACGGAAACTGTCGGGAAGGGCGGCGACGATGTCCTGGAGAAATTTTCGGGGTTCTGGAGCGCCCCGGGAAGCCCCTTCAAGAGTCTGACGGGGGCCCTTCGCGCGATCGAATTCGCGCGGACCCGGGACATCCCGCATCTTGGAACGTGCGGCGGCTTCCAGCACCTCATCGTGGAATTCGCCCGGAACGTCCTGAACATCCCGGGCGCGCAGCACGAGGAGTACGATCCCGCGGCGTCCGACCTGTTCATCAGCAGGCTCGTCTGTTCCCTCGCGGGGCGGACGATGTCCGTCCGGATCAAAGAGAATACGCTCGCGTCGAAATGCTACGGATCGGAGACGTCGACGGAGGACTACTACTGCAATTTCGGCATCAATCCGACGTTCCGCGATCGGCTGAACCACACGGAACTCGTCGTCAGCGGCGTCGACCAGGACGGAGAAATCCGTATCGTCGAAAACCCGAAGAACGAATTCTTCATGGGGACGCTGTTCGTCCCCCAGTCGCGGGCGGACAGGGAGCCTCCCCACCCGGTCATCCGGGCGTTCGTCGACGCGAGCATCCGGAAGGGATCGTAACGCAGGAACCGGGAGCCCCCGGCCCGCGGCTACCGCCGCGGCCGGGGGTTTCGTATTTCCATCCAGTCGCCGGGGCGCGCCGTCACCCGGAAACCGAGCTTTTCGTAGACGCCGTGGGCGTCCTTCGTGATCAGAAGCCACTGGTAGACGTCCTTCAGGTCTTCGTGACCGAGGATTCCCCGGACCATCAGCTGCCCGATTCCCCGGCGGCGATAGTTCTTGTCGACGTAGACGTCCAGAATGTACGCAAAACGCGTCCTGTCCGAAATCGCCCGCGCGTACCCGACCTGCTCGCCGCCGAGGAACGCTCCGACGACAAGGGCGGAATTCTCCGCCCCCCGCCGTACCTCCGATTCGGAAATCCCCTCGCACCAGAAGGCTGTGGCGAGCATCGCCGTCACCTTCGCGAAATTCATCGCGTCACTCCCGTACCGCAGGCTGCATTCGCCGGCGCTTCCCTGCGTCAGCATCGGAACCCCTCCTGACGACGTCTCGTACTTGTTCCCAAAAATTGTAGTTTATGGGACAGAATCCGGAAACAGCCAGTCGATGCAAAAAACGCTTCCCGTCGTAAAGTACTCGATGCTTTCGCCGAGGCAGGACTTGAGAATCGTGTACCCTTCGACGCCGGTGCAGTGTCCTGTGTAGATTTTGATCCCCGGATATCTCGTCTGCAACTCCGCCGCGATCGCCCGGACATCGGATTCCGATTCCTCCATCCTGTTCGTTATCGGATTCATCAGGTGGAAACCTCCAAGAACAGCCTTCACGCGCATTCCCGGGAAACGTTTCGTAACGGTTTCGAGGGTATTGAGAAGCCCGTTGTGATTGCACCCGGAGTAGACGATCAGTCCATCGTCGTCCCTGATCACGTAGGCGACCTCGTGAGCGAAGTCATCCGCCGCGACACTGCCGTCGGCCCCCTTTGCGAGAACGCCTTCGTTCGCCGAGGGGCGCTTGGAGCTTCCCTGTATTCCGGTAACGGCGAAGATGTCTTCGACCGGCATCGCATCCTGCGACAGGAATCGGAACCGATCCCCGAATCTCGTGAACAGATCCGGATCGTTCTTCGCGAGGCTCGTGTCGAATTTCAAAAAGGAGAGCCTGCGATAATGCTTCTCCGGCGCATGGACGCTCAGGAAAACGGGGGCCTTCGTGTTCTTCGCGAGAAACGCGGGCAGTCCCCCTCCGTGATCGATGTGCCCGTGAGAGACGAACACGGCGTCGACCTTCGCAACGTCCACGCCGAGCGATGCGGCGTTCGTGACCGAAATGCCGGACTCTCCGAGATCGAACACGTACGATCTCCCGTTTCTCTCGACGAAGAGGCTGATTCCGTGGTCGGCTTCGATCCCGGGAATCTCGGGATCTTTGTAGTTTTCAAGCAACACTGTCACTCGTGTCTTTCCGCTCCGGACGAGCGAATCGGCGAATGCCTTTCGCGAGTCGGCTATCACGGGGACGATCCGGGCGCATTCTTCCCTCTGGCTCATGGTGCGGGAAACCAGCCACACGACAACCTGCGTCGCGACGATTGCAAGGGGCAGCAGGACAAGGCCTGCCGCCATGAACAACTTTCTCTTTCCCGGCATAATCCTCATGTCCTTGTCCTTCATGAAAGATTCAAACGGAGCGCTTCCGCAGGAATGATACGCCCATGAAGAACAGCCAGAGAACCATCGCGGCGCTCGCGATTCGGTTGACCGCGAAGGCGAGCGGGAGGCCGAACGGCTCCGCGCTGCCGTAGAAGAGCAGGAAGGAAGCGACCAGCGCGAAATACCCGTTCGCCGCGGGGACATACTTGTACCGGAGGATCGATCGCCCCATCATGTAGATCGCGATGCCGGAGAAGATGAACTGCGCGTGCTCCGCGACCGAATTGCCGACATACATGTTCATCGCGTAGAAAATATGTTCGATAAGCACCGCGTTTCCCGGATTCGCCTCGCGCTGGAGCGCGAGCAGCGGGAACAGGAACGCGTAGCGCAGGATGCCGACGAATAGGAGCGTCCCCGCCGTCGCGCCGCAGAAGCAGCCGTACGGCGCGAAATCCTCGTCCCCGGCCGAACGCGCGATTTTGTAGAGGTGGATGTAGAACGCGCCCATGAGCACCCCCGACATTCCGATGCCGAAGTAATACACGAGCGGAACCGTGCCGATCCGCTCCGCCAGCCTGTGGAGAATGACGGCGGGCTCGGCCCGGATGATGTCCGGGTAGCCGAAAAGCACCTTCAGAAACACCATCGCCCCAAACGCCGCGATTCCCGCCAGAAGTCCCGCAAATCCCGCAGTCCGGTACGTTCGAATGTTCATGTCATAGTGCCTCGCTTTCTTCGTATGATATCGAGATATTCCCGATGCGCGAATCCGCCCCGCCGATTTTTCGGCCGCACTGTTCGATATCCCCGCCTTCCCCGCCGTCTTGCGTGGCTTTCGTCCGCGCTGTCCGGGAGCCGCTCCCGGATTTCCCGGCGAGCGGGCACATTGTAGGAAGTCCCGACGCCCTCCGCATGGCATGAAGCCGCACGAGCCGACCTGTATAAATGTTCCATGCGCCCGCCGGAAAAAGAGGGGATAATTGGAGTCCTTCACAGGCATGTCGAAAGGGAGGGAGCGCCGATGGCGATATCGATCATCGTGGCGGACGATCATCCGCTGACGCGGTCCGGGCTGGCGGGGTTCATCCGGGAAAACGGCGCGTACGCGCTTCTGGGCGAGGCCGAAGACGGCGTCCGGGCATGGGACATCATCCGCGAACGGACGCCCGACATCGCGCTTCTCGACATCCGGATGCCCGGCGAAGACGGCGTCGCCGTGACGCGGCGGATCCGCGCGTCGGGCCTTCGGACCCGCGTGATCATGCTGACGTCCTACGACGCGCGCTCCTATGTCATGGCCTCCCTCATGGCGGGGGCGTCGGGCTTCGTCCTGAAGACGAGCGCGATCCGGGAGCTGTCGGCCGCGATCGACCGGGTGCTCGCCGGAGGAATCTATCTCGACCCGAACGCGGGCGACGCGCTCCGGGAACGGGAGTCCGCCCCCGAGGCGCTGACCGCGCGGGAACGCGAAGTGCTCCTCTTGATCTCGCGGGGATTCTCCATCAAGGACGTCGCCGGAAAGCTCTCGATCACGGAGCGCACGGTGCAGGCCCACCTGACATCCATCTACGACAAATTCCAGTGCCGCAGCAAGGGCGAGGCGCTTCTCGTGGGGCTCAAATACGGCGTCTTCACGGTCGATGAGCTGCTCCAGGCCAGCGCGCTGGACGCCCCCCAGCCATGACCGCCCCGCGAACGGCCTTCGTGAAAAAGCGGCTTCTCCGCCTGCTGTACCTCGCCGCTATCATCCCCATGACGCTTCTGTTCCTCCTGTCGTCGGCCATCGTTCTGTGGCAGGAAATCTCGCTTCGCGGCGAAATCGCCGACTACGCGGCCGCCCTCGCGCGCGACGTGGGCTCCTGTTTCGACGGGAACCGCACGGGCGACCTGGCCGCGTACGAAGCCTTCCTCGACGATTCGGCCCCCGGCGACGCTGGGACGGCCCGAAAGCCCTCGGTCATTCCGGGGCGCGCGGCGCTTCTCCGGAGATCGGGGGAAGTCCTGTGGGCGTCGAAAGGGGGCGAGGTCCTGCGGAACTCCCTCGGGACGCCTCCGGGAAAGCCCGCGATCATCGTTCGGGACGGATCGCGCGACTTCGAGACAAGCGCCGTCGCCGTTCAGCCGACGAACAATCCGGACGTCCTCGCGGCGGCGTCCGTCTCCTTCCATGCCTGGAGAGCAGGAAAGGGCGTCCTCGCCCTGCACGTCGCGATGTACGCCCTAGGAACGGCCCTCTTCTGCATCGCGTTTTTGCAGCTTCTCAAACGATGGCTCTTCTCCCCGCTCCACGCGCTCGCCGAGGAGATCCGCTCCCTGCGATGGGGCCGGGACATCCCCCGCCCTCACGACGCGCCGAACGGACTTCTTTCCCTTGAAATGGACGAGGTTCGGGAATTCCGCTGCGCGCTGACGGAACTCGCGAAACAGGCCGTCGAGAAAGAGGCGCTTCAGAGCCGGTACCTCGGCGATCTCGTCCGAACGCAGGAAGAGGAGCGCAGCCGCCTCGCCCGCGAGATCCACGACGGACCGGTCCAGATCGTGTCGGCGCTCGTCCAGCGCATCCAGATGGCGTCTCTCGAAAAAGACGAGCGACGGATCGGGGGCCACCTCGCGCTCGCGGAGGAGATCGCCCACTCCGCGGTGAAAGACCTCAGAAGCGTCTGCGACGCCCTCTCCCCCCCCTGGCTCTCCCTCGGGCCCGTCAGATGCCTCGAAGAGCTGGCGGAGCGCCTGAGCCGCCAACACGGCGTTTCCGTCGAGGCGGACGTCCGTCTTGACTCCGACCCGGGCCCGGAACGCACGCTCGCGATCTTCCGCATCTGCCAGGAGGGAGTATCCAACGCCGTCCGCCACGGCAAGGCCTCCGCCGCAACGATCCGGGTGCGGGAGCGGGAAGGCGGCGCATATCGGCTGTATGTCCATGACAACGGCTGCGGGTTCGACGCCCGAAGCCTGACGCCCGACCTGCTCCGCGCCGAAGGCCGGCGCGGACTGAACGGCGCCCGCGAGCGCGCGGAATTCCTCGGAGGACATTTCGCGTACCGGTCATCGCCCGGAAGGGGAACCGTCCTCGCGGTCACGCTGCCGAAAACGGACCGTTCGGCGCAGCCGTCTTCGGGGAGCGATGTTGCCCTCCCGATACGCTTGCGCAATCATGTCGTCACCCTCCCAAAGTAGCATTGAAGCAACGAGGCCCGTCCTCGAACTTCATCCCTGGGAGGTATCAGTATGCGAAAGATTTGTGCAACGCTGGCGCTCTTTTTCGCACTCGCCGTTCCGGCGCTCGCGGCCGGAGTCGTCTTCACGGAACCCTATCTGTTGACACTGAAGCCCGCGACGGAAATGAACGTCTGCTGGCTCACCGACTCGCCCGCGGAAACGTGGGTCGAATTCGGAGAAGCCGCTTCTCTGGGCGCCACAGTCGTCGCGAAGCCCTACGAAATCAAGGGGATCCGGACGTCCGCCCGGCCCGACGGCTACGACCCCGATCCCGCGAAGAACCCCGAACTCCCGGTGCGCCAGCACATCGCGACGCTCACGGGGCTCAAGCCCGCGACGACCTACCACTACCGCGTCATGACGAAATTCGGATCGAAAACGATCGAAGGACGGCAATACGACTTCCGGACCGCGCCCGAACAGGGGAAGGCGTTCTCGCTGATCCTGCTTTCCGACCTGCAGCAAAAGGCCCAGATCCGTGACACCGTCCGGCTCGCGGGGCAGCAGGGAGCGCAGTGCATCATCTACAACGGAGACTTCCAGAACACGCCGTGGAAAGCCGGCGAGTGGTTCCCGGTCGAGGGGTGCTTCGTCGATCCGAAAGAGAAGGGCAAGGAGTGGTTCCCGACCATGCAGCAGACCGAAGGCGGCGCACGACTGCTGCAACACGTCCCCTTCTTCCCGTGCCCCGGAAACCACGAAGCCGACGACCAGCGCATCTGGACGGACAAGACCCTCGCGCAGAAACCGGAACTCAAGACCCTGTCGATCTACCTCCAGCTCTTCCGTCCCCTCTACCCCGAGCAGCAGGCGCAGCGCAACGGCAAGCACTGGTATTCGACCGATTTCGGCGACCTGCACATCGTGTCTCTCTCGGTGATCCGATGGCATCCGTGGAACGGCTTCGAGGCGCCGGGCTGGTTCCCGCTCGACGACATCACCTCTGACAGTCCGCAGGTCCGCTGGCTCGAGAAGGACCTTGCCGAAAAGAAGACCCGCTACATATGGGTCACGCAACACTGGCACATGCTCAACAGGGGCGCCGATGGCTGGACGCCCTTCTCCGAACCGCTGACCGACCCCGTCAGCGGCGACATGGCCATCTATCCGCACGGCGACCTCTGCTGGACCGTACTTCGCCCGATCTACGAGAAGAACGGCGTGAACGCCGTGAGCTTCGGACATTCGCACGTCTACGAGCGCTATCTCATCAACGGCGTGAATTACGTCGAGGCCGCCAGCATCGGCAACAACTATCGCGCCGGCAACGATCCCCATCACTTCAGCGGCAATCGGCCCGTGATCGAGGAGAACCGCTTCCGCTCGTTCCTTCTCGTGAACGTCACTCCCGAAAAGATGGAGGGCCGCGGCATCCGCGCAAGCGCTGACGGCGGCGACGGCGTGAAGGTCGGCGAGGCGTTCGATGCGTACGTGATCGCGAAATAACCCCGCACAAGGCAACGGAATAAAGCACACGCAATCGCAGTACAGAAATACCGCCCATCGTGTCCGATTGGGCGGTATTTCTGTACTGCGCTATTGACAGGTGAACGATCGTTGACTAGAATGCTGGTAAACGATCGTTTGCTTCATGGAGAGGAGGCCCGGATGCACGACACGAAGGAGAACATCTTGCACGCCGCGCTTCGTCTGTTCGCGCGGGACGGATACGAGGCCGCTTCGGTCAGCGATATCGCAGGGGAACTCGGCATCACGAAGGGAGCCTTGTACAAGCACTACAGGAACAAGCGGGATATATTCGACAGCATCGTGGAACGCATGTATCGGATAGACGCTGAACGGGCGAAGCGATATGACGTTCCGGAGGAGACATTCGACGCGTCGCCGTCGGCCTACCGCAACACCGCCGTAGATCACATCAGGGCGTTCATCGAGGCGCAGTTTCATTTCTTGACGAAGGACGAATTCGCCCGTGATTTCCGGAAAATGTTGACGCTGGAGCAATACCGAAACCCGGAAATGGCCGAGCTGTATCAAAAATGCTTTGCGCGCGGGCCGGTCAGTTACATGGAGGATTTGTTCCGCGAAATGATGGAACAGGGCGTCTGGCGCACAAGCGACCCGAAGCAGCTTGCGATCGAGTTTTACGCGCCGTTTTTCCTGCTGATCAGCATTTCGGACGCTGCGCCGGACAAGAGCGAGGCCGCAAAACTCCTGGCGGAGCACGTCGACAGGTTTATCGAACGAAACGCCTCCCCGCGGGAATGCGCGCGGCGAACACCCAAAACAGAAGGAGCATGACAATGGACGACATAAAAATCAACGAATTCGATTTCAACCTCATCAATGAATATTTCGCGGGATTCGAGCGGCAAGGCCCCGGCAGCCCCGAGCACACGATCAAGGCGCTGGGGTTTGTCGGCAACCTCCCGGACACGACAAAAATCGCCGATCTGGGCTGCGGCACAGGCGCCCAGACGATGGTTCTGGCGCAGAATACGGAAGCAAGCATCACCGCTCTCGACCTGTACGCCGGATCGATCGCTGCGCTGAACGCACGAACCGGAAAACTCGGTTTCCAGAACAGGGTGCGCGGCGTCGTCGGGTCGATGGACGATTTGCCCTTCCAGAACGACGAATTCGACCTGATATGGT
>CAYVKE010000125.1:0-8770 GCA_964451935.1 uncultured Synergistaceae bacterium | reverse complement strand
CGACTCCCCGTACACGAGCAGCAGCCGCTCGACCACGGAGGCCGCGTCCGGCGCGTCGGGGTAGCGCTTCAGGAAGAGTTCGAGCGAGGCGGCGGCCTCCTTCCAGTCGGGAGGGGTCTTCTCCATCGCGAGCGACGACAGGTTCCAGAGGGCTTCCCGCGCGTATTCCGTATCGGGACACTCCTCCGCGACCCGGCGATAGATGGCGGCGATTTCCGAAACCGCGTCCGAATCGAGCGCGGCCGCATCGCGGAAGAGGCTGTCGGCCAGGATTTCCTGCTCCGGAACGCTCCTCCCGGCCGCCGACGTTTCGGCAAGAGAGAGTCCGCCGAGCGCGGCGGCGAACGCGACAACAGCGACAAACAGGGCGAAACGACGAATCACTGTAGTGTTCCTCCTTCCCGTTTCACGAACCGACGGACGTACGAAAGGATCATTCATAGCGAAGCGCCTCGATCGGCGACGCGCACGACGCCTTCCACGCGGGATACAGGCCGAAAAAAACGCCGATGGCCGCCGAAAAGCCGAACGAGAGCGCGATGGACTCCGGTGTGATCTCCGTGGTCCAGTCGAACGCGGACGTCAGTCCGTTCGACGCGGCGATTCCGACCCCGATGCCGATGACGCCGCCGAAGAGCGAGAGCATGAGCGCCTCGGCGAGGAACTGGAAGCGGATGTCGCTGCGGCGCGCGCCGACGGCCATGCGGATTCCGATCTCGCGCGTGCGCTCCGTGACCGAGACGAGCATGATGTTCATGATGCCGATCCCACCCACGAGCAGCGAGACGGACGCCACCGCCCCGAGAAGGAGCGACATGACGCGCGTGGACTCCGCGGCCGTCTCGAGGATCTGCGTGAGGTTTCGGATCGTGAAGTCGTCGTCCCCCCCCTCGGGCGTCCTGTGGCGCTGGCGCAGGAGCGCCCGGATCTCGCGTTCGGCCGGTTCGAGGTCTTCCGGCGCTTCGGTCTGAACGGTGATCCGCCGGACGAAGCCGGGGATGACCGAACGAAACAGGCGGCGCTGCGCCGTCGTGACCGGGACGAAGGCGAGATCGTCCTGGTCGCCGCCCCAGGGCGTCTCCCCCTTCGGTTCGAGAACGCCCGCGACCGTGAACGGGACCTTCTTGATCCGCACCTGTCGGCCGATGGGATCGTCGGAGCCGAAGAGGTTTTTCGCGACGGTCGCCCCGAGGACGCAGAACTTGGCGCACGCGAGGACGTCTTCGTCCGTCAGCGAGCGCCCCGAGGCGACCGTCCAGTTCCGCACGCGGAGCATCGCGTCCGTCGTTCCGAGAACGAAGGTGTTCCAGTTCGCGTTCCCGGCGACGATCTGCGCGTTGCCGCTCCGGTCCGGGGCGACGTCCGCGACGGACGGACACTCCCGGAGGATCGCGTCCGCGTCGTCGAGCGTGAGGCTCGCGCCGGATCCGGCCGCCAGACGGACGCCCCCGGTCGACGCCGTTCCCGGCATGATGATGAGCAGGTTGCTGCCCACCCCGGCGATGAACCCCTCGATGCTGCGTTTGGCCCCGGTTCCGACCGCCATCATCGTGATCACGGCCGCGACGCCTATGATGACGCCGAGCATCGTCAGGATGCTCCGCGCCCGGTTGGCCCGAAGCGCCCGGAGCGCGGTGCGGGAAAGCTGCGTCGCGCCGATCCCGTGCGTTCGCATCGTCAGAAGGGGCTCCGGGTCGCGTTCTTTCGCGGCCGGGTCTCCGATACGATCACCTGTTGCCCCGGACGGACGTCGCCCGAGACGATCTCGACGAAGAGCCCGTCCGAAATTCCGGTGACAACCGGAACCGGTTCCGGCGAACCGTCTTTCAGGATCCAGACCGCGGACGCCTTCTTCCCGTCCGTCCCGCGGACGGTTTGCGTGCGTGCGTCCTTTCCACGGGGGACGAAACGGACCGCCGCTCCGGGAACCTTCACGACGTCCGCGCGCCGGTCCGTGATGATCGAGACGTTCGCGGTCATCCCCGGCTTGAGCCGGAAATGCGGGTTGTCCACGTGGATCACGACCGTATAGGTCACGACGTTTTCGGCCGTCGTCGGCGCAAGCCGCACCTGGACGACCCTGCCGGCGAACGTCGCGTCGGGGTGCGCGTCCACCGTGAACTCGACGTTCTGCCCTTCGCGGACGCGCCCGATGTCCGCCTCGTCGACGCTCGCGTCGATCTGCATCTTCGTGAGGTCCCGCGCGATCGTGAAGAGCGTCGGCGTCTGAAAGCTCGCGGCCACGGTCTGCCCGACGTCCACCTTTCGCGAGATCACGACGCCGTCCACGGGCGAGACGATTCGCGTGTAGCGAAGGTTCGTCTCCGACTGGCGGAGCGCCGCCGCGGCCTGCGCGACCTTGGCCTCGGCCTCCGCGAGGCCCGCGTCCGCCGACCGGAACTGCATCTCCGACGTGTCCATGTCGCTCTCGGAGATGAGCTTCTTCGCGGCGAGCACCCGGTTCCGGTCCCTCGTCCGCCGCGCCTCTTCGAGCACCGCGCGGGCGCGCAGAACGCCCGCGCGCGCAAGCTGCAGATTGGCGCCCGCCTGTTCCACCTGGGCGTTCAGAAGCGCCGGATCGATCCGGGCGATGATCTGCCCGGCCTTCACGGGATCGTTGAAATCGGCGAATATCTCGCTGACGGTCCCCGAAACCTGCGTTCCCACCTCGACGAGGCTCACCGCATTCACCTTTCCGGTCGCCCGGACGACCATAACGACCGCCCCGCGCTCGACGGCTCCGGTTCGGTACTCCAGGGGCGCCGGCGCAGACCGGCGCAGGAACAGCCATCCCGCAACGGCCGCGCAGGCGAGGATGCAGAAGAGAAGGATCTTTTTCAATCGGACACTCTCCAGACCAATGACGTCGTCGCAACCGGCGACGCGTCTATGGTACCCCACCGGACAACGCGCGAACAGGGGGGAACCCCCTTTAAAAGTCCGCCGAAGTGACATAATATATTTGGTTGCACGAGGGCCCGTTTCACAGTCGGCCCGTCGCGGGAGGAGAGCATCCGTGTTTCATTCAGAACGATCGAATCGCACCGTGTACGCGTTGTTTGCATCGAGCCTCGTCATTCTTCTGGCGCTGGCGTCCTGCGGCGAAAGCGCCGCGGGGAAGGGGAAGGCTTCCGGGGACAGGCCCGCGGGACAGGCTGCGGCGTCGGTCACGCCCTCGCCGACGTCTGCGCCGACTCCCGAACTCTCGCCGACCCCGACTCCCGAACCGACTCCGACCCCCGCGCCGACTCCGACTCCGCCGGTCTTCGACCTTGCGTCCGTCGCGGCGAAAGCGCGCGCGCTGGCTGCAGAGCCGTTCCAGGACCCGAGCGGCCAGGTTCCGGAGTTCCTGCTGCGCATCGGCTACGACCAGTGGCGCAAGATCCGTTTCCGGAAGGACCATGCGCTCTGGCGCGACGCGGACTCTCCCTTCGAGGCCCAGTTCTTCCACCCGGGGCTGCTGTACAACAGGACGGTGCGGATCAGCCTCGTTGACGGCGAAGGCGTCCGCCCCCTGCCCTTCTCGACGGATATGTTCGAGTACGGCGACAACGACTTCGCCGACAAGGTGGCGCACGCGACGCTGAACTACTCGGGATTCCGCATCCACGCACCCATGAATACGACGAAGTACCGGGACGAAGTCATCGCGTTCCTCGGCGCGAGCTACTTCCGCGCCGTCAGCGCCGGACTCCAGTACGGGCTTTCCGCGCGCGGGCTCGCACTCGACACGGGGCTGCCCTCAGGCGAGGAGTTCCCCTACTTCCGCGAATACTGGCTCGTGACGCCCCGTCCCGGCGATGCGGCATTCGAGTTCTTCGCGCTGCTCGACAGTCCGAGCTGCGCAGGCGCGTACAAATTCGTCGTCACGCCCGGGAAACGGACCGTCGTGGACGTCGACGGCGTGCTCTTCCGGCGGAAGGACATCGCGAAGGTCGGGCTCGCGCCGCTCACAAGCATGTTCTTTTTCGGAGAGTCGACCAACGGAATGCCCGGCGACTATCGTCCCGAGGTCCACGACTCGGACGTCCTTCTCATGAAGACGCAGGAGGGCGAATGGCTCTGGCGTCCGATCGAAAACCCGCGCCGGCTGACGATCGCGGCTTTCCCGATGACCCATCCGGCCGGATTCGGGCTCATGCAGGCGGACACGCGCTTCGACCACTATCAGGACCTCGAGGCGCGCTACGAGCTGCGCCCCTCCGTCTGGATCGAACCGAAGGGGCTCTGGGGGCAGGGGCGCGTCGAACTCATCGAGATCCCGACCGACTCGGAGATCAACGACAACATCGTGTCGTTCTGGGCGCCCGCGAACCCCGTGAGCATGGACGCGGACGGGAAGACGATCGAGGTCAAGCGGCCGCTCCTCCAGCCCGAACCGTTCTCCTACCGGATGACGTGGTTCGCTCCGGACGAGGAATTCATCCCGCTCGGGATTCCCGCGGCGACGCGGACGATCAAGCTGAAGGACGAGTCGATGCGGCGCTTCGTCATCGACTTCGAGGGTAGAGCGCTTTCCGACCTTCCGGCGGACGCCGGTCTGACCAGCGTGGTCACGGTCGGCGACGGGGCGAAACTCACGGAAAAACAGCTTCAGAAAAACGAGGCGACGGGCGGATGGCGGCTCTTCCTGCAGGTCCAGATCGACGCCGACCGGCTCAAGGGCGTCCTTCCGACGTCGAAACCCCCGATCCGCCTGAAGGCGCTTCTGAAAAAGGGAGAGAACCTCCCGGACCCGCTGACCGCGACCTGGGTCTACGATCTGCAACCGTAGGAGGCGACGCGAATGTCTGCGGCGACGGAACGGGAACAACAAGGATGGCAGATCGCCCGGGACCGCGTGTTGCTGTACGTCCGGGCGATGAATCTCCCCCCTTTCGGGGGGCTGGAACTCGCGCTCCGGTCGCTGGAACGGAGCGGACCGGCGTCCGTAGAGGAATCCATGCGCGCGCTGCGCGCGCTGCTCCACGAACGGGGGCTCGACCGCGGAATCGTCGACGAGGAGGGCGTGTTCATCTCGTCGCTGCCGTCGCTGAACCGCGGGACCATGGCGCCCCGCAGGTTCGACCGCTCTCCGTGGCGAACGTCGGCGATCCGTTTCATCCGCCGGTGGCTCCGGGATCTGTTCGGTCCCGAAGCCGGAAAGTGAGGCCGCGTCCATGCCTTCGCTCGAAAGGCTGACCGTCTCCTGGAACCGGAGCGCAAGCTGGCGGCGCATCCTCCTGATCGCGCTCGTGATCTTCCCGACATTCATCGCGAGCCGAACCATGTCGCAGATTCTCCCCCACAAGGGAGGGACCCCGCTCGAGATCGTGCTCGTCGTGATCTTCGCGATTCTGTTCGCGTGGATCTCCATCGGCTTCTGGACGGCGCTTCTGGGCTTTTTCGTGCTGCTGCGCGGCAAAAACAGCCTCTCCGTGACCGAAGCCGTACGGGATCTTCCGCTCGATCTTCCCGACCCTGACGCGCGGACGGCGATCCTGATCCCGATCTACAACGAGGACGTCGATCGCGTCATGGCGGGCGTCCGGACGACGTACGAGACGCTCGCGGAGACCGGACAGGGAGAGCGCTTCGATATCTTCATCCTGAGCGACTCCACGAACCCGGACGTCTGGGTGACGGAGGAGGAGGCGTGGTACGACCTCTGTTCGTCGCTCGACGCCTTCGGACATATCTTCTACCGCAAGCGCCGCTCCAACATCAAGCGCAAGAGCGGCAACGTCGCGGACTTCTGCCGCCGCTGGGGAAAGAACTACCGCTACATGATCGTCTTCGACGCGGACAGCATCATGGAGGGGACGACGATGGTCCGGATCGTGCAGATCATGGAGCGGCGCCCCAATATCGGCATCCTGCAGACCCCGCCCGCCGGCGTGAACCGGGAGTCGCTCATCGCCCGCGCCCAGCAGTTCGCCAACCACGTCTACGGACCGATGTTCGCCGCCGGGCTCCACTGGTGGCAGCTCGGCGACGCCCAGTACTGGGGGCACAACGCGATCATCCGCGTGGAGCCGTTCATGCGCTACTGCGAGCTTCCGCGCCTTCCGGGCAAGGGACCGCTCGGGGGCGACATCCTGAGCCACGACTTCGTCGAGTCTGCGCTGATGCGCCGCGCCGGATACGGAGTCTGGCTCGCCTACGACCTCAGGGGAAGCTACGAGGAGACGCCGCCGACGCTTCTCGACGAACTCAAGCGCGACCGCCGCTGGTGCCAGGGGAACCTCCAGCACATGCGGCTGCTCTTCACGCGCGGCTTCTTCCCGGCGCACCGCGCGCTCTTCATCAACGGGATCATGTCCTACGGCTCGGCGCTGCTCTGGCTGCTGTTCCTGATCGTCAGCTCGGCCGAGGCGATCGCGGAGGTCCTCTTCGAACCCAAGTACTTCTCCGGCGCGAAGACGCTCTTCCCCGAATGGCCCGTCTGGTACCCCCACTGGGCGATCACGCTGCTCGCATCGACGGCCGTCGTGCTCTTCCTGCCCAAGCTCTTCAGCATCCTGCTTGCCGCGATCCGGGGGGACGCCGCGAAATACGGCGGAGTCGCCCGCCTGAGCGCGGGCGTCCTTCTCGAAGTCGTGCTGTCCACGCTGCTCGCGCCGATCCGGATGCTCTTCCACAGCACGTTCGTCGTCGGCACGCTTCTCGGCAGGGCGGTCGGCTGGGGGACGCAGACGCGCGACGACCGCGGCACCTCGTGGACCGACGCGATGGACGTCCACTGGTGGGGCATGCTTGCCGGAATCCTGTGGGGCGGCGTTCTCTACCTGTTCAATCCGACCTTCTTCTGGTGGATCTCGCCGATCCTCTTCTCGCTCGCGTTCTCGGGCCCGATTTCGGTCTTCACGAGCCGCACGTCGCTCGGAAAGAGCGCCCGCAACGCGGGACTCTTCCTGATCCCCGAGGAAACGGAACGCCCGAAGGTCCTCCGCGAACTCGACCGCAATATGGCGCTGCCGGCCCCCTATTCACCGCTTCCGATCCCGCGGCAGTCCGGCTTCATCCGGGCCGTCGTCGATCCGAAGCTCAACGCGCTGCATCGCTCTCTGGCGTTGCGCTACAGCACGATCACGGCCGCGCGGCCCGCCGCGGCCGATCCCGAGAGAACGGCGGAGCTTCTGGAACGCGCGCTGACGCTCGGGCCGCGATCCCTCGGCGCGCAGGAGAAGATGGAGATCCTGCGCAACCCGCGCCTGATGGAGGAGCTTCACCGCCGCGTCTGGGAGATCACCGACCGCGACCGGGCGCTCCTGTGGGGGCTGGAATGTCCGTGCCTCGAGTGAGCGACGCGGCCCCGATCAGGGCGGCGTCGTTTCCGAGCGCGCTCGTCCTGAGGTCCAGGATGTCGAGGTAGGGGCCCGACAGGAAACGCTTCGTCCATTCGCGCAGCGCGTCGACGAACCCCTCGCCCCGGCTCATGCCGCCGCCGACGATGACCGCTTCGGGATCGAACAGATGGACGACGGTCGCGACGGCCTTGCCGAGCGCATCGAACGCCCGGTCCCAGATGGGGCTGACGAGCGGGTTGCTCCGGTCCCTCCAGAGAATCCTCACGTCGGGCGGGAAGCCGCACAGCGCGGCTTCCCGCTCGATTGCGTTGGCGCCCGCGATCGCCTCGACATGGCCCATTCCGCCGCACCCGCACGGTTCGTTCGTTCCGACGACGATATGCCCCAGCTCTCCGGCCATGCCGCGGCTTCCCCGCAGAAGCCGCCCCCCGAGGACGACGCCGCCCCCGACACCCGACCCGAGCGTGATGACCACGTAGTCCCGAAGATCCGTCGCGGCGCCGGCCCACCCCTCGCCGAGCGCGTAGCAGTTCGCGTCGTTCTCGACCTCGACGCGAGATCCGACCGCGTCCGACAGGATCCTGCGGATCGGCGCTCCGACCCATCCGGAAAGGTTCGGGACGACATGCGCGCGCTCCCGCTCCGCATCGAGCGCGCCGGGGAATCCGACGCCCACGGGAAGACGGTCGCCCGATCCGAGCGCGGCGACGATCCGCCCGATCTGCGGCGCGACGACGTCGGGCGTGAGCGGAGGAGCCGTCGGCTCCTCGATCCGCCGCAGGATCCGGCCGTCCTCGACGAGCGCGGCCGCGACCTTGTGTCCGCCGACATCCACGCCGATGGCGCGCATCAGACCTTCCTCCGCTTGTTCATCACGTCGAACCACACGGCCACGATGATGATGAACCCCTTGATGATCAGCTGATAGAACGAACTCACGCCGAGAAGGCTCATTCCGTTGTTCATGACGCCGATCAGGACGCTGCCGACGACGGTTCCGCCGATCGTTCCGACGCCGCCCGTCGGGCTCGTCCCGCCGATGATGACGGACGCGATCGCATCGAGTTCGAACATGTTCCCGAGATTCGGGTTCGCGCCGTTGAGCCGCGACGTGAGCAGGATTCCCGAGACGGCCGCGAGCGTCGTCACGATGACGTAGACCGTGAGTTCCACGCGGAAGACGTTGATCCCGGAGAGCCGCGCGGCCTCCCGGTTTCCGCCGGTCGCGTAGATCCGCCGCCCGAGCCGGGTGTTCGAGAGCATGAACGCGCCCGCGAGAATCAGCGCGATGAGCAGCGCGACGGGGTATGGGATGCCGCGGTAGCCGATGAAGACATATGCGGCGAGCGCGAGGATCGCGACGCCGAAGGACGCCCGGATCGCGATGTCGCGCGCCCCGACGCAGACGCCGCAGGAACGCTGCCGCGACGCCGCACGCAGGATCGCGAACAGGAACAGCGCGAGGGCGAGCCCGAGGATGA
>CAYVKE010000124.1:0-8878 GCA_964451935.1 uncultured Synergistaceae bacterium | reverse complement strand
GCCTCGACGCCCCGATCGTTCGCGTCGGATCTCCCTTCACCCCCGTCCCCTTCGCGCGAATTCTGGAGAAGGAATACCGGGTAACGACGGACACGATTGTCGCGGGCGTACGAAAGGTCTTTGCGTGACACGCTTTCAGGGCCGGTTCTTTTGAGGTGATCGGATCGCGATACGAAACCGGAGGTGATACGCTGGGGAAGAGTAGAAGCGTTTCAGGAAAGTCGAACACCATCTCAATTACATCACAGGGGGGAATCGTTATGCGGAAAGGGATAGCTCTGGCGATTGCAATGACTCTGTTGTGTGCGCTTGCCGTTCCGGCGATAGCTGCCGGGTACAAGACCGAGTACAAGATGGATGTCGTCCCGGGGCCCGCGACTGCCTGGGGTATGGGAGCGCAGTACTTTGCGGATCTCGTGAAGGAGAAATCCGAAGGAAAGATCAACGTCAAGGTCTACTTCGGGTCGCAGTTGTCCGCGGGCAAGCAGACGTCCGCGTTTCTGCTTCTCCGGAACGGAGCGATCGATTTCGCGCTGCAGTCCGTTATCAACTGGTCGCCGCAGGTCAAGGAGCTGAATCTGACCGCGATGCCGTTCTTCGTTGCTTCCCAGCCCGATCGGTTCAAGGCGGTCGACGCGATCAAGGGCGGAAAGTCCGGAAAAATGCTGATCGACGCCGTCGAGAATAAGGGCGTGAAATTCCTCGGATGGGGCGAAAACGGTTTCCGCGAACTGACGAACAGCAAACGGGCGGTCGTGACGCCCGCGGATCTTCAAGGCTTGAAAATCCGCGTCGTCGGAAGCCCGATCTATATCGACACCTATAACGCGCTCGGCGCGAATCCGATCAACATGAACTGGGCGGAAGCCACGACCGCCTTCCAGCAGGGCGTTGTCGACGGCCAGGAGAACCCCATCAGCATCTTCTTCCCGCTGAAGATTCATGAGTATCACAAGTTCATGACCGACTGGCACTATGTCATCGACCCGTTGCTCTTCTGCGTAAACCCCGACGTCTGGAAATCCTTCCCCGAGAAGGATCAGAAGATGATCCAGGAGTGTGTCGATCTGGCTTCGAAGTATGAAACCGCCCTCGCGCGCGTCGGGCTCGACGGCGACATCTCCCTGAAGTACCTCCAGAGCATCAAAAAGGTCCCCGAGATTACCGACCCCTATGTTGCGCTCAAGAAGGCCGGCATGGAAGTGACCATCCTGACGCCGGAGCAGATCAAGGCCTTCGCCGAAAAGACGAAGCCTGTCGCTGAAAAGTGGCGGAAGGAACTCGGCGAAGAGCTGATCAAGGCCGCCGAAGAGGATATGGCGAAGGTAAAGTAATACGAAAAATCGCATGAGGGCGGGGGGGAACGTCTCCTCCGCCCCCTGAGAAGGGGTTATAGGGCCATGTTGAAAAAGATCTGGGATCACCTGGAAGAACTTGTCGGATCGATTATGGTTTTTGTGATGGTCTCCGTGGCTTTCGTGAATGTCGTTGTCCGCTATCTGACGTCATATTCATTCTCCTTCACCGAAGAGCTGGAGGTCAATTTGTTCGTCTGGTGCGTCATGCTCGGGACCTCCATGGCGTTCAAGCAGGGGGCGAATCTGAGCCTGACCATGTTCTACGATCTCTGTCCGAGAGCTGTGAGAAAGCTCTTTTTCATTGTGTCAACAATCGTCACGCTCGCTTTCTTCTGTGTGCTCGGATACATGGGATACCTTGAAGTTGCGGACGAAATCGCTCTCGGGGTGACAACCGAATCGCTCGCCATCCCTGTCTATTTCTATACCGTCGCGACACCGCTCGTCTCGGGGTTGATCGTCATACGAATCCTCGAGGCCGCGATTGCGACGCTTCGAAAAAATGAATACTAGGGGGGCCGGTTATGGCAGACTTTTTTTCTGATCCTGCGTTCTGGACGCTTATTATCTTTCTGTGCCCTCTCCTGATAAAAATACCGATAGCCGTCGCTCTCGGCGGAGCCTCATTCATCATCGCATGGAACTGGGGACTGGGGTTTCCGATGGTTTCGTACAATTTCTTCGCGGGCATTGCGAAGTTCCAGCTTCTGGCGATCCCGTTCTTCGTACTGGCCGGGATCATCATGGAAAAGGCCGGCATCGCGGAACGAATCATTACCCTTATAAAAGAAGTTGTCGGTGACGTCACCGGCGGCCTTGCGATCGCCACCGTCGCGGTCGCAACCTTCTGGGGCGCCGTGAGCGGCTCCGGTCCCGCGACCGTCGCCGCCATAGGTTTGATCCTCATACCGGGAATGGTTCAGGGAGGGTACGACAAACCATTTGCAACAGCGGTCGTGTCCGTATCTTCCGGACTTGCCATCGTCATCCCCCCAAGCATCGCGTTCATCGTCTACGGGGATCTCGCACAGGTTTCTGTGGGCGCTCTTTTTGCGGCAGGGGTTATTCCCGGCATATTCGTCGCTTTGTGCATCGCCGTAGCCGTGTATCTGCATTCCCGAAAGATGGGATACCGCGGAGAGCCGAGAGGCGGCAAGGAGGATCTCTGGCGGGCTTTTAAAGATGCGCTCTGGGCGCTCTTCACCCCGGTCGTGATTCTCGGAGGCATTTACGGCGGAATCTTTACGCCGACGGAAGCCGCCGCCGTCGCAGTGTTTTACGGATTGTTCGTCGGAGTCTTCGTGTACCATACGATCAACTTCAGGGTGCTGTACGAAATATTGAGTTCGACCGTCGTCGGTACGGCCGTCGTCATGATCGTCGTGACCTGCGCGGGGCTGTACTCGTGGGTCGGAGCAGCCGTCGGCCTCATCGACAAGGCTGCGGGCGTTCTTCTCGGCATTTCGGCGGATCCCAGGGTCATTTTGCTGATGATCAATATCATTCTTCTCATTGCGGGGATGTTGCTGGACGCTATTTCCATTTTCTACGTATTCCTTCCGATCCTGTTGCCCATCATAGCGCATTTCGGATGGAATCCGATCTGGTTCGGCGTCATGATGACGGTCAACCTCGCGATAGGGCAGGTTACTCCGCCTGTTGCGGTCAATCTGTACGTCGGCGCAAATATCAGCGGCCTGACGATGGAACAGATCGCAAAGCCGGCGATTCCGCTGATTATCGCGGCGGTGATCGCTCTGGCTTTTATTACGATCTTCCCCGGAATCACCACATTTTTACCGACAATACTCAAGCTTGGATAGTCTGTAGAGACACCGGGCTGGAAGGAGGATTCGCATGGCGGTAGCAGTGACAATGCCGAAACTGGGTCTGACAATGTCTTCCGGGAATATCGCCCAGTGGCGAAAAAAAGAAGGAGATTCGGTTACAAAAGGCGAAATACTCTTTGTTGTCGCGACCGATAAGCTGACATTCGACGTAGAGGCGCAGGAAACGGGAGTGCTGATTGAGATCCTTGTTCCGGAAGGGAAAGACGTCCCTGTCGGGGAGACTCTTGCGTATCTTGGAGAAAAGGGCGAGCACGTGAATGCGTCTGCGAAAAAGCCCGCTTCGTCAGTCGGCGCCGTTGAGAACGCGCCAAAAAGCGCAAGGGCGTCCCTCGCCGAAAAGAACGCGTCGCCTTCCACGGTCGGCAGAGCTTCTGCTTCTCCTCTGGCGAAAAAGACCGCCCGCGAACTCGAACTCTCTCTTTCCGGCATGAAGGGGACGGGCCCCGACGGAATGATCGTCCGTAAAGACGTAATCGCGGCGTCCGCCGATGCAGCGCATGTCAAGACATCGCCTGTCGCCAGGAAGATTGCGGACGAACTTGGCGTTGATGTCGCCGCTCTCAGCGGGAAAGAGCGCATCATGAAGGCGGATGTGCTTGCGGCCGCTCGGAAGCCGGAAGATGAGACGCAGCGTCCGGGGGGAAACCGGCGCATTCCGGTTTCTCCGATGCGGCGCGTTATCGGAGAACGCATGTCGGAGAGTTCTCGCACCATACCGGTCGTTACGTACAACATGGAAGCCGACTGTACGGCGCTCATCGCCTTCAGAAACGCGCTGAAAGAATCGTTCTCGGGAAACGGACTTCATTTGTCGTTTACGCATATTTTCATGAAAATATGCGCCCGCGTCCTCACCGAAATGCCGATGGCGAACGCTTCGATCGACGGCGACGAGTTCATCCTGCACGACGATGTCAATATCGGCGTCGCAGTGGCTGTTGATGGCGGGCTTCTTGTGCCGAACCTGAAGGGCGTTCAGAAAAAGTCGCTTTCACAGATTGCCGGAGAGACCGACGCGTTGGTCGAAAAAGCGCGTTCCGGCAAGCTCGGGATAGCGGACATGCAGGGGGGAACGTTCACCATAACGAACCTCGGCGCATTCGGCGTCCGGGACTTTACCCCGATCATCAACCCGCCGGAAGCCTGCATCATGGCGACGAATGCGATCGTCGAAAGAGCCGTCGTCCTGAATGGACAGGTCGCCATACGCCCCGTTACGATTATCGGGCTCACGGCGGATCACAGGATTCTCGACGGCGCCGACGCTGCGCGATTCCTTTCCCGCATGAAGGAAATCATCGAAAATCCGTACCTGCTTCTCGCGTAGTAAAAAGCGTCAAGACCGGGGCGGGCGGGAGCCCGCCCCGGTGTTTCGCGACACAGGGATCAGGGAGGTGCGACCGTAGATGTCGCAAGAGGTGCTCATGCCGAAACTCGGCCTCACGATGACTGAAGGAAACGTGGCCGAGTGGAGAAAGAATGTTGGAGATCCGGTCCGGAAGGGCGAGGTTCTCCTTGTCGTCGCTACGGATAAGCTTACGTTCGAAGTCGAAGCGCAGGAAGACGGGGTTCTTTTACGGATACTCGTTCCCGCGGGGCGATCCGTGCCGGTTTCCGCGCCTATCGCCGTCATCGGAGCGAGAGGAGAGGCAATCGACGGCCCCCGGGAGAACGTACCGCAAGCGGAGCCGTCTCGGACCCCGGCCGAAAGTGCTCTGAAGGGCGTCGCCGGAGCGGAGAAGCGGGTATCGGTCATCGGCGGAGGTCCGGGGGGGTATGTCGCCGCCATTCGCGCCGCGCAGCTTGGCGCGAAGGTCACATTGGTCGAAAAAGGGCCGATCGGCGGAACATGCCTGAACGTCGGCTGCATTCCGACGAAGGTTCTGCTTCACACCGCCGAAGTGTATTCCGAGATCGGACACGCGAAAGACCTTGGAATCTCCGTCACCGGCGCATCGGTTGACTGGAACGCCCTCATGATGCGAAAGAACGCCGCCGTTCAGACGCTCACGGGAGGAGTGGCGACGCTTCTGCGTTCGAATGGGGTGCGCGTCCTCGCCGGAGAGGCGTCCTTTGTTTCGTCGGGGGAAATCGTCGTCAGGTCGGCGAACGGCGGCGAAGAGAAGGTAGAGCATGATGCAGCGATCATAGCGACGGGTTCCGAAGCGTTCGTTCCCCCTGTCCCGGGTTTTGACCTTCCGGGTGTGATCACGAGCACGGAAGCTCTGTCGCTTTCCCGGATTCCGAAGTCCATGACGCTCGTCGGCGGGGGCGTCATCGGCGTCGAGTTCGCTTCCATCTTCGCGAGCTTCGGGACGTCGCTGACGATTGTGGAAATGCTTCCGGAGATCCTGCCGAATATCGACGAAGAGATAACCGGCATTCTGAAAGCGACGCTGCTGCAGCGCGGGGTCCGGATCCACACTTCTTCCAAGGTGACGAGCGTGCGGCAGGCGGAAAAGGGGCTCGTCGTCGCCGTGGATACTCCGGACGATCGTATGGAGATTGAAGCTGAATGCGTCCTCGTGTGCGTCGGCAGGAAACCAAACACGTCGGGACTGGCGCTTGACCGGGCGGGAGTATCCGTCGAACGGGGGCGCATCGTCACCGATGGACGCATGCGGACGTCGCAGCCCGGAATCTACGCCGTCGGCGACTGCGCCTCGCCGATAATGCTCGCGCACGTTGCATCCCGTGAAGGAGAGGTCGCAGCCGAGAACATCATGGGGCATGACGTCGTCATGGACTACAGGACGACGCCGAGCGCCATCTACACGTCCCCGGAGGTGGCGTCCGTGGGATTGACGGAGCGTCAGGCGGGGGAAAAGGGGATCGCGGTTCGCGTCGGACGTTTCCCTCTGGCGGCGAATGCGAAAAGCATGATAGCGAATGATGTCTCCGGAATCGTAAAATACGTCGTGGACGAGAAATACGGCGAAATTCTCGGACTCCATATCGTCGGTCCGCGCGCGACGGATCTTATCGTCGAAGGCGCGCTCGCTATTCGTCTGGAGGCGACAGTGGACGAAATCGCGACGACGATCCATGCGCATCCGACGATCGGGGAGGCGCTCGCCGAAGCGGCGCTGGCTTCGCGCGACGAAGCGATCCATATGCCGAAAAAGCAGTAGGAATAGTTTCCGCAAAAGGTGTCCGATAACGAGGGTGCATGTCGCACTCTCGTTTTTTTTGTTGACCGACTGATCGGTCTGTGTTATCGTTCCTATATCTTCGGAGCGCGGGGGGAGTCGATGGAATGTCTGACGCATCACTTGAAACACGGGCGAAGATCCTTTCCGTAGCCCGTACCCGCTTTGCGACGAAGGGGTATTACGGAACCAGCGTCGATTCGATTGTCACGGGAACGGGATTGAGCAAGGGAGCCATATACTGGCATTTTTCGGGGAAGTGGGATATTTACAAATCGGTATTGAATGCGGAAGCGGAACGGATCAAGGGTCTGATCCTGCCGCGAAACGCCGCGATTCTCGACGTGCCTGCCTTTCTGAGCGACAGGGGGAAGCTTCTGATCGATGAAATGATTGCCGACACGGAATGCCGGTTGCTCTGGATTCGCATCGGACTCGAGAGTATTGGGGACAATTCCGAAATCAAGGGATTGGTTTCTTCCCTGTCGAATTCCATGATTTCCGATTTCGTCGCGATTCTGGGCGAAAAATGGAAAGACGAAAGAGAGATTCTTTCGCTCCGGAGCATCGTCGCGATGTTTGAGTTCATTATGCATGGGATCATTTTGAATATCGGCGTCTCCGTCTCGGCGGAAGAAGCGAAACGATCCTGGGAGTTTCTTGTCCGAAGACTGTTTAGGGGGAAAGATTGATGAAACAAAGGAAGATGCTTCTCTTTGCGCTTGTTTTGGCGTGTTGCGTGCTCTCGAACGTGCATCTTGCTTGGGCGGACAAAGAAATTCTCACCGTGGAAAGAGCATTGCGCCTTGCCGAACAGAAGAATCCGGCCATAGCGGCGTCGATAGAACGCGAAAAACAGGCGGCTGCGCGACTTGATCAGATGAAGGCCTCCGAGCTTCCCAAACTTGCCGCGGCGATGCTCTATCAGCACACCTATCAGGAACAGAAGCACCCCGTGTATATCGGCGGAAATCAGGTTGGATACGCGCAGGCCGGGTTCCAGGAAACGTACAGGGCCGCCGTGACGTTGTCATACCTTCTGTACAGCGGCGGTGCAGTGCAAAACTCCGTTCGGGCGAAGAAACTGACGCTTGATGCATATTCGGCGGAGAGCGCACGGATCCGTCAGACAGTGGCGAACGGCGTTCAGAATGCGTATTACGATCTCCACCGGGCGATAGCGAAACTGCATGTAGTCGAGGAGGCGCTCGAACTCGCGAAGGAACACTTGCGGCAAGTGGACGCCTTTTATAGAAACGGCGTCGTGGCGAAGAACGAGGTGTTGCGCGTCCAGGTTTCCGTTTCGGATGCGGAACTCAACCGGATTCGTGCGAATAACGCGGTGAACGTGGCGTGGAGCGCGCTTGAGCGGGCAGTTGGAGATCGCCTGCTCCATGCGTATGATCTGCCTGAGTCGGAGACGCTCGCATCTCCGCTTTCCCTGCCTGCGAACCCCGAAGAAATCGCGATTCGTCAACGTCCGGAGATGAAATCTCTCGATTCCGCTATGCGGTCGGCGTTGGCCTCGGCACGCGCCGCAGCCGCCTCGAACGGTCCGAACCTCGTATTCGAAGGAGAGGCGTCCAAGGTAGGAGACGAATTTTTCCCGGAAAAAATGGACGACTGGAAGCTTTCGCTGATCGCCAACTGGACGTTCTACGACGGAGGCGAGAGCCGCGCCAAGGTCCGGGAAGCGAAGGCGGCGGCTGATGAGCTGAAATACAAAACCGAGGATCTGAAGAAACAGATTCTGCTGGAGGTCTCGGTCGCCATTCTCAACTTCACGTCATCCCAGCAGAGGCTTCAGGTCGCTCAGAGTCAGGTTGCAAGCGCCGAGGAAGATTACCGGATGGCGCTCACTCGTTATGCGTCACAGCTGGGAACGAACATCGACGTCCTCGATGCGCGAGTTGCGCTGAGCAACGCGAAAACGCAGCGTGTCGAAGCGATATACGATACGTTGACGTCGCGGGCTGACCTGGACTATGCTATCGGAAAGGATATTTGATCCAGTTTTTTTGTTGACTTCCCCGAAAACGCCGCTATAATATCCCATTGTTGAGCCGGTGTAGCTCAGCAGGTAGAGCAGCTGATTTGTAATCAGCAGGTCCCCGGTTCGAACCCGGGTGCCGGCTCCAGAAAAGAGCAGTCCTCGTGGAGGGATGGCCGAGTGGTCAAAGGCAGCAGACTGTAAATCTGCCGGCGCCGCCTACGAAGGTTCAAATCCTTCTCCCTCCACCATTTTAACGATATACGCCGACTTAGCTCAGCAGGTAGAGCACATCCATGGTAAGGATGGGGTCCCCGGTTCAAGTCCGGGAGTCGGCTCCAGAATATCGAAAATATCCGGGAGGGGAAACTCTTCCGGATTTTTTCTATGGAATCATGAGCTATGATACAATCTGCCGTGAATGGCGGAACCCCCCGCGAAGGGGCCAACTTCATCATTGCAGGGAGGTCGGAACAATGGCGAAGGAGAAATTTTCACGAACGAAGCCGCATCTGAACATAGGGACGATAG
>CAYVKE010000123.1:7031-8980 GCA_964451935.1 uncultured Synergistaceae bacterium | reverse complement strand
TCAGTACAATTCCCGCAATCCAATATGCGGAACGGCGATGAGCCGCGACGCCGACGGAAGAACTTTTCGACAGAGATGGACGTTCAGCGGCTGAAAGGCGTCCTCGAAAAATTCCGGAGGCCTAAAGCGCGGTGAGCCGGAACGGAAAGCCCCCGAAGGGGGTGAAGTACGTTCCCGGTCTGATCCTACGTTACGGGGTTCGAGAGTCGTCATGCCTCCGGCATGGCGTCAGCAGGGTGGTACCGCGGGCTTATGCAAGAGGCTCGCCCCTTCGGGGGCGGGCCTCTTTTTTTATCTGACCGTCAGGTCGGACAGCAGAGGGAGGAATGTGAGATGCATGCAGCGGTGGTCGGAGCGACGGGCGAGGTGGGGCGCATGATGACGCGCGTGCTCGAGGAGCAGCGCGTCTTCCCCGACGAATTGGATCTTTTTGCGTCGGCGAAGAGCGCGGGAACGGAAGTGACCTTCAACGGGAAGAAACTCGCGGTGAAGGAGCTGACGAAAAAATCCATGAAAGCCGGCTACGACTATCTCCTTTTCTCCGCCGGGGCGGCCGTGTCGCGTGAGTTCGCGCCCGTCGCGGCGGAGGCGGGGTCGGTCGTGATCGACAACTCGTCGGCGTTCCGGATGGACCCGGCCGTTCCGCTCGTCGTGCCGGAGATCAACGGTTCGATGCTCGTGGGCTACCGGGGCATCGTGGCGAACCCGAACTGCTCGACGATCCAGATGGTGCTGTCGCTGTCGAACGTCCATTCGCGGTTCGGCATCCGGTCGATCGTCGTGAGCACGTACCAGTCCGTCTCCGGCGCGGGGAAGAACGGGATGAACGAACTCGAGGAGCAGATCCGGGGGCACATCGCGCCGAAGAAGTTCGTGAAGCAGATCCACCTCAACGTCGTGCCGCAGATCGGTTCGGTCCTCGAGAACGGGTTCACCGACGAGGAGATGAAGATGGTCAACGAGACGCGGAAGATCTTTTCCGACCCGGATATCGCCGTCTGGCCGACGACGGTGCGCGTTCCCGTGCTCTACGGGCACTCGGAGGCGATTCTCGTCGAGACGCGCCGCCCCTCGTCGGTCTCGGAGATTTGCGAAGCCATCGAGGAGACGGAGAACGTCATGCTCGTCGACGACATGATCACGCCGCTCGAAGCTGCGGGGAGCGATACGGTGTACGTCGCGCGCGTGCGGGCGTTCGACGCGACGCGGTTCCTTCTGTGGAACGTGGCGGACAACATCAGGGTCGGGGCCGCGACGAACGCGGTGCGGATCCTGAAGAAGCATAGAGAACTGAACGCATAATACGGGAGGTGCGGACAATGTTCAGAGGTACGGGTACGGCGGCGGTCACTCCTTTCAGGAACGGAAGCGTGGATTTCGAGGCGTTCGGGAGATTCCTGAACTGGCAGATCGATTCGGGCGTGGAGTTCCTCGTCATTCTCGGGACGACGGGCGAAGCCGCGACGATGACGGCGGATGAACGCAGGGAGGTCATCTCCTTCGCGGTGAAGACGGCGAACAAGCGGGTCCCGGTCGTCATCGGGACGGGCTCCAACAGCACCGCGGCGACGATCGAACTGTCGAAGGCGGCCTTCGCGCTCGGCGCGGACGGCGTTCTTGTCGTCACCCCCTATTACAACAAGCCGACGCAGGAAGGGTTCTTCCGGCACTACAAGGCGGTCGCAGAATCAATCCCCGGACCGCTCGTGATCTACAACGTCCCGGGGCGCACGGGGGTCAACATGCTTCCCGAAGCGGTGATCCGGTGCGCGGCGATTCCGAACGTCGCGGCGGTGAAGGAAGCTTCGGGCAACATGGCGCAGATCGACGAACTCATCCGTGGCGTCCGGAAGGTCCGTCCCGATTTCGCGGTGCTCTCGGGCAACGACGACCAGGCGTTCCATCTCGTCTGCTCGGGCGGCGACGGCCTGATCTCGGTGCTGTCGAAC
>CAYVKE010000123.1:0-6868 GCA_964451935.1 uncultured Synergistaceae bacterium | reverse complement strand
GATCCCCGTCAAGTACGCCGTCAGCCGGCTCGGCTTCTGCGCGAACGAACTCCGGCTGCCGCTCGTCGAGGCGACCGCGAAGTGCATGTCCGTGATCGACGCGAACATGGCGGAGTGCGGAGCGCACGCATGAGGTACGGAGTCGTCGGCGCAAGCGGCCGGATGGGGCAGGAACTCCTGAAGGTCTTCGCCGCACACGAATGCGTCTACGCGGCGGACGTCGAGGGCGTCCGCGAGACGGGCGCGCCGCAGGTCGTCCTCGATTTCTCCTCGCCGAAGGCGCTTCCGGTGACGATCGGGGCGTGCGAGCGCTTCCGGGCGGCGTGCGTCGTCGGGACGACCGCGCTCGGCGACGGCGACCTCGCGGCGCTGCGCGACCTCGCGACGCGCGTTCCGGTCGTCCAGAGCTTCAACTTCTCGCAGGGCGTCACGATCCTGAAGATGATGCTTCGCTCGTTCGCGCCGCTCCTTGCGGGGTGGGACGCGGAAATCGTCGAGACCCACCACAACAAGAAAAAGGACGCCCCGTCCGGGACGGCGATCCTTCTCGGGAAGGCGGTCGGGCGCGACTGCCCGACGCACTCGTTGCGCCTGGGCGGCGTTCCCGGCGACCATTCGGTCGTCTTCGCGAACGACGGCGAGGTTCTCGAACTGTCGCACCGGGCGATATCGCGCTCGGTCTTCGCGCTCGGCGCGCTGCGCGCCGCGGAGTTCGCGCTCCGGGCGAAGCCCGGGTATTACACCTTCGAGGAGGTTATCGAATGCCGGAACGCGTAGATCAGCCGGCCGCCGAACCGCGGCCGGAGTTGAACACCGAGGAGATCATCCGGTTTATCAAGGAGTCGAAAAAGCGCACCCCCGTCCGTGTCTTCGTTTCCGGGAAGCTCAAGGGGGTCGACTGGGGGGGCGTCGCGTACGTCGGCGGCAACCGCTTCGGACTCCTGACGGGAGACATGGCCGATGTCATGGCGGCCGTCGAAGCGAACCGCGAGCGCATCGAGGCGACGGACGTCGAGGTGATCGCGCGGAACTCGGCCGTGCCGCTCGTCGATCTCACACAGTTCGAGGCGCGGATCGAACCGGGCGCGATCATCCGCGACCGCGTGTCGATCGGAAAGGGCGCGGTCATCATGATGGGCGCCGTGATCAACATCGGCGCGATCGTCGGCGAGGGGACCATGATCGACATGAACGCGGTCCTCGGCGGGCGCGCGCATGTGGGGAAGAACTGCCACATCGGCGCAGGGGCCGTCGTCGCGGGCGTGATCGAGCCGCCGAGCGCGACGCCCGTGATCGTCGAGGACGACGTCCTCGTCGGAGCGAACGCCGTGATTCTGGAAGGCGTCCGCGTCGGCAGGAAGTCCGTCGTCGCGGCGGGCGCGGTCGTGACGGCCGATGTCCCGGCCGGAAGCGTCGTGGCCGGGTGCCCCGCGAAGGTCATCAAGAAAGTGGACGCGAAGACCGAGGGAAAGACGCAGATCGTTCAGGCGCTTCGGGAACTCGGGACCGGAAAGTAGGCGGAGCAGGGGATGATCGTCCGGAAGTACGGCGGCTCCTCCGTGGCGACCCCGGAGCGGATACGCCGCATCGCCGAAAAGCTGGCGCTTCACGTGAAGGACGGAACGCGCCTCGCGGTGGTCGTGTCCGCGATGGGCAAGACCACGAACGGCCTCATCGAGCTTGCGGGGGGCGTCACGACGAACCCCGAGCCGCGGGAACTCGACATGCTCCTTTCGACGGGGGAACAGGTGACGGCGGCGCTGTTGGCCATGGCGCTGAACGATATGGGGGTTCCCGCGATTTCGTACAACGCCTTTCAGCTCGGGATGGTCACGACCGCGTCCTACGGAAACGCGCGGATCGTCGACCTCGACGTCGGAAAATTGTCGAAGGAGCTGGAACGGCGCGGCGTCGTCGTCATCACGGGGTTTCAGGGCGTGACGGAGGACGGCGATCTGACGACGCTCGGCCGAGGCGGTTCGGACACGTCGGCCGTCGCCATCGCCGCGAAGTGCGGATGCCGCTGCGAGATCTACAGCGACGTCGCGGGCGTGTACACGTGCGACCCGCACGTCGTTCCCGGAGCGCGGAAGCTCGACTACATCACGTGCGACGAGATGCTGGAACTCGCGGCGCAGGGGGCGAAGGTGCTTCATTCCCGCGCCGTCGAGATCGCGAAAAAACATTCGGTGGAGCTGTACTGCGCCTCCACCTTTTCCGATGAAAGGGGGACGTATGTGGTGGGCACGCTGCCTGAGTGGCTCGAACAGCCTGTGGTCACCGGCGTCACGTCGGATACGAACCAGATGAAGGTGACGGTGAACGGCTTTCCGAACGATATGTCCGTGTATGCCGCCGTCTTCGACGCCATCGCAGCGGAGGGCGTCAATATCGACATGATCTCCACCGTGAGCGAGAACGGACACGCGCACCTGACCTTCACCGTGGTGGACTCGTCCGTCCGGATCGCGCGCGAAACGCTCGAAAGGATTCTGTCCGGACGTGCGGGGTGGACCGTCCGCGTGGACGAGTCGGTCGCGAAGGTCTCGGCCGTCGGCGTCGGAATGAAATCGGCCCCCGGCGTGGCCGCCCGCTTTTTCGTCGCGCTGGACAAGGCCGGCGTCCACATGGTGGGAACGACGACGTCGGAGATCAAAATTTCAGCCCTCGTCCCGAGAGAAGAGGCGTCGCGGGCCGTGGAATTCCTCGTTCGGGAGTTCGGTCTCGCGGACGAACCGGAGGCGTAGCGCCGGACGGCTATCCGGTTCCCAAACGGCGAAGCGTGAGCAACGGGAAAAGCCTGAAGGCGTTCGCGCTTTCGGGCTTTTCCTTTTTCGCCGCGATCCGAAAGGAAGGCCGACATGCGGAGGCGGGAAAACGCTTGCGCTCGCGGCGGCTTGTTCCGGCAAGTTCGACAAAATGGAACCGATATCGTACACTACCTCATAGAGAAATCCCCCTGACGTCTATGGGGCAAGGTGGGGAAGCGATGAAAAAAACCGCGTTTCTTCGCGTTACGTTCTTCCTGAAATTCTTCTGCCTGGCCCTTCTGGCCCTGGCGTGGGCGCTGCTTGCGTTTTCTCTGGGCCGGGACCGGGAACGAGAGATAGCGGCCGCATTTCGTCAGACGGACAACCTCGCCCGGGCATTCGAGGAACACACGCTTCGCACCGTCGAGAGCGTCCGGCAGGTTCTTTCCTCGCTGAAAGAACTCTACGAAAAGCGCGGCGGACATGTCGCCGGCGTCTTTTCGGACGCCGCGAACGCGGCCATCGCCCGATACGCCGTCCAAAGCGCCGGCGCACAGGCCGAGCTGCTGAACCTCCTGAGCATTGCCGACGCGAGCGGCGACCTCGTTCTCAGCAGCCAGGTCCCCTTCCGGAAGGTCAATATCGTCTATCGGCCGTTCTTCAGCGACCATCGCGACGACCCGTCGAAAACCTTTCTCATCGGCGATCCGATCCTCGGGAGCGCCACTGGAAAATGGTACATCCCCATGAGCATGCGCCTCGAGAACCCGGACGAATCATTTGCGGGCGTCGTCCTGGCGTCCGTGAATCCGTATTACTTCTCGGATTTCTACCGTCAGGTGCGTCTCGGGAAAAGAGGGGCGCTTCTTCTCACGGGCCCTTCCGGAAGCGTCCTGGCGGGGTTTGTCGGCGAGGAGTCGCCTCCGTTCGGGACGTCGATCGCGTCGAGCGACATCGCAGCCGCCATGCGCGGCGCCTCGGACGGCGGCTGCATCTGCGACGGGCCGACGGATACGGTCCGCCGCGTCGCGAGCTTCCGGGCCGTCGATCCGCACCGCGATCTCAACGTCGTTGTCGGCATGGCGGAGGACGAAGTCCTGAACGGATACCGGACGCGGCGGGATTACGAAATCATCGCGGTGCTTGCGTTCAACGGCTTCGTCGCGGCGTTTTTTTTCCTGTCGAACCGCGCCGTACGGCGGGAGCAGGAGGCCCGGGACGCGCTCCGGCTGAAGGTTGAGGAAGAGCGCCGGGCGCAGGAGATGCTCGCGCACGCCCACAAGGAGCTGTCGCAAGCGTATGAGGACACCATCAAGGGGTGGGCGAACGCGCTGGAACTCCGGGACATCGAGACCGGGGGGCATTCGAGCCGGGTGACCGACCTGACGGTCCGGATCGCGCGCCGGATGGGAATCGACGAGGCTTCGCTGGCGTACGTCCATTACGGCGCGCTGCTTCACGACGTCGGCAAGATGGGGATTCCCGACGGCATCCTGCTGAAGCCCGGCCCGCTGGACGAAGACGAGTGGCGCGTCATGAAGCGCCATCCCTCCTACGCGGCGGATCTTCTCGCTCCGATCGGGTTTCTCTCCCCGGCGCTCGACATCCCGTCCTGTCACCACGAGAAATGGGACGGCAGCGGATATCCAAAGGGGCTGCGCGGGGAGGAGATTCCGCTCGCAGCACGGATCTTCGCAGTTGTCGACGTCTGGGACGCGCTGCTCTCCGACCGGCCCTACAGAAGCGCGTGGACCGAGGAGCGCGCGCGCGCCCACATTATCGCGTCGAGCGGATCGCACTTCGATCCGCGCATCGTCGCCGTCTTCTTCCGCGTCCTCGACGAGACCTAGTCGAAGAAGCGGCACACCTCGTCCGCCGGAACCCTCGAAGAGCGGAATTCGTTGACGGGGTTCCGCACGTCGGGGTAGCCCACTGCGACAGCTACGACGAACGAGAACTCCTCCGGAACCGACAGCACCTCGCGCATCTGCCTGTCCGCCGTCCGCACGAAGCCGATCGCGCACGTCCCGAGCCCTTCGGCGTGCGCCGCGAGCGCCAGGTGCGCCATGAACGCCCCGCAACAGACGAGCCGGAGCGGCAGAAGGTCCTCGTGGACGTACACGAGAACGGCCGCCGGCGCGCCGAAGAAGCGGTAACTTCCCTCCGGGATGAATTCTCCGCCCCGTCCGGCCCGCTGCAGATAGGGATCCGCCTCGCGATAGAGGCCGCGCCTCCGCTCCGAATATACCTCCGGCGCGGGCTTCGCGAGACCGGGCGACGGAGGCGTGCCCCCGCCGTTCTCGAATGTGGCGCGGACGACGCTGCGCAGGCGTTCCATGGTTCGCCCCCGGACCGCGTAGAGTTCCCACGGCTGCATGTTCCCGGCGCTCGGCGCCCTGCACGCGATCCCGATGATCCTTCGCAGCGTTTCCGCCTCCACCGGCCTGTCCAGAAAGGCCCGCACCGAATGACGCGTTCGCAATCCTTCCGAAAGCTCCATCTTCGTCCCTCCCGTCCGTCGCCTCTTCGTGAAGCGGCGGTTTGAGTCTTCCGCACGCATCATAGCCGACAATCGCCTTTTTCGCACGGGGCCTGCGGAAGACGACCGGAAACCCGGGGCGCCCGCGCAGGCGGTGAAGAGGATGCGTCAGGCGCATGCGAGGGAGTATACTTGATCCCGTCGCGATAGACGCCCTTTCCGCTTCGGGGCGCGGCGGCGAATATGTTCTTTTCAGGGGGGCTTTTTCGTGTATTCAGAGGCTCTTTCAAAATATCTTCCGGCCTTTTCCGACCGGAACGAACCGTTCCTGCGCGTGTATGACCCCGCTCTTCAGGGCGGCGCGCCCGGGCGCTCATGGACGCGCGGAGCGTTCTGGGATATGGCGCGTCGCGCGGCGACCGTGCTTCGGCGGTTCGGCCTCGGCAAGGGCGACGCGTTCGTCTGCGCGTACGGGAAGAACACGCCCGAGGATATGATGTTCCGTCTCGGCGCGACGATGGTCGGCGCCGTTCCCGTTACGGTGAACTGGCAGGCGGACGGCGTCGAGCAGATGGCCTACAAGATCGGACTCACCGAATGCCGCCTGATGCTTCACGACGCGTCCTTCCTCGAACTGACCGCGCCCGAGATGACGGCCGATTTGGGGGACTTCGGAGCGCAGCTCGCGGCGCGCTTTCCCGAAATGGCCGACTACGACGTCGCGCGCCTTCCCGAAGAGCCTCCGATGTCGGAGGACGAATTTCTGGGCGATCTGACGAGCGCCGACGACCGGAT
Organism: uncultured Synergistaceae bacterium; assembly: GCA_964451935.1. Taxonomy (GTDB): domain Bacteria; phylum Synergistota; class Synergistia; order Synergistales; family Aminobacteriaceae; genus CALFXN01. The sequence goes on along the minus strand of CAYVKE010000123.1, from coordinate 844 downwards.
CGTCATCTTCACGTCCGGGACGACGGGACACCCCAAGGGGGCGCGCCTGACCTACGGAAGTTACGAGAACAACGACGCGGCGCTCGGGAAGTACCTTCTTCTCGATGACGCCGGAAAGGCTCCGTCCGGCAGGGGACCGCTCTTCCTGCTCATCAATCCGCTGCATCACGCGAATTCGACGGCCGTTTCCGACATGCTCGTCCGGCGTGCGCACACGGAAGTTCTCCTCTTCCCCCGGTACGGGACGTTCTACTGGAAGGCCGTCGCGGAGTGCGCCGAAGAAGGGGAGCATCGGCGCATCGCTCCGACGGTCGCGCGGCACTTCGACTATCTGGAGCACCTTCTGGAAACCGGCGCGTTGCCCGTGGACGAAGGACGCCTGCGAAGCGCGATGAAAAAGGTCGAGTTCGTGCTCGGCTCGGCGCCCGTCGGACCGACGACGGTCGAACGGCTCAAGCGCTGGACCGGGAGAGTCCCGAGCGTCCGCTTCGGCTCGACCGAGACGTGCTTCCACGTGCTCGGGACGCCTCTGGATCTCGACGACGAGCGGAGGATGGCGGCGTTCGAGCGGGGATGGAGCCACACGCCCGAGACGGGATACTGGATCGGGCGGCCGCATCCGCCCCTGACGGAGGTTCGGATCGTGGAACAGGTTGACCCCGCGAACGACGGGTACATGCGCGACTGCGCCGAAGGGCAGGCCGGGTACATGGTCTGCCGCGGCGGGAACGTGATGCGGGCGTACGTGAAGAACGACGAGGGGACGACCCGCGTGTTGCGCGACGGCTGGTACCTCGGGCTGCTCGACGTGGCGTTCCGGCTCGCGAATCCCGACGACGGACAG
>CAYVKE010000122.1:0-9030 GCA_964451935.1 uncultured Synergistaceae bacterium | reverse complement strand
AGGTCGCGGAGGAGTGCGGACGGAAGGGCGTCGGCGCGATGGTCGCGCTCACGGCGGGTTTCCGCGAGACCGGCGACGAGGGCGGGGCGCAGGAACGCGCGCTCATGGATATCGTCAACCGGTACGGCATGCGCCTCATGGGGCCGAACTGCATGGGCGTCCTGAACACGGACCCGGCCGTGCGGCTCCACGCGAACATGCTCCAGACGATCCCGGAGCGCGGCGGCATCGGCCTCGTCACGCAGAGCGGCGCGATCGGGGCCGCAATGCTCGACTTCGCGTCCGCCTACGGGCTCGGCTTCTCGCGCATCGCGTCGACGGGCAACCAGCCCGACGTGACCGCATGCGACCTGCTCCCGCTCTACGCGGACGACCCGAACACGACCGTGATCCTCGCCTACCTCGAAGCGATCCCCGACGCGCCGCGTTTCGCGCGCCTCCTGAAACGGGCGGCGGCCGCGAAGCCCGTCGTCGTCCTCAAATCCGGCCGGACGGAGGCCGGAGCGGCCGCGGCCAGGTCGCATACGGGCAGCCTCGCGGGCGACGGCCGGCTCGCCGGAGTGCTCCTCGCCCAGTCGGGCGCAATCGTCGCCGAGACGCTCGAAGAGGCATTCCTGCTCGCCTCGGCGCTCTCCCGAATGCCGCGCGTCCGGGGAAACAGGGTCGGAATCATCAGCAACGCCGGCGGCCCCGGAACGCTCGTCGCGGACGCGCTCTCGACGCGGGGCTTCGAATCGCCGATCATGCCCGCGCCTTTGCGCAAACGCCTCGCGTCGCGCATCATGCCGCAGGCCTCGACGGGAAACCCGCTCGACCTCGTCGCGACCGCCACGCCCGAACACTACGGCGAGGCCGCCCGGACGATGCTCGAAAGCGGCGTCTACGACGCGATCCTCGTTGTCGTCGTCCCGCCCGCGGGCGTCGACACCGGCGCCGCGGCGCGCGGGATGATCGACGGGCTCGTCGCCGCACGCGACTCGGGAATCCCGGTGCTCTCCTGCTTCTTCGGACCCACGCTCGGAGCTGCCGGACGCGCCGTCATGCTCGACAACGGCATTCCGTCATTCACGTTCCCCGAACAGACCGCCTCAGTGCTTCACCTGATGCGGACCGTCGGGGCGCAGACGGCTCCGACGGCCGCAGTACGCGCGGCAGCGAAACCGCGGGTGACGCTCGCCGAACGCCGCGCCCTCGTCGACGGGAACAGGGGGACGTTCCTGCCCCAGGAACGGTGCATGGAACTCCTTGCGCTCTACGGTTTCCCGACGCCGCAAAGCGCGTTCGTCGCCGCTGACGGCGGCGACCGCACCGTCCTGAAGGATTTCCGCTACCCCGTCGTCGCGAAGATCGACCACCCGGAGATCCTCCACAAGTCCGACGTCGGCGGCGTCGTCCTCGACATCCCCGACGCGGCGGCGCTCGAACGGACGGTTTCCGGCCTTCTCGCGCGCTTCCCGGGCGCGCGCGGCGTTCTCGTCCAGGAGCAGATCCGGCGGGGCTCCGACGCGCTTGAACTCATCCTCGGGGTCACACGCGATCCGGTCCTCGGACACGCGGTCCTCGTCGGGTACGGCGGCGTGGGCGTCGAGGTCTTCAAGGACGTCCGGCTCCTCCACGTCCCCTTCGACGCACGCGACGCGGACGCCTCGCTGCGGAAGTTACAGTGCTTCCCGCTGCTCGAAGGCTACCGGGGACGGAAGGGCGTCGACCTTCCGGGTCTGCGCGGCCTGATCCTCGACGTGCAGCGTCTGGTGCTCGACGTTCCGGAAATCGCGGAACTCGACGTGAATCCCCTCATCTGGGACGGAGACCGCTTCGTCGTCGCCGACGCCCGGATCCGCATCGAATAGAACATCTGAAGGAGGAACTGACGAATGGGCTACAGAGAAGACGGCAAATGGTGGGTCTCCCCCGCGAATTACGAACACGATGTGACGAAGGGGCTTCACTTCCCCGAACGCATCGAGATCCTCGACACGACGCTCCGTGACGGCGAGCAGCAGCCGGGGATCATCTTCACGCGCGGCGACAAGGTCGCGATCGCGAAGAAGCTCGCCGAGGCCGGCGTCCACCGGATCGAAGCGGGGACTCCGGCGGGATCGGCCGAGGACGCCGACGCGATCCGCGAGATCGCGGGCCTCGGACTCACGCTGCCCGACGGCTCGAAGGCGAAGACGTTCTGCTTCTGCCGCTCGATGGTGAAGGACATGGAACTCGCGAAGAGCCTCGGCGTCGACGGCGTCATCTGCGAGATCATCGGCAGCGAGCAGATGCTCCGCTACGGCAAGAAGTGGACGCCCGAACAGGCCGTCGCGGCGTGTGTCGAGGCGACGAAGGCGGCCCACGAACTCGGGCTCTTTGTGACGTTCTTCCCGGCCGACGGATCGCGCGCGGAGCTGAACTACCTCCTCGATTTCGTCCAGGCCGTCGCGGAGGGCGGACACATCGACTCGCTCGCGCTCGTCGACACGTTCGGGACGTTCTCCCCCGAGGGCGCGGCCTTCACGGTGCGCAAGCTCCGGGAGCGTTTCGCGTTCCCGATCGAGGCGCACTTCCACAGCGACTACGACCTCGGCGTTGCGACGACGCTCGCGGCCCTCGCGGCGGGCGCATCCGTCGCGCACGTCACCGTGAACGGCATCGGCGAACGGGCCGGCAGCGCGGGGCTCGAACCCGTCGCCATCTCGCTCGAGGCGCTCTACGGACGCGCGACAGGCATCCGGCTCGACAAGCTCAAGGAACTTTCCGAACTCGTCGCGCGGCTCTCGAACTTCCCGGTGCCCCCGACGAAGCCCGTCGTCGGCGACAAGCTCTTCGGCTGGGAGACGGGACTTCCGTCGAGCCTCTGGACCAACGCGAAGAAGGAAAACCCGCTCATCATGCTCCCCTACCACTACTCGCTGACGGGCCAGAAGGAACCCGTGCTCTACGTCGGCAAGAAGAGCGGCAAAGACAACATCCGCTACTGGCTCGAAAAGACGGGGCTCTCGATCCCCGAGGACCGGGAGCGCGACCTGCTCGAACTCGTGAAGGCGCTGTCGATCGAACTCAAGCGCGACCTGAACGAGCAGGAGTTCCGCGTCCTCGTCGCGAAGGCCGCGGCGAACTGAAGGCCGCCGCGATGACCGACGCAACGAACGCCTTCCACATCGCGAACCGCTGGGGATCGCTCCAGCCGTCGTCGATGCTGAAGATCTTCAACGCCGCGGCGACGATCGACGACCTGAGCAACCTGAGCATCGGCGAGCCCGATTTCGACACGGACGCCGACATCGTCGACGCCGCCGCCGAAGCGGGAAGGGCGGGCTTCACGCACTACCCTCCGCTCCCGGGCTACGCGGACCTCCGCGCGGAGATCTGCTCGTGGTGGAAGCGGCGCCACGGTCTCGACGCGACGCCCGACGAGGTCTTCGTCACGGTGGGCGGCATCCAGGCGTCGTCGCTCTTCTTCGAGGCGATGCTCGACCCCGGCGACGAGGCGCTCGTCGTCGAGCCCTACTTCACGGCCTACGCCCAGCAGATCGAGTATGCGGGCGGCGCAGTCGTCCCCGTGCCCACGCGCGCAGAAGACGGCTTCCAGCCGTCGCCCGACGCGATCGAGCGCGCCGTGACCGCGAAAACGCGCGTCCTCGTCCTCAACACGCCGAACAATCCGACGGGCGCCGTCCTGAGCCGCGAATGCCTCGAAGGCGTCGCCGAAGTCGCGAAACGGCGCAACCTTTTCGTGCTCTCCGACGAGATCTACGAATCGTTCGTCTTCCGGGGCGTTCACACCTCGATCGCGACGCTTCCGGGGATGAAAGAGCGCACCATAACGCTCGGCGGCTTCTCGAAGAGCCACTGCATGACGGGTTGGCGCATCGGCTACGTCATCGGGCGGCCGGACCTCCTGCGGACGATGATCACGCTCTCCGTCGTCCGGACGTTCGGCGTCAATGCGCTCGCGCAGCGCGCGGCGCTCTACGCCCTGAAGACGCAGGACGACCGCGTCCGCGAACGCACGGCCGTCTTCGGAGAGCGCATGAAGTACGCCGCGTCGCGGCTCAACGCGATGGAGGGAGTCCGGTGCGAGGAGCCGAACGGATCGTTCTACCTCTTCCCCGACATCACCGGTACGGGGAAGACGAGCGAAGAGTTCGCATGGCGGTTGCTGGAGGCCGCGCACGTCGCGGTCGTCCCGGGAACATCCTTCGGCGAGAGCGGCGAAGGTCATGTCCGCGTCGCCTGCACGCTCCCGATGGAGGGACTCGCGAAGGCGTTCGACCGCATGGAGCGGGCGCTTCCGTCGCTGTAGCGAATCACGCGGAACGCCACGCGCTGAAAACGAGAGAGCCCGGCCGGAAAACGACGGCCGGGCTCTTTGTCATTCTTCGCGGGACTTGCGGATGCGTCCGGGAAGCTATTTCAGCGCGACGTCGCGATGTCGACGATGTCCCGGAGCAGCGCGAACGCCGTCCTCGCCCCTCCGGAACCGACGCCCGTGATGCACATATCTCCCGCGCAGTCCGTATGGAAGATCACGGCCTTCGCGCTCGCTGGGATCGAACAGAGCGGGCTCGACGCGGGGACGAACCTCGGCCCCACCGTGAGAACCGGCTTGCCGTCCTTCCGCTCCGCGACCGCGACGTGCCGGATCGCGCCGCCGCGCTCGGCTGCTTCCCGGAGATCGTCCGGCGTCAGGTGCGAGATCCCCTTCCGGTCGACGTCCTGCGGCCTGATCGCCGGGAAGTCCATCACGGCCTGCGCGAGGATGATCGCCTTGAGCGTCGCGTCCCACCCCTCGACGTCGAGCGTCGGGTCGGCCTCCGCGAGCCCGGAGGCCTGCGCCTCCGCGAGCGCCTCCGCGAAGCTCTTTCCGGACTTCATCCCCTCGATGACGAAATTGCACGTTCCGTTGAGGACGCCCTCGAAGCCGAGGACCTCCGCGCCGAGCAGCCCGGGGCCGAGCGCCGAGAAGAGCGGCGTCGCCGCCATGACGGTTCCCTCGAAGAGGAGCCTCGCGCCGTTCGACGCCGCGAGCCGCCTCAGTCCGTGGAAGTCGAGCGCCACCGGCCCCTTGTTCGACGTCGTCACGGACTTCCCGCGCAGGAGCGCCCCCCGGATGAACGACATCGCCGGTTCGCCGCTCCACGGGTCCGTGACCGTGCATTCGGCGAGGACATCGTACTCCGCTTCGCGGACGAGCCGTTCGGTCGTCCAGTCCGGCGACGTTCGCGCGAGCGGGTCGAGGGGATCGAGCCCGTCGGGCGAATAGGCGCATCCGCGCCTTCCGGTCGCGACGCCGACGAGCGACAATTCCCCGCCGCACATCCCGGCGAGGCGTCCGCGCTTGTCCGCGAGCAGCGAACAGAGCCCCTTCCCCACGACGCCGTGCCCCAGAAGCAGGATCCGGGTCGTCACCCGGCTCCCTCCCGCGTCAGAACGCCCGGCGGAGGATGCTCAGGACATCCTCGCGGGCAAGCTTCTTCATCATTCCGATCGGGGCGCCGCCCTTCGTCTCCATGACGTTGTCGGCGATGCGCTCCAGGTCGGCCTCCGGAATGTCGAGGTCGCGAAGCGTCACAGGGGCGCCGAGGGACGTGAAGTAGGCCCGGAGCTGCGCGATTCCCGCGAGCCCCGCCTGTTCCTGCCCCTTCGGCGAGCTTCCCGCGACGATGCCGAAGATCTTTTCGGCGAAGCGCGCGAAGATCTCCGGGTACTCGCCCCGGACGTTCTCCATCCACGCGGGCATGATCACCGCGAGCCCGGCGGCGTGGACGATGTCGTAGATCGCGCTCAGCGAGTGTTCGATCGTGTGGGTCGACCAGTCGCCGCCCGTCCGGCAGCACTTCGTCGATTCGTTGAGGGCCAGCGTCGCGGCCCACGCGAGTTCCGCGCGCGAGTCGTAGTCCGAAGCGTCGTCCATGACGCGCGGCAGGTGCTTCATGACCGTCCGGATGATGCCCTCGGAATACTCGCTCATGACGTCCACGTTCCGGACGCCGTCGAAATAGACCTCGAGGACGTGGACGATCGTGTCGATCCCGCCCCAGACCGTCTGGCTGCGCGGCAGCGTCGCCTGAAGCTCCGGGTCGATGATCGAGACGGTCGGGTAGATGAAATCGGAATGAAGCCCCCACTTCTGCCGCGTCGCCTCGTTCGTGATGATCGAGCCGCGGTTCATCTCGCTGCCCGTGGCCGAGGTCGTGAGAATCCCGAATATCGGCAACGCGCCCTTCACGGGGATCCGGTCGCCGTACAGCTCCCAGATGTCGCCCTCGTAGCGGACGCCCGCGGCGACGGCCTTCGCCGTGTCGTAGACGCTCCCGCCGCCGACCGGGATGACGGCTTCGAGGTTCCGTTCCCGGCAGAGCGCGATGCCCTCGCGGACCTTCGAGACGACCGGGTTCGGCTGGACGCCCGAAAGGTCCACAGCCTCGACGCCCGCCTGCGCGAGCGAGGCGCGGACGCGGTCATAGACGCCGCTCGCCTTGACCGACCCTTTGCCGTAGATCAGCAGCGCGCGACGGATTCCGGCTGAGGCGACAGTCTCGCCGATTTTGTCCGTCGCCTTTCGCCCGAAGACGATCCGCGTCGGGTTGTAGAAGACGAAATCACGCATCCCTCATATCTCCCTTCCGTAGAGTCGCCCGACGCACTCCCGGGCGAGGCTGTCGAGGCTCGAAACCATCCCCTCGGGGGGCAGCCCCGAGGCGTCGTACGCGAGCGGCAGCTCCGTGCAGGCCCCCACGACCGGGAGGTCGGCTTCGGCTCGCAACCGCGCGACGATCGTCTTCATGACTTCGCCGCTCTCGGGCAGGCGTCCGGCCTTCACGAGCCGGATCGCGTCCGTGACGAGCGCCTTCACGTCGTCGCCGGGCTCGAGAAAGCGGTACCCCAGTTCCGCCGCCTTCTTCGGATAGAGCCCGCTCGCCATCGTCCCTCCGGTCGCGATAAGCCACGCGCCTCCGGGGCTCGCGCGCATCGCGCGCGTCACGGTCGCGTCGACGATGTGGACGAGCGGAACCGGAAGCTCGCCGCGGAAGCGGTCGATGAAGAAGTGCGCCGTGTTGCACGGAACGGCAAGCAACCCCGCCCCCCAGCGGCAGAGTTCGAGAAGCCCCTTCTTCAGGTCGCCTTCGGGACTCGGCCCGTCGCCGAGGATCGCGGCGCTCCGGTCTGGGATCTGCGGGTTGGAATACATGTAGACGACCGGGTGGTCCTGGTCGCGCTCCGCCGGCGCGAGGCGCGCGAGCAGCCGCAGGAAGTCCGCGCTCGCCGCGGGTCCGAGCCCGCCGAGGACGCCGAGGATCGTCTTCGGACGCCGGATCGGGCGATTTGCAGCAGTGTTGTTCAACGAAAAGTCCTCCTCTCGGGAGCCATTCGGACGCCCGGCGGGGTTTGAGTCCCGGCCGGACGCGGTTGCGGCTCCGGGGAATATGATACCGCAAAGCATCCGTCCGGCGAAAAACCCGTACGTTCGCACAATGCAAAAAAGATGCCCCCGAATCGGGGGCATCTTCGACACGAAATGCGCCTCTCACCACCCGCGTCCGCCGCCGCCCCCTCCGCCGCCTCCGGACGAGCCGCTCCCGCCGCTGCCCGACGAACGCGTTCCCGTGCTCACGGAACCGGCGAACGTCGACGCGAACGCGGCGATTCCGGCGGGCGTCGAGAACGTCCTCATGTCGCCCCGATACCACGACGGCGTGTACTGCGACGCTGCAAGGACCTTCTCGAAGCGGTTCGCCCACGTCTCCGCCGCGTCGAGCGCGTAGGCCCAGGGAAGCAGGGTCTCGAAAAGCTGCGGCGTCTCGTCGGGCCGCGCCGTCATTTCGAGGCGGTTCTTCTCGGCCGTCGCGATGAACATCCGAAGTCCCTCGATCTCTTCGGCGAGCCGGGCGCCCTCGGCAGTCCGTCGCCGCAGGAGGGGCTTGAAGACGAGCAGGACGATCACGCACGCGATCGGTCCGGCGGCCGACACGGGATCGACGTCGAGGCCGCTCGAACCGCCCGCAATGATCAGGCCCGTCATCACAACGAGGAAAATTCCGGGGAAGAGAATTCTGAAGAAGAACCGCATGAAGAGCGTTCCCTTGCCCGACGGAAGCGGGATCGCGAACGGCAGCAGCAGGAACGGGCCCGCGATCACCGCCAGGATCGGCTCGAAACGTGGCTCCGGGACACCCCCCTTCCCGATCATCATGACGATAAACATCGCGAACGCGTAGACCTCGAAGAGCACGACGCCCATCGACCACTTTCCGATGTTCGACGCGAAGAGCTGCTTCCCCCGCGCCCGGAAGCCCGTCGTGAGGCGCGCGAACGCTTCGCGGATCACGGGGCGGTCGGCGCTCGACAGAGTGATCTCGCTTCTCGTCGACCCGAAGAGTTCGTCGACGAGAACGCGCTCGTCGGCCGTGAGGGCTGCGCCGTCGAGACGCTCCCGGTGCAGCCGCAGGCGGTACGACCTCCCCGCCAGCTTCGAGAGCAGCCTCAACGCCTTTCCGGCCGCGCTTCCCGATGCGGCATTCGCCATCTGATCCGCGGCGAAGGTGCGTTCCTCGATCGTGACGCATCCCTTGACCGCAAGCCCGAGGAGCATCGCGCCGAACGCCGTGTCGTCGATGCGCATCGTCCGGACGTAGCGGCCGAACCCTGCCTCGACGCCGTCCGGCGGCGTGAAGCGCGGGATCACGGTCTTCGCGGCCGGGTCGCGCCCCCATCGGAACCAGACCGCCGCCATGAGCGCGAGAAGGACAACCGGCATCGCGAGGTGGAGCGCCCTCCACGGCGACGGAGTCCACTTCTCGAGCGCCTGCGCCGGCGTCTCCGGCGGGGCGACGATCCCCTTGGGCCACGTGAAGACGACCGTGAGTCCTTCGCCTGTCGGAAAGGGTTTCGTCGACTCGACGGAACCGTCGGGAAGCGTCCGCGCGTCGGCGCGCTTCTCGCCTCGCTTTCCCGTATAGACCTCGACGCTCCGGAAGCCCTCGCCGACGTTCCGTCCCGGAAGTTTCAGTCGAAAGGTCGCCCGTTCGATCGTGAACG
>CAYVKE010000121.1:0-9212 GCA_964451935.1 uncultured Synergistaceae bacterium | reverse complement strand
CCCGTCGAGCCACGCGGCGCCGCGGTCCAGCCGTTCGAGCACGCGACGGCAGACGGTCGTCTTTCCGACACCCATGGGGCCGTGGATGATGACCAGAGGTTTGGGAAGCATCAAATCACCCCGGAAGATACGATACGTGTCATGTTCACAATCCCGATTTCGGGTTTCATGATTGCGCTTTCGAAACGCCCCGGAGAAGATCACGAAGAGGCAGGATACGGGGGTACGGAGACGTTCTGCCGACGTTCTCAACCGGCTTCTGCCTGATATCCGACTCGAAATCCTCTATGCTATTCATCACAAGATCAGCATCCCATTCCATTCCGGTAAACGTCTCATCAGATCCGGTTCGAAAGAGTGCGTATATGTGCTCGTCGTCATCACGTGCGGCGCTTGCCTGCCAGGCCGAAACGCCTGCTCCCTTAGCGTGCGTCGAAAGCTCGGAACGAAGCTGTGTTCGGGTGAAAATTCGAAACCCCGGCTCACGAAGCAAGAGCAATCCGGGGGCGACACAGGAACCATGCGTCCGAAGCAGCACGTGGCGCGTCCTCGCAAGATTCGGATGTACGTGAAGCGCACCGTTTCGCCGCCCCAAACGAACGTAGAAGAAACCTTCTTCAGCACGCGCAAGAGCAAGTTGCACTTCGTTATTGAACCATGCAACCAGAACCATGTGTTCTGCCGGGGGCAGAGCGCGGTAGGTCGAAGCGTAAATGTCGTTTTCGGGAAGCATCAGCGCCCCGTAGCGAACGGGCGCTTCCCTGTTCAAGTAGGTTTCGGAGATATGATAGCTTAAGCGTTCCTGCGCGGTCGTGCGATTGCACAGATGTTCGAGCACCTCGTCGAGAAAGACTTCAAGAGACTCTATGCCTTGCGCCGCTCCGTTCTCATCCGGAGAGACGCCGAACGCTCCAAGCCCCGGCAGGATCTCGTGAAAACTCCTGAATGTCACCGATGCGTTCGTTCTTCCCGGATACAGGATGTACGCGCCCTGCGAACGTTTGATCGCATCTCGGTACGCGTGCATCTTTAGAAGATCCTGTCTCTTGTAATTGCCTTCTTCCTCGACATCTGCGTCATCTTCATTCTCTGCACCGAACAGCCCTTCAATGTCGTTGACGCGATATTTTGCGTCAAAATGCACATGCACCAACAATTCCTGTCGTTCGGCGTCTCTCTCGTCAAGGTTCTCGGGCCAGAATGTCAACGTGTAATCAGGGTGCATCCTCCGAGTCCAACTTCCTCCTTCGTGTCGCCCTTCGGACACTTCAAAACAACGGTTGTATGCAAAACGTGCATTCAGGCAGCGACTTTTTTCCGTAAACGTCCCGACGAATGGCCCAAGCTCTACGTTTTTCCTGAGTCGAAGATTTGGAGAGTCGTCCTCCAGGCCGTCGATCAACTCTTCCACGGCAGGGCGATTCCCACCTCGACACTTTCGACAAAACCAACCGAGCAGCTCAAAGAAAAGCCAATACTCGTAGAGGCTAGCTACGTCTCGTTGACCGGCCCGAAAGAGATCCTCGCCGCCCACCCACGAAAGTTCCGCCGCCGTTTGAAACCGAAGCCACCAATGCAAAAGCTCACGATACCCGGCCTTGCGTTGCAACACAGGACTTCCCAACGGCAGAAGACTCATCTCGCCAACTTCCCGGAACAAACCGCAGGCGAGCCACCCTTCGACCTTTGTCGACAATCGGCGCGTGAGCGCGACTGAAACGCCCCATCCCGCGCACGACTCAAAAACGTTCTGAGCGTGCATCAGGAAAGCGCGGAACTCACATAGAGCAAACTTCACGAACCGATTTTCCGGAGTGTCAACATCTCGCAACGTTTTCGGCGCCGTCACCCGTTCGGCGATCATCACCAGTCCTTGAATAGACCGAAGCGGATGCGCTGCCGGAATCTCACGGCTCGGAGTATTCGTTACGAGTTGCCGTACGTTTGAAGCCGTCCACCGAATCGGACGGTCTGTGGGGTGCGAATCGTTCATCGTGGAGAGTTGTTCGTGCGGAGAACTCAGGATACGCAGGAGCGCCGCTGTGAATTCATCGCTATCGAGGACTTCGCGCAGCAATTCGAGCTGGATTTGCAGCCATCCTTCGTCTGTCCGCTCCTCGAACGACGACTGAAAAACGGCCTTTACTGACGAACGGGCGTCAGCCACAAATCCTGCGAACTCTTCCGACAGACGCCGCAGCATCCCTCGGTATTCCGTCCGATAGTCCAGCTTGACCGATCGCACATCGAGCAATGCAGAAGCCGCCGCCGGTTTTTCGTCGTTCGCTTCTCCGTCGACAAGTTCCATGAGAAGCGAACCGCAGAAGGAGTGGGTTTCAAGCAAGCCTGCGTCGGGCGCGCCATTCTCGCCAAGGCTTCGTCTCCTGCTCGCAAGGCTGCATCGAAGCCGCAAGTCCCTGCCGTTATCGACGTTCACCTCGTACTCGTAACGCTCCGACTCGCGTAACTGAACGACGCTCTCGCCGTTTTCCCGCGCGTCCGCCTCGTCCATTTCAAGCAGCGGAGCGGTGACATCGCTCTCGGCGTCCCGAGTCGGCGTCAGTTCGACGTATGCAATCAGATCCCCGAAAGACGAACGGAACGGAATCGAATGCCTTTGAAGCCGGCGCATCCACTCACGCCTCTGCGAAAGAGGTAAATCCGTTGTCCCTGAGAAGTCGCCACATTCGAGCGATCTTTCCCGCGCTCATCGGGTAAGGGGCAGTATCCGGAATCTCCGCCGAGGGTTCTGCCTTCCTATCCGTCGAGCGGGCAGTCTTTTCCGCACTCTCAAGCGGGTTTTCGCCGCGGTTTGCGACATCGTTCACGCAGAGGAACCACAGGACTTTGAGCAGGGGGCCCAATTTTGTCCGCGAGCCGTGAAGTTTGGGGAGGAACTTCTGGAAGATGATGCAATTAAAGGCTTTCAAGAAACACGTTCTCTCTTTGTCCGAATCTCCAAGCAGCTCGTAAAAATACGCGAACCGCCCCGCTTCATAGGCCGTACGAAAGCCGAACTCGGCATCATACCGTTGGAGCGCCTTGAAAAACAGCAACATCTCCGCGCTGTACTCCGACCTCGCGTTGATAGAAAGTTCAACAGGACTGTTAGCGGCTTCCACGAAGCGCTTTCCGAACCCAGCCTTGCACCCTTGTGCGTCCAAAGGAGAAAGCTCCGTCTTGGCTGATTGTGTCAGAAACGATCCCAATTCGTCTTCGGACATACGGAATTCAATGACATTGGCGCGATCAAGGACTTTCGGAGAAAACATATACGTCGTTTCGTCCACGTTCACCGTGCCTATGATGAAAAGGTTTTGCGGGAGCCGGAGTTCGGACGGAATCGTCACGCCGTTCGCTTTTCTCTCTTTGTCGTGATGAAGAAACAGCGTCTCGTTCGACTCGATGGCGGAGAGAATATCCGCGAAGTAGCGCTCGACGTGGGACAAGTTCATCTCGTCCAAAATGAGAAAGTGGGGATCGTCGGGGTAATCATGTGCGTGAAGGATCACCTGAAGCGCCGGCTTTGCGACGTAGTCATCCTTGGCCAAACCGTTCGGATAGCCTAGGACGTTCTCGTTCCCCATCCAATCGGCGCCGACGGCGACAAGACGATAACAGTCGGGCGAAGCGGCGAGCCATCGAGAGAACGCTTGTGCAAGTTTCGTTTTCCCCGACCCCGCAAGCCCTGTCAGGATGAGAAACCTCTTCGACAAAAGGGCCGCTGCGAAACGACGCGCGAGGGATTCACTGACTCTTAAGCCTACATCCATAAACGTAGCCGATTCCCAAAAAGCGCCGACCAAAGAATGCAACCCTTGCCCCGCTATTTGTATTGCATAGTCCTGGTACACGGAAAGCAGAGCTTCGAGATCAGCGACGAGGTGCGCGTCATCGGGAATTTTTCCCGTTTCGTAGAATTTGTGAGCGATAGTCGCATACTCATAGCCGGACCCCATCTTACTGGAAGCCTCCAGAAAGATTTGTTTATTTTTGTTTAAATCGAATCCTGTCTTGGTGAGAGATTCTCCGAACGCATCCTGTAAGGCTTCCGCACGTTTACGAAGATCGACATGCGCCGTAGCTCTTCCTTTTTTCTCTATCACGTCAGTGACGCCTTGAATGAGTGACAGATAGAAACCGGACATATCCTCTCGAAAGAGATAAACACAGTACACTCCGTGCTGTGTCGAGTCGGTTTCTCTTTCGTCGAGAAATGCAATCCATGGAACCTTTGCCCAGTTTCCCTTTCCCATACCCCACTTGATTTTTATCCGCGAATTGGAGGCTACTAAGGGAAGAGCTTCAAATTCTTTTTTGAGATCTTCAAAATATTTTTGGATATTATTATTTCCTGGAAAATCATTCGTGGTTCGCTCTTGAACATAGTTTTTAAGGATATCATCGAACAAATGTGCAATGCTCATATATATCGTCCCCCAACAGTTTTGAGGCGCACAAAAGAGTATGGGTTGAAACTACAGTCTTGATTCCAAAATTCGGCTACCGAGAAAAATCGACAACATTAGAAAAATCACTGATTACAAACGGCGCAACTGAGAGAAGGCGCATTGGTCGATTCTCTCATGTCAAGTTTTGCCGAAAGCCATCGGGGTATTTCGATACGATCTTTGTGAATTTATTTGTGATTATATCATCACATCGCTCGGCGTTCCATTTTTTCACGCACGCTGATCCTACCGTTATGCGTCGAAAAGCCGCTTTAAACGACGACAACACGGGAAGGCGCATCTCCCCCTCACACCCCCGTCGGAAAGAAGCAGTCGCATGCTTTCCGGATGAGTTCCCGCTTCAGGGGGTGTTCCTCCCCGTCGCCTCCGATCATCTCGTCTAGAACGCCAAGAAGCTCCGCTTCCTGCGCGCTCTCCAGACCGCGTCGGAAGATGCCGACGGGGTCGGTCCGCATCCGGAGAACGTGAATCTCCTGCTCTATTTCGGAAGACGCCGCGAAGCGGTCTTCCGGCGACACAGACCTGTCGGCGCCCAGCCGCTTCAGCTCCATGCGCGACTCCTCGATCCGGGCCCGGTTCGCCTCATAGTTCGACAGGCACCACGCGATATACGCGTCGATTCCGCAGGGCATGCTCCTCATGCGCGTCTCCGTACCGGCAAAACGGCGCTCACGATATCGCCCCCGTCCGAAAGGTTTCCGTAGATATTTTCCACTAATCCAGCAGTTTTTTCCATTGAAACTTGTCCTGATGTGAATCCGCGTATCTCGTTCTTTCGGGAAACAGGCGAATTTCGTTCCGGCGGAACGCCCGCCCGGACAGGGAAGAAAGAATCACACGTCCCCCTTCTTGAATCTCGAATTCAGTGGTATTCTTTGCGCATGCATTCCAGTCCTGAAGATTCAGCCTGATGGAGCCGCAACACGAATGGATGGGCCCGCAGGCCGGGAGCGTGAGGGTCCGGAAATGAAAAACATCCCGGGAATCATCGGAGCGATGGCGCTCCTGCTGTTGGCCGCCGAACCTGCGTTCTCCGGAAAGCCGGACATTGAATGGCGCTCCCTCAACCTCGAAATCACGGAGCACTGCTGCTCGGGCAACTACGACTCGGCCGCGACGGCGGCGGAAAAGGCGTTGCAGCTCGCGGAAAAGAACGTCGGCCGGAAGCACTCGATGCTGCTCGAAAGCCTGGACACCCTCGCGGACCTTTACCGGATCCTCCGGAGGTGCGGCGACGCGGAGCCGCTGTACGGCAGGGCGCTTTCGATCCGCGAAAAGACGCTTGGGCGCTGCCACCCGTCGGTCGCCGAAACGCTGGACAACCTCGCGGACATCCACTGCCTGCGCGGCTCGTACGACCGCGCGGAGCCGCTGTACAAACGCTCTCTCGCCATCCGGGAGAAGTCCTGCGGAAAGAATCCGTCGCTCGTCGCCGCAAGTCTGCGCAATCTTGCCGACCTGTACCGGATCCTGGAGCGATACGACGCGGCCGAACCCCTCTACGAACGGGCCCTCGCCATCCGTGAAAAGAACGTCCGCGCCGACCCCGTCGAGGCCGCCGCGGCGATGAACAGCCTCGCGATCCTGTACGACTGCCGGGGGCGGGCCGATGAAGCCCAACCCCTGTACGAACGTTCGCTCGCGCTTCTGGAGAAGAAGCTCGGCCCCGAACATCCCGATGTCGCCGCAAGCCTGATCGATCTCGCGTTTTTCCACTTCACGCAGGGCCGATGCGATGCGGCCGAACCCCTCTACAAGCGGGCTCTTTCCATCCGAGAAAAGGTCCT
The DNA here is from genome assembly GCA_964451935.1 of uncultured Synergistaceae bacterium. Lineage (GTDB taxonomy): Bacteria > Synergistota > Synergistia > Synergistales > Aminobacteriaceae > CALFXN01. Next base: position 2,953 of record CAYVKE010000121.1, on the reverse strand, counting down.
CGGCCCCGACCACCCCGATACGGCGCTGCTCCTGAACAGCCTCGCGGCCCTCTACGACTCGCAGGAGCGGTACGGCGACGCCGAAAGCTGTTACGGCCGCGCCCTCGCGATTCTGGAACGCGCTCTCGGCTCGGACCACCCCGACGTGATCGAGAACGTCGAAAACCTGTCGGCGCTCTATCGGGCGACCAACCGGGAGGACGAAGCGCTCAAACTGGAAGGGCGCGCGTCGCTCACGCAGGCGTTCGCGCGATAACCGTTCTCCTCCGCGTCATCTTCCGCAACAACCGATCCTCCGGCTCCTTTCCGCCGGAGCGCAGAAAGCGCTTGCATTCGTCCGCATCGGAGAGGATATTGTATTCCCGGTTTCCAGAGTATCGGGGAAGGGCGTTTTTTTCGCCGCGCCGGATGATCCCCGAACCACGGGAGGATTGATCGGAATGGCGGCGCAGGAAGCGCAGGCCCCGGTCGTTCAGGACGATTACGCCCTGACGCCGGTGCCGGAGAACGAACGCAGGGGCTTTTTCTCGATTTCCATGGTGATGCTCGGGTTCACCTTTTTCGCCGCGAGCATGTGGACGGGCGGCTCGCTCGGAACGGGGCTGCGTCTCTGGCCCGACCTCGTCGTCACGGTGCTCGCGGGGAACCTGATCCTCGGCGTCTACGGCGCACTGCTCGGGTACGCGGCCTCCGCCACGAACCTGTCGACGCACATCCTCGCGCGCTACGCGTTCGGGGTGTTCGGCTCGAAGCTGCCGTCGTTCATGCTGGCCGTCACGCAGATCGGCTGGTTCGGGGTCGGCGTCGCGATGTTCGCCTACCCGATCAACCGGCTCACGGGCGTTCCGGTCATGCCGCTTATCGTGCTCGGCGGCGCGCTGATGACCGCGACGGTGGTCATCGGCTTCAGGGCCATCGAATGGATCAGCCGGATCGCCGTGCCCGCGATTCTCTTCCTGGGGTTCTGGTCGATGGCGCGGGCCTTTGCGGATGCGGGAGGACTGCCGGCGCTCATGGCGATCGTTCCGTCGAAGCCGATGACCTTCGCGCAGGGGGTCGCGCTCGGCGTCGGATCGTTCATCAGCGGCGCGACGCTGACGCCGGATTTCGTGCGCTTCTCGCGCAGCCGTGCGGGCGGCGTCGGCGCTACGGTGACGGGGTTCACGTTCGGCAACAGCCTGATGTTCTTCTTCGGCGCGCTCGGGGCCATGGCGACGGGAATGGCGGACACGTCGGAGGTCCTGGCCGCGCAGGGGCTCCTCGGCGGCGGCATCGCGCTCCTGGCGCTGAATATCTGGACGACGAACGACAACGCGCTGTACGCCTCCGGCCTGGGTCTCGCGAACATCACCGGACGGAAGCGCACGGAGCTGACCGTCGTCGCGGGCGTCGCGGGAACCCTTCTGGCGGATTTCCTCTACAACAACTTCACGGGATGGCTTGTCTTCCTGAGCGTCTCGCTGCCGCCCATCGGCGGAATTCTCATCGGAGACTTCTTCCTCAAATGGAAGGGTCGCTACCCCGCGCTCGCGGACGCCCCCTTCCGCTCCGTGAGCGTCGCCGCCATGATCGCCTGGGCCGTCGCGATCGGGATCTCGTCGCTCTCCCCCTCGCAGGGGGTCTTCTGCGTCGCGCCGCTGAACGCTATTCTGACCGCGGCGGTCGTCTACGCGGCGGCGGACCGGCTGATCTCCGGCCCCGCGCGCCTTCCGGCCCAGGAGTCGGGCCGCTGACCGCGACCGAAGGGGGGAGACGGCATGACGGATCTCATGGGTTTTAGCCCGTCCGGACGGCAGGACCGCGCTTCCGGGCAGAACGCACGAAATCACGTGACGACAAACGCGCCGCCATCGTTGCGATGGCGGCGCGTTCTTGTTAGCGTCAGGTCTGACAGGCGGGAAACGCCCGTTATCCGGCGGCTGCCGTCGCGGCCTCGTCGATCCTCCGGATCGTCCGTGCGAGGACTTCCGCGCCCCGCACGAGGTCGTCGGGCGAGGTGTATTCGTCTTTCGAGTGGCTGATGCCGCGGACGCTCGGCACGAAGATCATCCCGGTCGGGATGACGTGCGCGATCGGGCTCGCGTCGTGCGACGCGCCGCTCGGCATGCGCACGCACGGGACGTCGAGATCCCGGCACGCCTCTTCGATCGCGTCCTGCATGGTCGGGTCCAGCCGGACGGCCGGCTTGGAAACCAGAAGGCGCATCGAGCCCGTACACTCATCGTCGGCCGAGAGCAGCGAACGGAACTCCCCCGCCGCCTTTCCCGTGATCGCGTCGTCCGTGGAGCGCAGCTCCAGCGTGAATACGGCCGTTCCCGGAACGACGGGCGCGACGCCCGGCTCCAGACGGAAGACGCCGACGGTGCTGACCATGTCCGTCCGGTCCGCTATCGAGGCGAACCAGCGGTCGAGGATTCGCGCCGCGGTCCGCATCGCGTCGTGGCGCTCCTTCATCGGCGTGGTGCCCGCGTGGTTGGCCTCCCCGGTGATCGTGACCTCGTAGCGGGTGATGCCGACGATCGCCGTGGGGATGCCGATCGCGATCTTCTTCCGCCACAGGACCGGACCCTGTTCGATGTGCAGTTCGAGGTACGCCGCGTAGCGCGACGGGTCGGCCTTCGACGCGGCGACGTCGGCCGCAGTGATGCCCGCGCGTTCGAGCGCGAGCGCCGGCGTCTCGGACGCCATGCCCGTGAAGGCGCGGCTTCCGAACGTTCCGCCCAGGTCGCCGCCCTCTTCGGCCGTGAAGCCGACGACTTCGATGGTCCGCGCATGCGGTCCCTGTTCGTGAACGGCCTTCGCGGCCTCGAACGCGGCCAGGACGCCGTAGGCCCCGTCGTAGATTCCGCCGCCGGGCACGGAGTCGAGGTGCGATCCCGCAAGGATGGCGGGCTGGTCGGGCTCGGTTCCTTCGTACCAGCCGAAGAGGTTGCCTACCCTGTCGATCCGGGTG
>CAYVKE010000120.1:7128-9249 GCA_964451935.1 uncultured Synergistaceae bacterium | reverse complement strand
CGGGAGTCGTCGAGCCCGAAGACAGGCGCAATATCGCGGATCTCGAACGTAGCGAATTCAGCCTTGTCCTGGGGTCCGGAGAAGAATTTCCGGTCGTTCTTGAGAATGAGGAGTTCCATCCTGTTCTGCATCTTGGGGTCGGTAGACCGTTCTCTTCGGTCAAGGTGCTCGTTGCAGTACTCGACGGCGTTTTCGAGGAATTTCAGCGCTTCCTCCGTCGTCGGCGCCTCCGCCCGGGGCGCGAGTTTCCAGTACTCCTCGGCGGCGGCCCTGAGGATGCCCATCGTGAGAGGATCCACATCGAGAACGCCGGAAAAGGGGTCGTTTGTGTAGCTGACGTTGCACACCTGCGCGTATGCCTCCGCGAGGCTTTTCATGGCGCGCCTCTTGTGGTTGCAGCCGGCATGAATCTCGCGCAGCTCCGCCCTTCGCTCCGGTGTGAGGGCGAAGGGGTTCGGCGTCTCGTTGTGAGCGGCGTTTCCCGGTTTCATACGAAGACCTCCTATTTTAAATTATATTTTATAATTTAAAGATAAGGTAGTATGTTATACAGTCGTTCGAGATAATGTATTCATATATCTCCCATCGATGTCGGCGGACGCGCTTGCGTCTCCCGGGAGAACAGCGGCGGGATTTCGCAGAACCGCACCGGGCGCCCGTCCCACACGTCGACGCCGACATTGACGAACGGACCGATGCGCCGCCAGAGCCGATGGACGTGTCCGCACACATACCGCCCCGGAATTTCCGCGATAACGTCGCTTAGCGCCCCGTAATCTTCTGGACGGCCCGTATAGCGGTCGCCGGCGCATCCCGCACGCTTCACAAACGGGGCGACGACGTCCCGGGGCGAGTGCAGGACCGTGAACGTGTCCCCATCGGCCTGAAGGACCGCGACGTCGCCGAAACCGAGGAAGCCTGCGGAGAGATATTCGTCTTCGCGGAACGTGTCGTGGTTTCCGCGAACGAGATACTTCCTTCCGCGAAGCCGCTCGAGACAGCGCCGCATCCGCTCCAGCCGGAACCGCACAGTTTCCGACGACGCCGAGTCTCCCCTGCACCCCTTCCAGAAGAAGTCGCCCGCGAAAATGACGACGTCACCGGGCCGGACGATTTCGTTGTACCGCGTGACGAGAGATTCTTCCATCTCCTCGATCGTGGCGGACTTCCGGTTGGGGCAGTACCGGAGGATGTTCGGGTGCGAGAGATGCCAGTCCGCCGTCAGCACGAGGGACGAAAGGTCGAGATCCGTCGGGAGCGCAAGCTGTTTCCGCTTTTTCGCCAGGAGAGGCGAGTCGGGCGCGGTCGTCATATCCTTCAGTCGCACGACGCGGTCAGACGTCGTCGTAGAAGAGCGAAAAATTCCGCTTCCGGACGAAGCCTCGCGGTCCGGGAATCACGGTCGTCGGATCTTCGAGCATCGCCAGCGCCGCATCGAGCGGAACCGGGGCGAAGTCCCAGAGGTCCAGGCCGACGTTCACGATCGGGCCGAGCTTTCGGAACGTCCTGTGGACGTGGCCGCAGAACCACTCGCCGGAAAGCGCCGCGCCCTGTTCAAGCACCGCGGCGACGCGGCCGTACCCTTCGGGCATGTCCTCGAAGCCCGAAACGAGATGCCCGACGACCGGCTCCGGCGAATGAACGCACCGGACGATCCGGTCGCGCCGTTCGCCGCAGCGCAGCAGGATCTCCTTTGTCGCCACGGCGTCGAACCCGGCCTCGAGATAGAACGACGCCGGGAAGCAGTCGTGGTTGCCCCGCAGCAACAGTTTGCGTCCGCGAAGCGGGGCGAGAAACTCTCGGACTATCCGCAGATGCTTCGGATCTTCGGCGACCCACCCCCAATACAGGTCTCCGAGAAAGAGCACGGTCGCATCGTCCCGCGTCACGGCGGCGTTGTGCCGTTCGATGAGGCCGTCCCGCATCGCGTCGAGCGAAGGAAAGGGACGGTCCTCGAAATCCGTCACGCCCTCGTGTCCGAGGTGGTGGTCGGCGCAAAGGAACACTCCCGCGCCGCACGGGATGTCGAGAATGTCCGTTACGGCCGAACCGGAATCCGCCTGCGTCATGTTCCTCGTCTCCGATCTATCCTGATGTCGCTCTCTCGTCTCCCAAGGCGGG
>CAYVKE010000120.1:504-6984 GCA_964451935.1 uncultured Synergistaceae bacterium | reverse complement strand
GGGCGAACGCAACGACGGGCTTTCTCCGCTCCGGGAATCCGGCGACGTTCCCGTGTACTTCCGCGGGGCGTATGCGGGAACGCTCTCCCATGACGACCGGGGCGTCTTCCGTTTCGCGCCGTCGGAAGCGGGGCGGGCGTCGACATTAGGATGCCTTCCCGGGCTTTCCGGAGAGAGCGACCGGCTCTTCGGCGTTTTCAAGTCGCTCCTGTCGGAGAGGCGGCGGTACGACCGCCTGATCAGCCTGGTCGGGCGGGCCGACCCGCTGTGTCTCCTCACGTCGATCCGCGATCACCCGGCGCTATCGTTTGACGATGCGCTCGCGAAAGACGTCCCGGAACACTTCCCGGAAGTCCCTTTCGGCGACGTCGTCGCCGGAACGCTGTCGATTCCTGAAGATGTCCTCCGGAGCGTCGCATCCAGGCGGGCCCGGGACGTTTCGCTCTTTTCCGGAACGCAGGACAAGATCGTCGTCGTTGCGGGGCCGGATGTCATCCGATTGCCGGAAGAGGGGGAGCGGGGGAACGCGATCCTCAAGACGGCCCCTTCGTGGTCGCGCCATGCGTCGCTTCCGGAATTCGTCGCGAACGAGCATCTGTTCTGTTCGCTCGCCGCCCGGATCGGCCTCGACTGCGCGAAGAGCGTTCTCGTCGATACCGGACTGCCGGACATCGGAGACGGGCTTTTGTCGCGAAGGTTCGACGTCGCCGGAGATGAACCCGAACTCTTTGTCGAAGCGCCCGTGATATGCGGGACCGGCCTAGGAAGCGACAGCGAGAAGTACGATTTCCGGGCGGAAGAACTCGTCACGACAATTCCTGAAGAAGATACGGCTTCCCGGGGGAGTCTCGCGGAAGGGCTCTTCTTCTCGATGTGTATCGGAAACACGGACATGCACCTTCGGAACTTCTCGTTCGTCGTGTCCGGTTCCCCCGCCTACGGAATGAAACTCCGCCCCGCGCCGCTGTACGACGTGTCGAACCTCGCGGTCTACAATCTGCCCTACTTCGCGCTCCTGTTCGATACGGACGAAGGGGCGCGCCGACTCGCCGTTCAAGAACCGGAGGACGTTGAAACGCTCTGCGCCTTCGTCCGGCGATACGTGAGCGCGGAACGGATGCTCGACCTCCTTGCGCGAATCGACGACGCGCTTCCGGCGATGCTCCCCGTATCGCGCATCGACGCGTCCCTCGCGTCGAGGATCCTCAGCGACGTGACGGAACGAACCGCCACAGCGCGCCGATGGCTCGAATAGTCCGACGCCCGGAGGACGCGGCGCGGTACACGCTGCGGCTGTACGACGAGCCCCTTCTCGAATTCGTCCTCTCCCCGGAAGACCCCGCGAGGAGGGGAAACGCCTGCGCAGTGAGCGACGCGATCGTGCTGTCCGAAAAGACGCACCTGTTCCCGTACGGCCTGACGGCGTCTTGCGAGGGGATCGAATCGTGGCTGCGCGACCGGATCATTCCGGAAAACAGATACCACGCCGACGAGATCCTGGAGTCTCTCGGGCTTCGCCGGTCCGACATGAAGGGAATCCTCGACGCCTCGAAGGGCGTGTCGCTCAACGACAGCTACCGGGTGTCGCGGTCGGACGAAACGGGATCATTCGCCGAATGCAACGCGTATGAAAATCCGTTCGACGACGCCCTGGGCGCCGTCGCCCTCACGGGACGCGCTACGCCCTGCCGCCGCGTCTCCGTCACTCCGGAACTCACGACCGGAGGGATGCTTCCGAAGGCGTGGGGGATCGAAGGAATCGGCATTTACCTGTACAAGGGCGGAACTTCCGGCTTCGCCAACTCCGGGCTCGAACCGTACAGCGAGTATTTCGCCTCGCAGATAGCGCGGAAGATGGAGCTCGACGCCGTCGAATACGGCCTGACGTTCCGCGAAGGGCGCCTCGTGTCGCGGTGCGGACTCTTTACGGATATCGACACATCCTTCGTGTCCGCGGGCGTCGTCGTTCCGCAGGGCGGCATCCTCGCCTGCATCAGCTTTTTCGATAGTCTCGGAGCCCGCTTTTCGGAAGCGATCCGCAGTATGATCGTCTTCGACGCCCTTGTGTACCAGCAGGACCGACACTTCGGCAACTTCGGCGTCCTCAGGGACAACCGCACCGGAAAAATCACCGCGCCGGCCCCCGTCTTCGATAACGGGGCGTCGCTCTTCTGCTACGCGATGGCCGACGAGATTGAAACCGGGGAAAAGCTCGAAAACTACGCGCAGACGCGCAGGCCGCCCTACAGGGAAACGTATTCCGAACTCTGCGCGATCTCTCTGAAGAAACTTCAGCGCAGGCAGGTGAAACGGCTCGTCGACTTCTCGTTTGAAAGGCATCCGGAATACGCCTTTCCCGAAGAGAGACTCCGGACGATCGAAAGGCATTTGCAGCGGCGCGTCGCGCGGTTTTTGAACAACGAACGGTGAACGGCGTCACCGCCCGGGAATTGTCTCCGGAGGCTTCCGCATCGACGATCCGGAAACCGGCGCGTCATTTCCACCCGTTCCGGCGGATCGTTTCGTCGGCCTTGCGTTCGATCTCTTCCGCGTCGGGGATATGAACTCTCATTTTTTCGGCGTGACGGCGAGCTTCTGCGTGGCCCAATCTCCCCGCGATGAAAAACCAGCTGTAGGCCTCCCGTTTATCCAGCGGCACGCCCGTCCCCTTCGCGTACATCATGGCGATGTTGTTCTGCGCCTCGGCGTCCCCCTGTTCGGCGGCTTTCAGAAACCACGAAGCGGCCCGGAATCTGTTTTGCATCATGGTCGGGCCGTACAGGTAGAACCGGCCGAGTTGGTTCCGGGCGTTTGTGTGCCCCTGTTCGGCGGCCCTGCGCAAGCACTCTTCGGCCAGTATCACGTCCGGCAAAAGAATGCCCCGGCAGTTCGCGTACATCAGCCCGAGGTGGAACAAAGCCCGGGGATCCCCCCGTTCGGCGGCTCTGCGGAACCACTTCATCGCCTCCGCGTCGTCCTGCGGCGCGCCCAGGCCTTCCGAATACGCCACGCCGAGGCGGACCTGCGCGTCGGGAAGCTCCTGTCGGGCGGCCCTGCGGAACCACTCAATGGCATCCGCGTCGCTTTTCGGTGCGCCCCGGCCGTTTGCGACCATCAGGCCGAGGCTGTACTGTGAAGCGGCATGCCCGCGTTCCGCGGCTTTGCGGTACCAAACAGCGGCCTTTGCGTCATCCTTCGGCAACCCCCAGCCGCTCTCACGCATCAGTCCCAGAATGTATTGCGCTTCGGCGCATCCCTTCTCCGCATCATACCGGAACCACTCCAAAGCCTGCACCCCGGCATGTTCCTTCCCGGTCCGCATCATGAGGCGCATCGCCGTCTCCGGCCGCGAAGCGGCAAGAAACGGCGTCCCGAAATAACCCAACATCATGGAGCAGCAGAACACCGTCGAAAAAAACATCGCCGGTCGCACGTCATGCACCCGCTTCCTCCGACTTTTGCGCGCGAACGGACGACGCCCATCCGGGAAGCGTCTGCGCGACCTTGTCGCAATCGGCCACGAAACGGCGCAGGATCGCCTTCGCGATCGCGACGAGGAAGACATTCTCCTCATCGTTCTCGAAGCAGTCATACCCTTCGGTCGTCGCCTGGAAGACGACCTCGCCCCCGCATCCGTCGTACTCGCAGGTCAGACAGCCGTATTTCAGGCGCACGTATCCCACCCTCCGCGTCCCGAGGTAGGCGTAGAACTGCTGGGGGCAGATACCCGTAATCTGTGCGAAGACAATGCCCCCGATCGCGGAGTCTTTCGCCATCTCCAGGAGGATTTCGGGATCGACATCATCGCTGTTGCGCGGTTCCGTCCGTGGGTCACGGAGGGGGAGCAGTTCGGCGGGAATCCGCTGAACATACTCCCGGGCGCGCTCCGCAAGCCCGGAAAACTCGGGATCGGCATCCATCAGCTCCTGCCGCTTCCGCTTGGTTTCCGCCTCTCGTTCCATTTTTCTCAGGCAGCCCTCAGGGGTATCGGAAAGCGCTTGCGCTTTCTCGATTTCCGCAAATATCCTCTCGCAAAAACTCACGCCATCCTCCTCCGGAGTCTCGCTCCTGGTCAGCATGACGGTATACGGCGACGTAGGGACGAGCCACGCCTCCAATGTGTCCGGAGTCGCTTCAAACGTCTTTCTTTCCTCCGGAGAATACCAGTTGGCGAATGCGCCTTCGCCCGTGAGGATATTGCGCGCAAGAGCGGTGCGTTCCTCCGTGTCGCGCCAATCCGCACGGGAAAGCAGCGCTTTCAGGCGCTCCATTTCGGAGTCCCTGTCCTCGGATTCCTCCCACTCGTCGCGGGAAGCGGCATCATCGGCATAATAGGGATGCGGCGTCTCGGTCGACACGAGAGACCAGAGCCCCCAATGCTTGAAGAGCAGGACTCCGCCCGAAAGCTCCGTCGGGTCCTTTTCGCCGAGAAACGAGATTTTTCCGCTCCGTGTGCGCAGACGGGCGTTGACGAGCTTCCGGAAGAGCCGGAGATTCTCCTTCTTCCGGCACCGTCCGAAAAGAATGTCTTCGTTGTACAGCAGCGGCTCGACACGATTGCAGTCTTCTGCGTTCCACAGTCCGAACGCCGTGTCCTGATCGGTTTCGGGAACGCTGCATCCGAAACGCATGCAGCGTTCGATCTCCCTCTGGGTTTCCGCAGGGAGACGGTCGATGTCGGGAACAAGCATCGTGAACGGCTGCAACGCGATACGGAGCGCGTCGAAAAGGAAACGCAAATGCCATCGGCCGCCGAAATCCGACGGACGGACGCGGAGGATTTTCGGCCCCCATTCGCGCATCCTGACGCCGCCCCTCCCCTGACGGAGGACGGGCGGAATCGTCTCGAGAATGCCCATAGGCATCTTGTAGTTGTCGTCGATTGCGGCGCGATCCGCGCACCGGCGGAAGATCGCTTCGGTCAGCGACACCGTGTCCCCCGCATCGATCCATGCCGGAAGGACGTCGGTGAAAAGCGATTCCAGCAAAGAACCCGCGGCGGAGAGGGAGGTGTCGAAATCCGCGGATGCTTCGTCTTCTCTTCTGCGCGCGAAGCAAGAGAACCGCAGGGCGGCTCCGAGAATGGACCTGGAGGCGAGGAGGCATTCGAACGCCGGGTCGATGACGTCATTCGCGCCGGCGGCGAACACCGGCGCGGAGGCCGCAGCGTCGGGGAGGTTCGAAACGGTGTCGGATACGACGACGATCGGGTTGCCCTGTGTGAGATTCCAGGCAACCTCCCTGTCGAACCATTCCCGCACAACCGCCGCATCTTCGCAGATCAGACCTCGCTTCATCAGAACCCCTCCTTAGGGATATAATGTCGTTATCTTCTTCGTCGGGGCAATCGTACAACACCCCAAAGGACCCTATCTGCGTTTTACCCCCTCGAGTTTTCTTCCGCGGTGTCGGTTCCGCGAAACGGAGCCGAAACGAATATGAATCCGGCGGCGTCGGGAACGCCCCGGGCTTCGGTCGTGATATCGCTCTCTGGAATTTGTCAGAAAAACCGGTATTATATCCGGCAAAAGAGGTCATGTCATGAGAATATCGAATTCGACGGATACGAAGCCCCCGGGGAAGACCCACGGGAAGACGCCCGGCGGAGTCGCCCAGGACATCATGGAGTTCGCGCGACAGATGGGCGAGGGAAACCCCTTCTGGACGTGCGAGCTATCGCACCTCGGAAAGAGGACGACGGTTTCGCACGCGTTGTCGAGGCTGGTTCGCGCGGAGAAACTGTTTCGTCTGATGCGGGGGTTTTATGTTCTTCCTGAGTGGTCCGAGCTTTTCGGCTGTGTAGTACCTGCATTGACAGATGCAGTAATGGATGCCATATCGCGCCTTACGGGAGAGGTGTTCGAGGTCAGTCCGGAGAGAGCGCTTTCCGCCTTGAGGCTGACGACGCAAAACCAGATGGCGAAGGTGTATTGCACTACGGGTCGCCCGCGTGTACTTCGATTCGGTAAACGACAACCGATATATTTGAAATCTGCGCCACGAAAAAAAGCCATAGCTCCGATTATGGGAAGCATGGCGGGAGCCGCGGCGATCGCATTGCTCTATCTCGGCCCGAAAGAGGTCGACGAGGACATCATGAAGACCATCAAGGAAAACATGGAGCCCGAGGATTTCGACCGGCTTGTGTCGGTCGCACCCAAAATGCCCTTATGGCTGGCGGATATCCTGCTTCACAACAAATTCCGGGCGTGAATTCGACGAATCCGTTGCGTCGTTTCGGAAAGATTCTCCCCCCGGCGTTCATCGGTCCGGTTCGTCAGGGAGATATTCAACACCGGGAACGCTCACGCGGTCCATCCATTCCGCCGGTTCTCCGAGCTTCTTCTTGCAGGCTTTCCAGAAGTTCCACGTCGCTTGCTTCTCCTCTGCGGAGCGCGGCTTTTTCATACGGCGGATTAACGGTTACGACGTCGCATACGCCTCCGGTCAGCGCACAGGCCGAACGGATATCCCCTTGTA
>CAYVKE010000120.1:0-494 GCA_964451935.1 uncultured Synergistaceae bacterium | reverse complement strand
TTCATACGGCGGATCGTCCGGAATTCGTCATAATCGCAGAGCAGATCGAAAACTTCTTTCGTGTAGCAGGTTCCCCTCCGTTTGCCCCGGACGCGGCTGACAAACTGAACCTTCGTGAGCGTGTCCCTCCAGTAGGTATCCGGCTCTTGTTCCATCTTTTTCAGGATGCGCTCGACCTGGGGTTCGACGCGTTGATACAGGGGCGCGATGTCGCAGATCTCGAACGGGGCGCAGTCAGCCTTGTCGGCGGGGCCCGAGAAGAGATTTCTGTTTTCCGCGAATACAATGAACTCCATTCTGTTATTCATTTCGGGCTCGGAAGACGTATTCCTTTGGCTGCGACGCTCACACGCGCGGATAACGGTTTCGAGAAGAGTCTTTGTATCCTTGGCCGTCGGCGCTTTCTTCGCGTCGACATGTTTCCAGAATGCACGGACGGCCATCCGGAGGTCCGCCATCGTGCCGGGGGGGACATCGAAAACGCCGGGAGAGGA
>CAYVKE010000119.1:0-9327 GCA_964451935.1 uncultured Synergistaceae bacterium | reverse complement strand
GGCATCCGCTCGATTTCGAACATGTTCGTGTTCGTGAGAATGTCCGGGATCTCCCGCAGCCCCGGAATCGGCGGGATGAAGGGTTCCGTGCCCGTCGCGATGAAGATCTTCTTCGCCCCGTACGTCTCGCCGCCGACGCTGATGCGCTGCGCGTCCGTGAACTCGGCGGTTCCCTTCGCGAGCGTGACCTTCTCGAAGACTTTCATGAGCTTCTTGTCGTTGATGCCGTGGATCTTGTCGCGGACGACCCGCATCGGATCGGAGGCGTTCAGGGCGAGCGTTGCGTCGATGCCGTAGGATCCAAGGCCCTCGGCGCCGTGAAGCGCCTCGGCCGCTTTCAGAAGCGCCTTGCTGGGGATGCAGCCGCAGTTCAGGCATTCGCCCCCGACCTTGTCCTTTTCCACCGCGAGAACGGAAAGCCCCATCGCGGCGCCCATCGCCGAAACGGCCATTCCGGCCGGTCCCATGCCGATGACGATGATGTCGAATTGCTTCATATCGCTGCGTCCTCCCCCTTCGTGCTCGGTTCACGTTGCCATTATACCCTATAGAGGTATAATGGCAAGCCCCGGTCGTCCGGCCGCTTCTGCTACAATACAGGCGTTTTCTGTATTTTACGTCAGATTCGGGATGTCGGGGGAGACCGATGTCGATCGCAGAGCCCCATTCGTCCGAAGTCCGTTCCGGAGAGCCGTTCGTCGTCCTGGAGAACGTGACCCGGACCTTCTCCATGGGAGAGGTCGAGGTGCGCGTCCTTCGGGGCGTTACGGCCTCGATTCCGCGCGGACGCATGACCGCGATCCGGGGGGAGTCGGGCTCCGGGAAGACGACGCTTCTCAACCTCATCGGGGGGATCGACCGTCCCACGGAGGGGCGCGTGCTGGTCGGGGGGGTGAATCTCGCCGACCTGAGCGACCGGGAACTGACGCTCTTCCGCAGACGCAGCGTCGGGTTCGTCTTCCAGCTCTACAACCTCATCGCGATGCTCACGGCGCGCGAGAACGTCATGACGGCGACGGAGCTCGTCTCCGATGCGGCGGACCCCGACGAAACGCTCGCCCTCGTCGGCCTCCGGGGTTTCGAGAACCACTTTCCCGGACAGCTCTCCGGAGGGCAGCAACAGCGTGTCTCCATCGCCCGGGCGATCGCGAAGCGCCCGGAACTCCTTCTGTGCGACGAACCCACCGGGGCGCTCGACCGGGAGGCCGGGGTGCGGATCCTGTCGCTCCTTCAGGAACTCAACGAGCGACAGGGGATGACCGTCGTCATCATCACGCATTCCCGCCCCGTCGCCGCGCTTGCGCACCGGATTCTCTTCCTCGAGGACGGCGTCGTCCGCTCGACGAGGAATTCCGAAACCCCGAGACGGGCGGAGGATCTCGAATGGTGAGCGTCCTCTCGAGAAAGCTCCTGCGCGACCTCGTGCGGAGCAGGGGAACCCTCTCCGCCGTGACCGTCATCGCGGCCGCGGGCGCTGCGTGCCTCGCGGCGTTCGTCTCGTCGCTCGCGAACCTCGAACGGGCGCGCGACGACTACTATCGGAGCGCCCGGATGGCGGACTTCTGGATCGACCTCCGGAAGTGTCCCGTCGAGGATGTCCGCCGCGCGGCGACCCGGATCGCGGGAGTCGCGGAGGTTCGTCCGCGCATCTCGCAGCCCGCCGTCCTCGATATTGAAGGGACGACGATGCCCGTGAACGCCCTGATCCTGTCGCTGCCGCCCGATCCGGCGAACGCGCTCTCCGGCGTCGTGGTCCGGCGGGGATCGGCGTTTTCCGGAGGGGCGCGAAACCAGGCGATCCTTTCGGACAAGTTCGCCCGCGCGCGCGGCCTCGGCCCCGGGGATACGATCACGGCCGTCGCGGGAGGGCAGCGCCGGACGCTCGTCGTGACCGGGACGGCGGACAGCCCGGAGTTCATCTACCTCGTTCCGCCCGGGAGCATGGCGGAGGATCCCGAGACCTACGGCGTGCTCTTCGTGAAGCATGACTTCGCGGAGGACATGTTCGGCTTCGAGGGCGCCTGCAACGGCGTCGTCGGTCGCCTGACGACCGAAGGAGCGCGGGACGTCAGGGGCGTCCTCGACGGGCTCTCGCGGGAACTCGCGCCGTTCGGCGTCCTGAACGCGTACGGCCGGTCGGAACAGTTCTCGGCGCAGATGATCGACGGCGAACTCAAGCAGCTCCGGACGGTTTCGGTCCTGTTGCCGCTCGTCTTCTTCGGGGTCGCGGCGATGGTTCTGAACGTCCTCATGACGAGGCTCGCGGAGAACCAGCGGACGGTCGTCGGAACGCTCAAGGCCATCGGATGGGAGAACGGGCGGCTCGCGCGGCATTTCCTGCTCTTCGGCGCGACGACCGGCCTCGCCGGCGGGGCGGCCGGATCGGCGGCCGGAGTCTGGATGGCCGCCGGAATAACGGAAATCTACCGCTTCTATTTCACGTTCCCGGACCTCTCAGCGCGCGTCGCTCCCGGGGTCATCGCGGCCGCCTGCGCGGCGTCGACAGCGACTTCGGTTCTCGGGAGCCTCCGGGGGCTCAGGCGCGTGCTCCGGCTCCGCCCCGCCGAGGCGATGCGCCCGAAGCCGCCTCCGTCCGCCTCGCACACGCTTGCGGAACGACTCCCCTTCATCGGACGACGGCTCGGGTTCCGGTGGAGGATGGTCCTCCGGAGCCTCTCGCGCCACCGGACCCGCACGCTGATGGCCGTGATCTCCGCGGCCTTCGGATCGTCCATCCTGCTGCTCGCGTTCGGTTTTCTCGACTCGATCGAGGCGATCGTGGACTTCCAGTACCGCAAGGTCATGCGGAGCGACTATCGCCTGACCTTCGATTCCGAGACGGACGACCGCGCGCTCAGGGATGTCCGGGGGCTTCCGGGCGTCGTCCGCGCCGAGCCGGTTCTGTCCGTCGTATGCACGTTCGACTCGCCGGGCGCGACGAAGCGCGGCGCGATCACGGGCATCGGGGCGGACGCGGAGCTTCTCGCGCCCCGGGACGCGGACGGACGCGCCGTCGCGGTCCCCTTCGCCGGGCTTCTCGTGGCCGAACGGATGGCGGCGACGCTCGGGCTGAGGGCGGGCGACCGGGTCAGGGTGACGCCGTCGCGCGGGGAGCGCAGGGAATTCGAGGCGCCGGTCGCGGGCGTGATCCGGAGTTCGGTCGGTCTGGCGGCGTACGCTTCGCGCGACTGGCTGAACCGGATGCTCGGCGAACGAGGCGTCCTGAACGGCGCGGAGATCCTCTTCCTCCCCGGCGCGGACGACGCTCTCCGGAGGGCGTTCCTGTCATCGATCGTCGACCGTCCCGAAATCGGGACGGTCACCGATATCTCGAGGGAGAAGCGATCCCTCCGCGCGCAGATTGACGGCGCTCTCGCGGGGAGCATGGCGGTGATGCTTCTCTTCGCGGGGGTGATCTTCTTCGGCTCGACGCTGAACGGGACGCTCATCTCCCTCGAGGAGCGGCGACGCGAGGCGGCGACGCTTCGCGTCATGGGCTGCACGGATGCGGAAGTCGGCGCGCTCTTCCTGCGCGAGACCCTCCTCGTCACCCTCGCGGGGACGGCTCTCGGGACGCCGCTCGGGATCGTTGCGCTGAACTTCTTCATGACGATCGTCCAGACGGACGCGTTTT
This sequence comes from uncultured Synergistaceae bacterium, assembly GCA_964451935.1. GTDB lineage: Bacteria > Synergistota > Synergistia > Synergistales > Aminobacteriaceae > CALFXN01. The sequence goes on along the minus strand of CAYVKE010000119.1, from coordinate 5,693 downwards.
CGTTCGTCGCGGACCTCAGGCCGGAGAGCGTGCTCTACACGCTCCTCACGGCGCTTTCGTTCATTTTCGCGTGCCACGCCGTGACGCGCCGGATCCTCGCGCGCCTCGACTGGCGCGAGGCGTTGAACGTCCGGGAGTAGACCGGAAGGGAGTGACGGGTATGGCTGGACGGCGTCGATCGTTGTGGGCCGCCGCGCTGATCCTCCTGATCGCCGCGGGGGCGTGGAGCGCGTACCGGAGAGTGACGGAGCCGGCAGGGGTGAGGACGGCGCGCCTCCGAAGGGGGACGATCCGAGAGGTCGTCGAGGACCGGGCGCGGACGACGCTGCCGCACATCGTCCATGTGACGATGCCGCAGGAGGGGCGCTTCCTCCCGATCGAACTCCCGGAAGGGACGTCGGTCGCGAAGGGGCAGGCGATCGCGCGCCTCGAGGACGAAGACCTCCGCGACGCCTATGCGGAATCGCTCTCGATTGTCCGGGCGATGGCGGAAAACGTGACGGCCGCGCGGGCGAAGGTGAAGGCGAGCGCGTCGCGCCGCGACTATCTCAAGTGGTTGACCGAGGCCAGGGAGAAGGTCTACGGCAAGGACGGCCTGAGCGGACAGGCGATCCGGGAGACGCGGGCCGACTATCTCGAGGCTGAGATGGATCTCGAGGGGAACGCGGCGCAGCTCCAGTCGTCGCTCGCGCTCTCGTCGACGAGCCGGCTGCTGCCGATCTTCCTCAGACGGATCCTCGGGAGGACCGTCGTCGAGAGCCCGATCGACGGCGTCGTCCTTCAGCGTCACGCCCGGAACGTCAAGATGATGCAGGCCGGAGAACGGATCATGGATCTCGGCGATATGCGCGGGCTCCGCGTGACGGCCGACATCCTGACGGAGGAAGCCGTCCGCGTCCGGCCCGGGCAGAAGGTCGCGGTCTTCGGGGAGACGGTCGGGGGCGAACTCGCCGGGCGTGTCTCGCGCGTCGAGCCGATGGGGTTCACGAAGCTCTCGTCGCTCGGCGTCGAGCAGCAGCGCGTGAACGTTATCGTCGACTTCGAGGACGGGGAACTCGACCGGCTCTCCCGCGACCTCGGACGAACGCTCGGTCTCGAGTACCGCGTCCGCGTCCGGATCGTCACGGCCGAAAGGGAGAACGTCCTTCTCGCGCCGCGTTCCGCGCTGGTCCGGGGGAACGGAGGGACGTGGCGGCTCTTCGTCGTCCGGAACGGTCGGGCGGAAGCGGTCGCGGTCGTCCCGGGAGCGAGCGACGACGAACAAATCGAGATCCTCCGGACCGCGTCCGGGGATCTTGCCGACGGGGACGAGGTCATCGTCGCCCCGGAAGCGTCGGTGGCCTCCGGGGCGCGGGTGCGGGCTACAGCAGGGGACTGAAGAGCTTCGTGACGCTTTCGACGGGCGGCATCCAGCGCGGGCGTCCCTGCCACTCCTCGAGGACGAGGAGGCGGGAGCGCGAGCGGTAGTCTTCCTGCGTCTGAAGCAGCGAGGCGTTCTCCTGCCGTCCGTAGAGGATCAGGTTGATCTCGAAGTTCAGCGCGAAGGAGCGGATGTCGAAGTTGCTCGATCCGAGGAACGTGAGTTCTCCGTCGACGCTCATTGTCTTGGCGTGGAGCAGGCCGTCCTGGTAGAGGTAGAGTTCCACCCCGATCCGCAGCAGATCGCCGAAGTAGGCGCGCGCCGCGTGCCCGACGACGAACTGATCCGACTTTTCCGGGACGATCAGCCTGACGCGGACCCCCCTGAGGCACGCCACCTCGAGCGCCTGGATCAGCCCCGCGTCGGGGATGAGGTACGGCGTCGTGATCGTGACCTGCTCCCTCGCGCCTATAATCGACGCTACGATGAGCCGCTGGTAGTTCTCGGTCACGTAGGACGGTCCCGACGGGACGGTCTGCATGACGCTGCCGCCCGGAAGCTCCAGTTCTCCGAAGAGGTGCTCCGCGTCCATCATCTCGCCGGTTTCGGAGTACCAGTCCTCAAGGAAGACGCTTTCGAGCTGGCGGACGATCGGGCCGCGCAGGCGCAGCGAAATGTCGTGCCACACGAGGTTCCGGTGTCCGTACCGGGGATCCGTGATGTTGTGCGACCCCGTGTAGGCGGTCTTCCGGTCGATGACCGCGAGCTTCCGGTGGTTTCGCAGGTCGAACCGCGCCGCCTTTCGCCGGAAGAGCTGGACGGGCAGCGCCTCTTCGAGCCGGATTCCCGCGTCCCGGAACTCCTGTGCGTGCTTTTTGATGAACGCCGAAGAGCCGACGCTGTCGACGAGCAGCCGGCAGATCACGCCCCGCGCCGCGGCGCGCTTGAGCGCGTCCACCACGCACCAGGTCTTTTCGTCCTTCACGAAGATGTAGTAGAGCAGGTTCACCTCCGAGACGGCCTCCTCGATATCGGCGGCGAGCATGTCCAGCATGACGATCGCGTCCGTGATGGGCGTGCAGTCGTTGCCGCCGACGATGGTCATGTGCCCCAGCCCCTCGGCCAGACGCACGGTCGGCTCGAGCGCATCCGACACCTCCGGGTGAACGGCCCCGGGCGTTTCGCGCGCGATGCGGTCGCGGATGCCCTTCAGGTGCGCGAGCATCGTATGGCGTCGTTCGAGCTTTTTCTTGGGAAGCATCCTAGATCCCATCAGCAGGTAGATGATCGCGCCGGGGATCGGCCAGAAGAAGATCACGAGCAGCCACACCGTCGCGGTCGAGGGTTCGTGCCGCAACGGGACGACGCAGAGCGCCGCGATGCGGATGATCCAGGACGCCGCCTCGTGCAGCGTGAAGGTCAGAATGCCCCATGCGTGTCCCTGAAAGAAACCGATGATGTCGAGGTCGTTCATGTCGTCTCGCTTCCTCCCTGTCGAAAACGTTCTCCCGGCAATGCGAAGTCCCATGCCAGGGGCAGATGATCCGAGTAGGGCACGTAGGGACGATGGAACCCCAGCGAATGAAGCTCCGGCGAATGAAGCACGTAGTCGAGTTGACGGCGCGGCCAGTCCGCAGGGTATGTCGGCAGGTCAAGGAGATTTGCGCTCCGGAGCCCCGTCTCCCGCAGAAACTCCTTCAGGTCGGACTTGTCGTTTCGCGTGTTCAGGTCTCCGGCGACGACCAGCGGACCGCGGATGTCCGCGACGACGTCGGCCAGTTCGCGGAACTGCACGCCCCGCGCCTGGCGCCCGAGCGGCAGATGGACGGCAAGCAGCGTGACGCCGTCGAGCGCGACTTCGAGCGCCTGGCGCTTCATGCCGCGCCGCAGGTCGTGCATCCGGACCGATCGGATGGGCAGCCGGCTGACGAGCGCGTTGCCCTGGCAGCGAAGGACCGGGGTTCGCATGAGCACCGACCGGGGCGAATATTTCGGCGCGAAGGCGGACTCCCAGTTCCCCTCGAGCGACGTGGCCAGCGATTCCGCCTGGCCCTGGCCGCCGCAGCGGTACGACCCCCTGTCCGCCTCGACGAGGACGACGATATCCGGATGCAGCGTGTCGAGAAAGGTCTGGATGCGGCGGAAGCGGCGTTCGCTGGGGAGCAGGCTCCCCGCAAACGGGACGGGCATGTGATGCAGGGGCCCCGCCCCTGTGGCGTATCGGATGTTGTAGAGCACGAGTCGCATGAGTCGGCCTCCGGGAATGCTGCGCATTCGACGCCTATGATACAGGAAAACCACGCGCCGGGGGCGTTTTCGCATTGGCGCGCGGACGCCGCATCCGCCGAAAGCGCCATATCGCGCCATCGGATGTTTGTGATATTACGGAACAATGTTTCGAAACGATGGAATTTCAGTATCGACTATTTTTTGTCATATTATTCCCTTTGCGAACCGATGAACTTCTATTTGCGCATTGTCCGAATGCCGTTGCAGGGATATAATCCCGCCTTACGGAACGAAAAGCGAAATTTCAGAAAGAAGGTGTTCTCATGATCCCGGCGCTTTTGATTCTCCTGCCCGTCGTTGCGGCCTGCATGTCCCTGACGGCTCATACGGCGAGGGGCAGACGGCTGTGGATCGTATCCGGCGCGTGCGTGACGATTCTGTTGGGCGTGGTCTCGATCTTCGGCCCTTCGGCGGCCCTCTCGCTCGGCGGGGCGTCCGCGCCGCTTGCGCTCGTCCTCGAAACGGCGCTCGTCGCCCTCGTGGTGCTGCTCGCGCGTCGCAGCGACAGCCTGCTGCTCTACGCCGGCGCGGCGACGCACGCGCTGATTCTGGCGGTCACCATCTTCTCCGGGGCCGGAGGCGCGGAGTCGGATTTCGTCCTCGACCCGCTCGCGAAGATCCTGACGGGGATCGTATCGATTCTCGGATCGCTCATCGTACTGTACGCAATAGGATACATGCAGACGCACGAACGTCATCAGGCGGCGACCGCCTCGGGGTCGCGGGCCTTTCTCTTCCTGCTCCTCTTCTTCCTCGGGTGCATGAACGGACTCTTCCTGTCGGATTCGTTCGCCTGGCTCGGAGTCTTCTGGGAGACGACGACGCTCTGTTCGTATTTCCTGATCCGCTACGAAGGGACCGACAGGAGCATCCGAAACGCGACGCTCGCCCTCGTGATCAACGTCTTCGGCGGATGCGCGCTCGGCCTGGGCGCGCTGATCGCCGAGCACGGCGGCGCATCGTCGCTCTCGGAGCTTTCAGCGATGCGCCTCCTCTCCCCGCTTCCGCTCCTGTGCATCGCGGCCTTCGCCAAGGCGGCGCAGTTCCCGTTCCATCGCTGGCTGCTCGGCGCGATGGTCGCTCCGACGCCCGTTTCGGCGCTGCTGCACTCGGCGACGATGGTCAAGGCGGGGCCGTATCTTGCGTTGCGGCTTCTTCCCGCGTTCGCCGGACATGATGCGTTCCTGACCGTGTGCGCGCTGTACGGCGCGGTCAATTTCGTGGCGGCGGCGGCCTGCGCAATCAGCCAGAGCGACGCGAAGAAGGTGCTTGCCTATTCCACGATCTCGAATCTCGGCCTGATGTTCGCGTGCGCCGCGCTCGACGAGCCTCTGGCCTACGCGGCGGCGCTGACGATCCTGGTCTTCCACTCGTTTTCAAAGGCGCTGCTTTTCCTGTGCACGGGAACGGTCGAACAGGCGATCGGCAGCCGGGACATCGAGGACATGAGCGAACTGCTGACCGTGATGCCGGTGACGACGACATTCTCCATCATCAGCATGGCGTCGATGGTGCTTCCGCCGTTCGGCATGCTGCTTTCCAAGTGGATGGCGATCGAATCGGCCGCGCGGAATCCGCTCGTTCTCGTCTTCCTCGTGCTCGGCAGCGCCCTGTCCGTCGTCTTCTGGGTCAAGTGGATCGGACGCATCGAACTCGGGCGGTCGAACAACGCGGGCGGCCCGGAACGCCTTTCCTCCTGGATGTTCGCGACGATGTTGCTCCTTGCGCTGGCGGTTCTCGTCGGCGGAATCTTCTCGGTGCCGCTGCACGAACGCGTCCTGGATCCCATCGCGGCGCGCGTCTTCGCGGCGACGGCCGATACGCGCTTTTCGTGGTCGCTGTTGCAGCAGATGGGGGACTTTCCGCAGTGGATCATCCTGTCGCTGACCGGAGCGATCTTCGTGGCCTGGATCATTTCCGTGAACGCCCTGCGCGGCGCGCGGCCCGAGACGCCCTATCTGTGCGGCGCGAACGCGCCCGACGACGGGCCGTGTTCGTTTCACGGCCCCGCGGGCAGCGTCTCGCAGGTGTTCGTGACGTCGCT
>CAYVKE010000118.1:0-9600 GCA_964451935.1 uncultured Synergistaceae bacterium | reverse complement strand
CTTCCGGGGCTGATCTTCGCGAAACCGCAGTCGAAGGAAACGTACTACCTCGTCCGGCCCGAGAACGATGCGTTCGCCGCGATGGGAATCACGATCCCCGCGGGGGGCGGCCGGGACCAGAACGAACTCGTCGTCACGGACGTCGGCGGCGACGAGTGGATGCGCTTCGGGAGCTACCGCTTCCGGCCGCTCGAAACCGTCCCGATCCTGTCGGCCGACGTCGCGAGCGACATCGAAATCGGGACGGCGGGCGACGGCGAATGGCTCCGGCTCGAACCGGGCGTTTCGGGCGCCGCGCTGAGCGTTGTTCCGGAAGGGGATGCGTTCCGCTGGATGCTCTTCGACGCCTCGTTCGCCTGCGTCGCGGACAGCGAGGCGCGCGGCGCGGGACCGCTGCCCGGCGCGCCGCAGGGGGGATACCTCTGTCTGATGGGCGACGCGGGAACACGCTTTTCCGTGACGCTCGCTCGTCCGGAAGCGCGCTGACCGGCCCGGGCGCGGAAAGCCGAAGGAGGCGCGCTCCATGAAACGGCGGAATTTCCGGTCGCCCGGCGCGGTCGTCCTGCTTCTTTCGATCCTCTTTCTCGGCGCGGGGTGCAGCGGACTCGGAGGGAACGCAACGTTTTCCATGCAGGAGGGGGCGCGCTCCGCGCAGGAGCTGCTCCGCGAAACCGGCGCGCCCTCCGTTTCGGTCGCGCTCGTCGACGACGGCGTCGTGCAATGGGCGCGGGGATTCGGCGCGATCGACGCGAAGACGGGCCGGGCCCCGGCGCCCGAGACGATGTACGGCATCGGCTCGACGAGCAAGGTGATCGCCGCGGCCGCGATCATGATCCTCGCCGATCGCGGGGCGGTCTCCCTCGATGTCCCCGTCGCGGCGTACCTGCCCGATTTCCGGATGGAGTCGCCGGAGGCGTCGGAGATCACGGTCCGGATGCTGCAGAACCACTCGTCGGGCTTTCCCGGCACGGAGGGGCGGGGGCTCGCGACGACCGTCCGCTTCGAGGGCTACGCCGACGCGATGGTCGAGACGCTCGCGACGAGCCGCCTCAAGCATGCGCCCGGGGCGATGAACATCTACTGCAACGACGGCTTCACGCTTCTCGAAAAGATCGTTTCGGCCGTGACGCCGAAGTCCTATGCGGCATTCGTTCAGGACGAGATCTTCGCGCCGCTCGGGATGACGCACAGCCGCTTCCCGATCGGCCCCTTCCCTGAGGGAAGCTACGCGCCGGCGTTCCATGCCGACGGGGCGCCCAGGCCGCAGGAGTACAACAACACCTTCGCGAGCGGCGGCGCGTACTCGACGCCGTCGGACCTCTGCCGCCTGCTCGCGATGTTCGCGAACGGCGGCGAACTCGACGGAACGCGGATCCTCTCGGAGGCGTCCGTTCGGGTGATGGCGGAAGACCAGACGATCGGAACGTTCCGCGTCGTCGATACGGAAAACGCGCGCTACGGCCTCGGCTGGGACACCGTCCGGGAGGGCGGCCTCGAACCGGCGGGACGGACGGCGTGGATGAAGGGCGGGCAGACCAGGATCTACGCGTCGTGCATCATCGTGATCCCGGAGCTGAAACTCGGCGCGGCCGTCACGGGCGTATCCGGAATCGAATCCGAACAGGCGGCGGCTCTCGCGGAGCGCGTGCTTCTCGCCGCGCTCGTCGAGCGCGGCCTTCTCGACGCGATGCCGGAAGAACTTCCGTCCGATCCGAAAACACCTGCGCCCATGCCGGACCTCTCCGCCTTCATCCCCGGGCTCTACGCCAACTCAGGAATGCCGGCGCGCATCGCCGCGGACGGCGACGGGAAGCTCTCGATCGAGAAGCGCGTGAACGGGGAGTGGATCATCTCCCGGACGGGCCTCGCATGCCGCGCGAACGGCCGCTTTTCGTCGGACGCGGAGCCGAACGAGGAATACGCCTTCACCGAAGCGGGCGGAAACCGGTACCTCCTGATGTTCCGGCCGTCGACGTCGCGGTGCTACCAGGAACGTCTCGTCTTCGCCCAGAAGGTCGAACCGGCGGCGGCGGCGGGGGGCGCGTGGGATGGGCGGGTCGCGCGGACGTGGCTCGTGGCGAACGAAACCCGCTTCGACTACGACCTCGGGACGTCGTGGAACCCGCGCCTGAAGCTCGATGCCTTGCCCGAAGCGCCGGGCGCGCTGTTCGTCCTGCCGCAGGACGCCGGCTCCCTCCTCGTGCGGCCGCAAACCGACAGCCTCGCGGTCATGGGACTCACGATCCCGACGGCGCTCGGCCGCGACCAGAACGACCTCGTCGTCACGGACGTCGGGGGCGAGGAGTGGATGCGGTACGGAAGCTACCACTACCGGCAGCTCGAGACCGTCCCGGTCCTGTCGGCCGACGTCGCGCGCGACATCGAAATCGGGGCGGCCGGCGACGGCGAATGGCTCCGGCTCGACCCCGGCGTTTCGGGCGCGGCGCTGACCGTCGCCGCCGAGCGAAGCGAATTCCGGTGGATCCTCTTCGACGCAAACTTCGCCGGAGTCGCGGACAGCAACGCTCTCGGCTCGGGACCATTGGCGCGAGCGCCGCAGGGGGGGTACCTCTGCCTGATGGGCGACGCGGGGACGCGCTTTTCCGTGACGCTCGCGACGGTGGAAACCGAGTGAGCGGCTCTCCGGTCACTCCGGCAACGTGAGAAGAAAGCGCCGGGCGGGGAGGATCACGATCCGTTTTCCATCGGCGTCGATCTGATCCTCCTCGTCTCGCGTCACGATGGTTCCGGCGGCCTCCTTCATCTCGTCCATCGCTTCGAGGAGCGCCGTGACTTCGCGTTTCCTGGTCCTGGGGTCCGCCATGGACTCGCAGACCTGGACGAGCCGCCACCCCGTCCGGTCGCCCGTTTCCGGAGAGACGGACGGAACGATGAAATCCACTTCGCGCCCGGATTTCGTCCTGTAATAGCGCACGTCCGGATGAAGACGCCTGAGCGCCGTGAAAACCATGTTCTCCAGGATATGCCCGTCGTTGATGAGGATTCCCGAGGCGACGGAGCGGATCATCGCGTGGTCGACGCAATACGCCTTCTTCGGGTTTGCGTTCGCCCGTGCGAGCGACGCATCGAAAATTCGCACCGTGAACAGGAAATACGCGTCCTCGAACCACTCGAGGTACTCCGCAACCGATGTCTTGCTCGCCTTGTGCGCGAGCGACTGGAGGTATCCGTGCAGACTATTGACGGAGTACGGAGAACCGATGCTTTCCATGAGCCGGTGCGCCAGGTCCGATATTGCTCTTGGGTGGGGCGCATCGTAGCGTTCGATGAGATCACGGAACAGGACGGTGTTGAAGTATTCCTGGTGGATTTTGACGCGCATCGTTCTGTCCGCCCCCGCGACTTCGGGGAATCCTCCGGCGTCCCTAAAGTCGTTGAACGTCTTTTCAACAAGCAATCGTCGCTGCGACGTGAGGGGGCCGTTCCACTCGACGCCCTTGAAATCCAGAAACTCACGGAAGGAAAACGGGAACATCTCCCACGAAAGCGCCCGTCCCCGCATCTGCGTCGCGATCTCCCGCGAGAGCATCCGCGATGACGAACCCGTCAGGTAGACGTCGCAGTTTTCCGTTCGCATCAGGCGGTCGACGAAGGCTTCCCATTCCGACGCCATCTGGATCTCGTCGAAGAAACAATACACTGTCTCCGAGTTCTTCTTCTCCGGATAGATCGAGTAATAGGCGTCCATTATTCTGCCGAGACCTCCGGAACGAAGATCCCGGAGACGGTCGTCGAAAAAGTTGATATGCAGGATGTTCTGACGTGACACGCCGGAATCGGTCAACCGCTTCATGAGCTGGAACATGAAGGTCGATTTCCCGCTTCGCCGAACGCCGATGCAGACGGCAGCCTTGCCGCGGAGCGTCTCGAATCGGACGCGCCGTGGAACGCCCGTCTCGGGCCGGCTTTCCTGAAAGTCCAGAATGATGGTTCGGATCGTGTCGAGCATCGAAATCCTCCAAATCGGTAAAAATTTTTACCAGTTTTGCCTGTAATCGGTAAAAATTATTACCGATTTTGGCTCTCTCTGTCAAGAAACATCGCCGCTTTCGGCCCCTTGCGTTTTGAAACTACCAGTAGTATAACTACTGGTAGTTTTGAACGATGTCGTGACGAAAGGGGGGAGGATCGTGACGGAGCGGGTTCAGGAGCTTTTCGACGCGGAGGACGTGAAGGCGCTGCGCCTGCGCCTCGGCTGCACGCAGGAGGAGTTCGCGAAGATCGTCGGCGTGACCGTCGCGGCGCTGAGCCGGTGGGAGACGGGGCGGGCCGCCCCGCGCGGACGCAACGGCGCGCTCTTCGCCTTTCTGCGGGACCGGATGGACGCGGGCGCGGAGCCTGAGACGCTCAAGCGCCTGCTGCTTATCGGCGGGGCGCTCGCGACCGGCGGCGATCCGCCCGTCGTCCTGATGATGGCGGGGCGGCTGACGGAAGAGGATCTGATGCGGGAACTCACGAATCTGTTCGCGAAAGAGGGGACGAAACGATGACGGTATTGTCGGCGCAGCGCTTTGACAATTCAAGGGGCGGCGGATGCTCCACGCTTGAAGTCCGGGAGACGTCGCGAAAGGGGCGGAAGACGTCCGAACCCCGTCCGGTTCCGCTGAAGGAGACGTCCGTGACGGGGAGCGTCCAGGGACCGCTTGCGTCGCTCGTCCTGAACCAGCTCTTCGACTGCTCCTTCCTGAAAGAGGGAACGGCCGCCGAGGCGGTCTACCGCTTCCCGCTGCCCGGCGACGCGCTTGTCCGCGGCGTGACCGTGAGCTTCGGAACTGTCCGGATCGCGACGCGCCTCACCGAACGGGAGGAGGCGCAGGCGGAATACGACGACGCGGTCGAAACGGGACGTCAGGCCGCGCTCGTCACGCGCGAGGGCGACGACGCCTTCACGCTCCGGATCGCGGGGCTCACGAAGGACGAGCCCGTCCGCGTCGAAACGGCCTTCCTGCTGTGGCTCAGGCCGGCGGCGACGGGCTTTGCGCTGCGGCTGCCGCTGACGCTCGCGCCCCGCTACGTGCGCGACGACGAAACGACAACGCCGCGCGCGAACGCGCAGCCGCTCGAGTCCCGATGGGACTCCCTGCATCGCGTGCGTCTGTCGCTTCTCTGCCGGGGCGTCGCGGGCGCGGAGTGTCCGACGAACGCGATCCGAACGGCCGACGAAGACGGGGCGCTCCGCGTGACATTCGCGGAGGACGCCGTCTGGCCGGACCAGGATATCGTCCTGGAGCTTCGTTCGGCGCCGCGCGATGCGGACGGGCCCGTGCGGCTCGACGTCTTCGCTGCTGCGGCCGAAGACGCCGGCGGCGATGGAACATTCCTCGCGCTCGCGGGCGCTCCGGCCGCATCGGAAGAAGCGGGCGCGCCGCGGGAGCTGCTGCTTCTCGTGGATCACTCGGGTTCGATGGAGGGGCCCAAGTGGGAGGCGGCGGACTGGGCCGTGAAGATCCTGCTCTCGCGCCTGGGCGACGACGATGCGTTCAACCTGGGTTTCTTCCACGACACGTGCCGCTGGATGGCGCGCACGCCTGTGAAGGCGACGGAGAAGAACCGGCAGCGCGGCGAACGGTTCATCGCCGAAAGCACGGACTCCGGCGGCACGGAACTCGGCGTCGCGCTCGAACAGGCCCTCGCGCAGCCCCGCGAACCGGGACGCGTCGCACGGTGCGTCGTCGTCCTCACGGACGCGCAGGTCAGCGACCACGACCGGATCGCCGCGCTGCTCGAACGGGAATCCGCGCGCGAGGACTTCCGGCGCGTCAGCGTCGTCTGCATCGACGCCGCGCCCAACGAACCGCTCGCGTCAGCGATGGCGGAAACCGGGCGCGGCATCGCGTGCTTCCTGACGTCGAACCCCGACGAGATCGACATCGCGACGGCGCTCGACGACCTCTTCCTGGAATTCTCGCGGCCGCTCGCGCTCGGGCTCCGTCTCGAAGCCGACGCAGAACTTGCGGAGGCGACCGGACGACACGCAGGCTCGGACGGATCGCTCGACCTCGGCGACCTCGCAGCCGGACGTCCGCGATGGATCTGCGGCCGGTACGTGAGGGAGAAGGGGGTGAACGTCCCCGTCGCGTTCCGCTTGAAGGACGATTCGGGAGCGACGCTCGCCTCCGCGTCGGTCGATCCCGAATCGTCCGCCGGAGAATGGGCCGACGCGATCCTGGGACTGTACGGCGCGCTGCGCGTGCGGCGGCTCGAATCGCTCGTCGCCGCCCCAAGCCTCCGAAACATCCCGGAGATCCTCGAACGCATGGGGCTCGCGTCGAAGGTCCGCGAAACGCTCTACCCGGAGAACGAACGGCTTGCGACGGCCGACATCGCGGAGCTTCTGGTCCGCGAATCGCTCGCGGCCGGAATCCCGTGCTCGAAGACGGCTTTCGTGGCCGTCCGCGAGGAGGCCGGGATAAAAGTCTCGGAGCGCCTCGTCGTCCCGAACGCGTTGCCGCGCGGCTGGGACGCGGGCTTCGCGGTCCCCATGCCGTGCATGGCGCCTTCGGAGGCGTGTCCGCCCGATTTCACGGGAGCGTCAACGCCGTACACCTACAAGTGTTCGGTCACCAGATCGAGAGCGTCGGCGCCCAAGGCGAGCGCGGATTCCCCGGCGCGTTCGGATTCTTCGCCGGTCGGAAAACGCGGCGTTTCCGGGTTTCTCTCGCGGATCGGATTCGGGGGAAAGAGGCGCTCCGTGGAGGATGCCTTCACCAAAGCCCCGACCGAGCCGGAAGCGAGCGTCCCGTCCGGCGAGCGTATGCTGGGCGAGCGCACGCTGCACGACGGCCCCGTCGCGCCCGGAGAAGCGTGCGCAGCGCTGTTCGACGGCGTCGCGGGCGAGGGGCTCCTCGCCGGGCTCGGGTTTCTGCGAGCGCTCGTCGTCGCGGCGACGTTTGCGGAGGGGACCGGCGCGGGGAATGCGGAACTCCGGATCCTCGTGAACGGCGTCGTCGCCGCGAAGGTTCGCCTCGCCGACCTTCTGCGCCTCGGCGGGCGGCGGCCGCTCAACATCCGCCTGCGCGGCGGAGATCGCGTGTCGATCGAACTATCGGGCGCGGATCCTGCCGGGATAGCGCGGCTTTGCGTCTCGGTCGGATAGGGAGGAAAAACGCACGACAAAGACGCTCCGGACCCTGGTCCCGGGGCGTCTTTCTCTTTGTGCCTCCGGCGTTTTCGGACTATACTGTCCGAAAACGGATGTGAATGTCGGAATTTGCCGAAAGGAGTTCGGAACGTGGACGAAGAACGCGAAGTGATCGATCCCGAAGTCGTCGACGACGGCGACGGACCCCGAAGCGGGTACGAAAAATACGGCCGCCATTTCAGCGAGGGCGGCTTCTGGGCGAAGACGGCGAAGGTCGCGCTGCGCGCGGGAGCGGGGCTCGTCGAAAAAGCGCTGGTCCTCTACTACGTCATGCGCGACGAGGCGACGCCGCTCTGGGCGAAGGCCGCGATCACGGGCGTTCTCGGCTATTTCATCCTGCCGATCGATCTGATCCCGGACTTCATCCCCGTCGCGGGCTTCACGGACGACCTCGGCGCGATCGGCGCCGCGATGCTCATCGTCGCCGCGTACGTCCGGGACGAGCACCGGGACCGCGCGCGCTCGAAAATGAAGGACTGGTTCCGCTGAACAACCGAAGCCGGGGATGCGCCCGGCGGCGGAAAAGAAAATACGACCGGGATTCTTCATTCGGGAAGAACGGTTTTCGTGCGGAATCGTGATACGATATCCATCCGTATAAAATGTTACGCCACCCCACTGCACCGGGAAAGGACGTGTCGTCATGAAGAAATTTGCGGCGTTTTTGCTCCTGGGCCTGTGCCTCTGCGCGGGAATCACGGGCGCCGAGGCCGTCGACATCGCGATCACCGCCCCGTCGGAGGGCAGCCGCATCCTCGCCCCGACGCGCGACCTCTACGTGATCGTCTCGCTCGACCGCGAAGGGTTGAACCCCGAGGAAGAGCCCTTCAACGTGCGCTTCGAACTCTACCGCAACGGCAACCCGACGCCCGTGCGCTCCGTCGTGAGCGCCGTCGACGGCAACGGACTGACGCCCGCGGGCGCGATCGAGACGGACTACGCGAACGGCTGGACGCCCGGAACCTCGGCCGACATCCTCGCCGCGCCGCTTCCGGACCTCGTCTTCGACCCGGCGCAACCCGTTACGAAATTCGACCCCGAGCAGAAGGCCGTCGTGACCGCGCACTACGCGGCGGCGCTGATCCAGGGCGGCTGCACGAAGGACTTCGACACCGCCTACGCCGCGACCTACGCCCAGGACATCGGGGAGGGCAACTACACGCTCACCGTCACCGCCGTCGGCGAGGGGGGAGTGGAGCTTGACATGCAAAGCGTACCGCTCACGTTCGGCTCCGTGCCGGACAAGATCCTCTCGCGCTTCAGCCCCGTGGACCACATGATGAAGGTCACGGCCTTCGCGGCCGCGAACAACTCGCACATCTACACGGACCTCTTCCCGGGCTACTGGGACGCGATGGCGCTCCCCTACGGGACGACGCCCTCGACGCTGTTCTACGAGATCGTGAAACGCTGGCGGCCCAACGACACGCTCGAATACATGAACGGAACGGTTCGCGGCGTCGTCTACAACATCAACGCGACGAGCACGACGCAGAACGTCGAGATCGGCGGAATGGCCAATGCGCTGCGGCTCGGGAGCGACTCGATGCTCTGGTATCATTACGACATCGGCGACCCGGCCGTGAAATACAACCCCGGCAACGGAAGCGTCGCAACGAAACAGGGCGCCATCGTCGCGTTCCCGGCGAACGACAGGCTCGTCCTCACGCGCGCGGAAATCCGGGGCGACGGCGTGACCGAAGTTCCGACCGCCGACTACGTCTGCTCGCCCGACCTCGCGGACAAAGAGGTCGACTGGAACGTGGCCGACGGCGTCTCCGTGAAGCCGAAGCAGCTCCTGAGCCTCTTCGGCGCGGTCACGCCGATCCAGCCCGATCCGTGGGACGTCGTCGCGTCCGCGGACGGAACCTACAGCGTGAACAACCGCATCGCGACGGTGCATTACTCCGTGCTCGACGGGACGACGGAAGTCCTCTCCTTCGACGCGAAGCGCGTGGAGCTGACGCGTTTCGGCGTCAACAGCAACCGGGCGTCGATCTACGAATTCCGGCACGACATCCCGGTCCCCGCGAGCTTCGACCGCACCCTGACCGTCCGGCTCTCGGCGTTCGACAGCTACGGAGACCCCGTGGACGGAACCGACGAGACGTTCGTCATGCGCCTGAACCAGACGAATCGCGGAAGCGGCGGAGGAGGCGGCTGCGCGGTCGGCTTCGCGCCGCTCGCGGCGTTGCTTCTCGTTCCGCTTCTCGTCGTCGTGCGCGACCGGAACCGCATGAGACCATAAAAACCCGCCGGCCGGGCCGTTCCCTCGTATCGGGCGGCCCGGTCGTTCGCATATTTCTACCGGCATGCATCCTGTCCCGCATGTCCGAAGGGAGAGCCTGCATTTCATGAATTTGTTCGACATGCGGACCGTCGTCATCACCAGCGCCGCGATCATCTTCGTCTGCTCGCTCCTGCTCCTGATGCTCTGG
>CAYVKE010000117.1:0-9796 GCA_964451935.1 uncultured Synergistaceae bacterium | reverse complement strand
CTGTTCCGGAACACACCGGCAAAGTATACCACCGAAGCGAAGCCTTTGCGCCCGGAAAAGGGGAATGCGTTTTCGCGCATACGCTCGGACGTCAGTACAGCACCAATTTTATAAAAGTGTCTGACTTTGTCAAGGAATGTTTGAAATAAGGTGCTACTGAAGGGAATTGCTCTTTCGCACGAAGCAGCGTTCATACCCCAGAATAATCAGGGTCGTGATGATGGTGAGAAAGACGGCGAGCGCGTCCGCTTTCGCGATATCGGTCGACAGCTCCGAAACGTGGGTGTAGATGACGAGCGGAAGGATCTTGACGCCGATTCCGGTGAGGGAGAACGCGGTCCCGAACGCCCCCATGCTGACCGCGAAGAGCAGCGACGAACCCGCGAGGACGGCCGGGCCGATCATCGGGAGAAGCACCCGGAAGAGGATCCGGAACGGACCCGCTCCGAGGCTGCGCGCCGCTTCGAAGAGGCTCCAGTCCGCGGTGCTCCAGGCGGCCGTCATCGTGAGGATCATGCGCGGGATCAGGAAGTAGCAGTAGGCGACGACAAGCCCTCTCCACGTGAAGAGAAAGGCCGAAAATTCGAGGGGATTGATATCGAAGAACTTCTTGAGGAGCAGCGTCACGAAACCGCTGGTTCCGAGCAGCACGATGAAGGCGAAGCCGACGACGAGTCCGCTGAAGGTCAGCGGGATCGAAGCGAGCGTCAGGATCGCGTTCTGCATCCTCGGGCCGCTCCGGTGCATGCCGTAGGAGAGCGGAAGACCGATGAGAACGCCGAGAAGCGTGGTGCTGACAGACAGGGCGAGGCTCGTCGCCAGGGACTCGCGATACAGCTTCGAGACGAACATCGACGCGTAGTTCGAAAGGGAGAGCTTTCCCTCGAGGAAAAGGCTCTCCCAGACGACAAGCATGAGGGGCCAGAAGAGGAAGAACGCCAGCACCCCGGCGAGGGGGAGAAGCAGGATCCAGATCCAGCCCCGCGGAATCATGTCAGTTCTCTCCGAGCACTTTCGCGCCCCACATCCGGGCGGCTTCCTTCTGAACGGTCTGCGCCTTGACCCAATCGACGTCCTTCGCGCGCGCGTAGTCCGCGTCGGGAAGGAATTTGTCCGCGACATCCGCCGGAAGCTTGAACCCCGGCAGGATCGGGCGGACAAAGCCCTTCGCGAAGAGCCCCTGTCCCTCCTGGGAGAGGACGTAGTTCAGCCAGAGCTTCCCGGAGTTCGGGTTCGGGCCGCCCTTGACGAGGCTGAGGGCGTACGGGGACGTAATGGTTCCCTCCTCGGGGATCACAATGTCGATCGCGTCGCCGAGACCGGCGATGTACTTCGCCCTGTAGGCGTTCATGTCGTACGTGATCCAGACCGGGATCTCACCCTTCAGGAACTTGTCGAACTCCGTCGTCTTCTCGATCATACGGACGCTGCCCGCCTTCTGGAGCGCGGCGAGGTAGTCGATGCCCGCTTCGAGTTTGTCGAGGTCGCCGCCGTGCGCGTAGGTCGTCGCGATCACGATCGCGTAGCCGATTCCCGTCGTTCGGGGATCGAGGTAGACGACCGACTTCGCGAATTTCGGGTCGAGAAGCGCCTTCCAGCTCTTCGGCGTCTCCTTCACGAGGCTCTTGTTGACGACGAAGACCACCGTCGCCTTGTGGACGCAGAACCAGTTCCCGTCGGCGTCCCTGAGGACGTCAGGGATCTTGTCGAAGTTCGTCGGCTTGAAGGGTTCGGTGACGCCCTTATCCTTCGCCGCGGGGCCGAAGGGCATGAAGTAGTACGCCGTATCGGCCTGCGGGTTGTTCCGTTCCTTGTCGAGACGGACGACCGTCGCGCCGCTGCCGAGGTCGTTGAAAGCGACCTGGATGCCGTACCTGGCCTGGTAGCCGTCGAAGAGCGCCTGCCAGTTCGCCCACGTGGGGCCGGTATCGTAGCTGTTGATCCCCTTCTCTTTCAGGGCCGCCTCGAGAAGCGCCTTTTCCCCGGGGTACAGCTCCGTTCCGAGATCTTTCGCGACCGCGACCGCCGCGAAAGATCCTGCGAAAAGCGCCGCACACGTCGCACACAACACCAGTTTCCGGAACATGATGACACTCCCTCCTCAGGTTTTCGTATCAGGTTCGGGAGTCCTCGACTCCCGCCGTTCGCCCGTACATGAGTTTCCCTATTCGAAAAGAACGCGCACGTCCTCCGCGGAAAAACGGAGTTCCACTTCGGTTCCGGCGTCGAAAACGGCTCCTTCCGCATTGAGGACGTCCGCCAGGATGCGTTCTCCCCCGACGTCAACGGCGCCCCGGATCAGCGGGCCCAGGAAGATGCGTCCCTCGACCGTTCCGGGAACGACGCACGTCTCCTCGCCGGGGGGCGTTCCCGGAACGTCCGCGTTCTGCCGCCCGCGCGGCGCGACCGCGACCCGTTCGGGGCGGATCGCGAGCCGGCATGGTCCTTGCGCGTGGCCGGCGACGCCGGGTATTGAGAAAACGCGTTCCCGCCACCGGACCTTTCCGCCCCCGAGGCATTCTGCGTGCAGAAGGTTGTTGACGCCGATGAAATCTGCGACGAAGAACGACGACGGAGCCGTGTAGATCTCGTGCGGGGAGCCGATCTGCTCGATCTTCCCGCGATACATCAGCGCGACCCGGTCGGAAATGGAAAGAGCCTCTTCCTGGTCATGCGTGACGTAGATCGTCGTGATGCCGTATTCCCGCTGGATGCGCCGGATCTCGAAACGAAGCGCGTTTCGCACTTTCGCGTCGAGCGCGGAGAGGGGTTCGTCCAGAAGGAGGACGTCCGGCTCGATCGCGAGCGCCCGCGCGAGCGCGACGCGCTGCTGCTGCCCTCCCGAAAGCTGACGGGGGAACGCGGCGGAACGGTCCGCAAGGCCGACGAGTTCGAGGAGCTGCGTGACCTTTGTCGCAATCGTCGTTTCGGGAACGGACCGGGACTGCGGTCCGAAGGCTACGTTGTCGTAGACGCTCAGGTTCGGGAAGAGCGCGTAGTTCTGGAAGACGATCCCGACGCGGCGTTCCCGGACGGAAACACCCATCATCGAACGGCCGCCGATCCGGACATCGCCCTCGTCAGGGGTCAGGAACCCGGCGATCAGGCGGAGCGACGTCGTCTTTCCGCAGCCCGACGGACCCAGAAGGGACAGGAACTCTCCCTGACGGACGTCGAGGGAGACGCTTCGGAGCGCCTCGAACTTCCCGAATCGTTTCGTGACGGCCGCGAGTTCGACCCCCATCATGATCGCAGGGCCCCCCTGTCGCTTTCGCCCTCCGCGAGACGAATCGCGAGCGCGACGGCCTCCTCGGGGGATTCCGCCTCGTGAAGGGGGGCCTTTGCGCCGTTTTCGTCGAGCGGAAGCCACGTTTGGAGAGAGACGACCGGCTTGCCGATCTTCAGCGCGAAGCCGATCTCGGACAACGTCCCGGGGCCTCCGCCGATGGAGATTACAGCTTCGCCGGAAGAGACGACGACGACGTTTCGCGCCTCGCCGATCCCGGTCGTGATCGGGATCGTGACGTAGGGATTCGCCTCGCTCCGCTTTTCCGGGAGAATCCCTACGGAAGTTCCGCCCGCGTCGGAAACGCCCCGGCAGACGCCTTCCATGACGCCGCCCTTCCCTCCGCAGACGACGACGGCCCCCGCCTCCGCGAGGAGACGCCCGACCCGGCGGGCCAGAACGTATTGTTCCGGAGTCGCGGTCGACGTTCCGATGACGCTGATGATTCTCTGTACGGCGTTCATGACATCCTCCTCACGCGCAACGCATGTTTATGTTCCGACGATGTCGGACTGTCCGCCGCCTCCGAACGCCTTTCGCAATATCAGGACGCCCGTCAGGCTGAAGAGACTCAGGAGCACGAGCAGCATGGTAGCCGCGCAGGCGAAACCCGTGCTGACATAGAACGCCTGATACAGAACGACCGGGTACGTCTGGCTTGCGGAGCCCGTCACCATGACGGCGAGCTGGAACTCTCCGAGCGACATCGCGAAGGTCATGAGCGCGCCCGATGTCAGCCCCGGCAGCAGGTTGGGGATGAGGATCCGGCGCGTCAGACGCCACGGCGAGGCGCCGAGCGAGAGGGCGGCTTCTTCGAGAGTGTTCCACCGAAGCAGTTCGAGATTGGCCATGAGAGGGCGGAGCATGAAGGGGAGCGTGTAGACGACGTGCGCCGCAAGCAGGAGATACCACGTTCCGACGAGGGAAAACGACGACCAGTTGAAGCCCTGCACGAGCCCGAGCCCCATGACGACCGGCGGAATCGCTATGGGCAACAGGATCACGAAATCGAAAATCCTCCGGAGCCAGGGCTTTCGCAGCGTATGGACCGCATAGACGGCGGGGATTCCGATGATCGCGTTCAGCACGGCGGAAAGCGAGGCGACGAGAAGGCTCATCGTCATGGCGCGAACGTACATGGTCTTCGAAAAAAGATCGACGTACCAGCGCCAGGTGAACCCGGAAGGCAGAAGCGTGCCGAACCATTTTTCCCCGAAGGAGCCCACGAAGAGAAGAATGATCGGTGCGAGAACGTATGCGAAATAGAGGCAGATCAATGTTCCCCACAGGGCGCGCCGAATCACGGGCCAACCTCCTTTGCACTCTTCGGGAGAGATTGAAACACATTGTCCCTCGGAACTGCAACACCGTATGCGGATTCATTGTTTCATTCACGTAAAAATTTTACATCATATCGCTGGAAAATGAAGCCTCCGGAGAGAGGGCGGGCGAAGCGGCAAAATTTTGGCATGCGATACAGGCGTCGCGCCGCAGAAGGAGGGGGAATCAGGAGTCGACGTCGTTCTCCCGAAGGATGGAGATTCCGGCGCTCGTTCCGATGACGTCCGCGCCCGCGTCGAAAAACGTCAGCGCGTCTCCGAGCGTCCGCACGCCGCCGGAGGCCTTGATCTTCCTCCTGCCTCCGAGATGCGCCCGCAACAGGCGGACGTGCTCCGGCGTCGTCGGTTTGCCGGAAAATCCGGTTCCGGTCTTGAGAAAATCGGGGCCGTCGCAGGAGAGGGACAATTCGCAGAGCCTGATGATCTCGTCGGGGGAGAGAAGCGGCGTTTCGATGATGAGTTTGAAGACCTTCGGACGACAGGCGGCGCATATCGCGCGGATCTCTTCTTCGACGGCGTTCCAGTCGCCCGAACGGATTGCGTAAATTGGAGCGACCACATCAAGGTCCGTGACGCCGAGAGCGGAATAGGTTTCGATCTCCCGGATCTTAATGACCGGAAGGACGGTTCCGTGCGGGAAACCGACGACGGCGGATACGCCCGTCGGTGTTCCTCCGACCGCGGATACCGCCATGGAGATCGCCCATGAAGGAACGACCAGACTGCGGAACCCGAGGGGCGCGCTCTCTTCGATGAAACGACGTACGTCTTCCCGGCTCGCATCCGGTCGAAGCAATGTGTTGTCGATTCGCTCCGCGATTGCATTCCGCCGCACGCGGCATGCCTCCGTTCCGTCGTTTTCCGGCTGCGTCCCCGCGACGCAGTGTTTAGCGATACTCGCCGGCGTCCGTCTCCTGTTCCTCGTCCTCTTCGTCCGCATGCAGACGTTTCGACAGCGTGTGCTCGAACAGCTTCCGTCCGTCGAGAAACCCGCTCTTGCGGTTCTTTCGTTGAACCCTGCGCTCAAGATTATACAACGCGTCTTCCGGAAGAAAGTCGATTCTCCCGACCATGTTCGTCCACCCCGTTTCGCCGATGATTCAAACCGTCCCATACGCATCGGATGGAAATGACGAAACATGAACGAAAGTATGCAAAAATCGGATCGATGAAACGAAATTGTTGCAGCGAACCGCGCGCGGTTTTTTCGGTTTTCGCTGCAAACCGTGCATTACGGCTAGTCGTTCTGGGATTTCGGGGAGTTCCTTCGCATTTTCATGACGATCATGGCGACGCCGATAACGGCCATGATGCCGAACCAGATGATTATTGGCGTATTCACGTATGCCGCCTCCTTGCGAGGATATTGGGTGGAATTTCAAAACGGTCCCGGGTGTTTTGAGGGGAGAGAAAAAATGAAAGTGAAAATCATTATCAATTTCTCTTGGACTGACAGTACCATATATCGGGGACGGTTTCAAGGCGAAATGAGCAAAGTGCAATATGTACAAATTGGATAAATTCAGACGACAGAGAGCGGAGAAGCCGTTACGCGACGATGGACCAGGGGGTGCGCCAAGCGTCTTCCGATTTGCGGAGGGAGTCGCCGTGCGTCAGCGTCCACTGCCCGTACGCACGTTCGGCCTGCGTTCGGGAGAGTTCCTGCCGCGCGGCCGCCTGAAGCGCCGCAGCGGACGATGCGACGGAGATATCCTGGGGGGACGGGTCTCCTGCTGCGAGGGCCGCCTGCTGCACCCGTTCCATGATCCGGATGGTTTCTTCGGGAGTGCGGCCGGCAGGAGCGGAAATCGAGACTTCCCCTCCGGTGATGTACCGTTTTCCGTCCGGACCGACGGTGTAGCTGTAGGAAACGGCTCCGGCGTATTGCCCGCCGACCGCCTTGTGCGTCGCTTCGTGGGCGATGACGTCCCGCTCGATGGCCTTGAGCTTCTCGACGGATTGCCGGATTTTCGCGGAATATGTCGGGTCCTTTGCCGTCGACGACGCGCCGGATGCGTGTTCCGGTCCGCCGTCTTGCCCGGACGCCTTTTCCCCCGGCTTGCGGGCCGTGTCGACGGAAACGCCCTTCGATCCGCCGTCGATGCGGTCGACGACTTCCTCCGGGCCGGTGACCGTGATGGAAATCGACGTGACGTACCGTTTTCCGTCGGAACCGACCGTCGTGCGCTCCGAGGTCCGGACGTCGCCTCCCGCAGCCTGGGCGCGAATTCGCCGTTCCTGCGCCAGAACCTGCGCTTCGGATCTCTGAAGTTCCGTATCTTTCCGGAAACCGGATGCCGCGATGCTTCCCACAGTCATATCGGCGCCTCCTTTCGGAGTGTCGCTTCCATCATTCGGTATTGTACAATAACACGGAAAGGAAAGACAACCGTCATGCGACGCTTTCGGGGATTGCGGCCATGGCGCGGGGAGAAACGGCGAATCTCGAGGGGGACTGTTCATGCTGCGGGCGGCGTTGCTCTTTCTGATCCTTTTTGCGTCGGAGGCGGAATCCGTCCTTTCCGGCGACTATCTTCCCGTCGGACGGGACGACGGACGCGCCATCTTTCTCGATGCCGCGCGGACCCGCATCGTCCGGGATTGCGACGGCTCGGACGTCCTGGAGTCCTACATCCGCATGGATTTCCCGGAGCAGGGCATCGTCGAAGTGCAGCAATGGAACTTTAGAGCCGGCGGACGGGAATACAGGGTCCAGGACACGTACGATTACGGGTCGGACGGTTCGCTGGTCGATCAGTGAGCGGTTCAGCCCGAATGGGCCTCGTGGAGGCCCATATCTCCGGATTCGATAGAGCGGCAGGTATACGTGAACGCGCGACTCCTGATCGAGTCGCGACGCTGACAGGAGGGGGCGGAATATGACGTCGGGAACTGTTTTCGACCGGATGCTGCGCGTCATCGAAGAGGACATCGTTCCTCTGACGGAGAAGGGCGTTCGAAGGGGAGACAAGGTGTTCGGAGCGGCCGTGCTCCGGAAAAGCGATCTTTCGCTGGTGATCGCCGGGACGAACCATGAGTCCGAATGCCCGCTCTGGCACGGGGAAGTCTATACGATCAAGGAATTTTTCGCCCTGCCGGATCACCCGGATCCCGCGGAGTGCCTCTTTCTTTCGACGCACGAACCCTGCTCGATGTGCATCTCCGCGCTTGCGTGGTCCGGTTTCGGGCGGATCTACTACCTCTTCGGCTACGAGAGCACGAGGGACGATTTCAACATCCCGCACGACCTCCAGATCCTGGAAGACGTGTTCGGATGTCGCGCTCCGACCCGGAAAAACCGATACTACGAAATGACATGGCTTCGGGACATGATCCCTTCGCCGGACGATCCTGAGTCCGCCCGTTCGCGGGTCGAACGGCTCCGGGCGACGTATGCGCGTCTTTCCGACGTGTATCAGGCCGGTGAGAAGAAGATGGTCCGTTCATAACGGGCGGGGCGTCCGGGAGTCGGGAACCCTGCAGTTGATGTTTCGTGCGAGACACTCGGAACAGACCCCATTGATCTGCACCGACTGCGGGGAGATTTCGTACCCCTCTTCCGCGGCCCAGACCGAGAGCACGCGAAGTTTGTTTTCCTGTTCGCGAAAGCGGGTGATCTTTCCGCACGAGGCGCACAACAGGTGAAGAACGACATCCCTTCCGGGCGCTTCGTACCGGTTGAATCCCTCGCCCGTGTTGATCTGACGGACGAAGCCGATATCTTCGAGAACCAGGATGGTGCGATATAATGTGGCGAATCCGAGCGTCGGATCCTTTTTTTGCGCGAACTGCAGGAGTTCCCGCGCGTTGAAGTGCGAGCCCTGGTTTTCGACGAGCGTTTCGACGATGATCCTGCGTTGCCCTGTGATCCTGAAGCCCTTGTCCTTGAGGTTCTGAAGCAATTCCTGCACCCGGTTCCTGGTTTCTTCCGGAATCATGGAGATTCTCCCTTCTCTTTTCCGACAGTCGGCATATCATACAGAGTGTCCTGCCGGCTGTCCAAGGCGACGGCGGAAACAGGCGGGCCGCGGCGAGTCGATGGCGACTCGAAAAGGGCGGGAGACCTTTCTTTTCCGAATGGAATCTGCACGAAGGAGAGTGAGAACGATTCACAGTCTTCAAAACGACTTTTACGCGCGCGACGCCGTTTTCTCCCCCGGGAGCGGCTTTCGACGCCGGACGCGCTCCGAAACGTTTCCGAAAACCGCTTCGCGCCCCGTCGGGCGCGCGTGAGGAGGGAATCCCATGTTTTTTGCGCGGTACGTCGCGCCGGTGATCCTGTTTCTGTGCGGCCTCGTGATGATCTATGCGGGAGTCAGGAAGACCCGCTTCGGATATCGTGGAAGGGGCCTCATGGATTTCGTGTGGGCCGGACTCCTTTTCGTCATGTCCTGGATCGTCGCGACCTCGTCGTGACGGTTCCGTATTTCCTCGCATGTTCCGGACGGTTGAAGTATGATACCCTCATCACTGCATGAACAAACGCACCGACACACAACCTATCGGAGGAGGAACATCAACGTGAAACGAATCAGCGCACTTGCATCGGCGGCAATCATGATCCTCTCGGTTTGCGGCTTCGCCGTGGCGGAGACTCCCGTTTCCAAGGACGTCGCGCCAGTGGTGGCGACGGCTCCGGCTCGTCCGGCGCCCGAAACCGTTCTGGCCAAAGTCGGCGCGAAGGAAATCCTGGAACGCGACGTGGACGATATCCTCGCGACGCTGGATCCGCAGCGCGCCGCCATGTACGACACGGAACGGGGACGCAAGGCCGTTCTTGACGAAGTGATCACGATGGAAGTCTTCTCCCTCTGGGGAAATGAAAACGCGATCGACAAGGATCCGGAATTTGTCCGGGCGTTCGATGCGATGCGCAAGGATCTTGTGCGCACGTTCGCCGTCAAGCGGTTGTTCGGGGATGTGGCGGTTTCCGACCAGGACGCGAAGCTCTTCTACGACAAGAACCAGACCGCTTTCGCGGTTCCGGAGAGCGTCAAGGTGAGCCACGTTCTCGTCAAGGACGAAGCCGAGGCGAAGAAGGTTCTCGAGGAAATCAAGGCCGGACTCGCCTTCGAAGAGGCGGCCAAGAAATACTCGTCCTGCCCGTCGAAGGAGCAGGGCGGCGACCTCGGATTCGTTCAGAAGGGGCAGACCGTGCCCGAGTTCGAGA
>CAYVKE010000116.1:0-9843 GCA_964451935.1 uncultured Synergistaceae bacterium | reverse complement strand
AATGGCAAGCCCGATGATTATTCGCCCGCTCCTCTTCAAGGGGAGGCGGGCCGCGGCAATGATTCTCCAACTCCGGACACCGCGGCTTGAATCGGTCGCCCTCGGAGCGAGGGTTTTCCAGAGGGACGGGATCGTTCACGAGCGTTTTGCCTCGTATCCGAAGTCCCCGCTCGGCGCCCCGCTTGGGAAAAACGTAAAACGTTCCCCCGGTGGTTCGGCTATCGAAGGCTTTCTGTCCTTCGCAAAGGAAAACGGCTTTCAGGAGGTGAAACCATGAAACAGAGCCTCATTGCGATTTCCATCGGCCCGGTGCAGGACTTCATCAAGTCCGCCCGCCGGACGCGGGATCTGTGGTTCGGCTCCCATATGCTCTCGGAAATTGCGAAGGACGCGGCCCGCGCGGTCAAAGAGGCCGGCGGAACGCTGATCTTCCCGAACCCGACGGCCTCCGGAGATCTCGCCCCGGATTCGGATTTCACCGTTGCGAACGTCATCCTCGCGGAAACCGGAGCCCCGGAAGAAGCGGCCAAAAGAGCGGAAGCCGCGGCGCAGGGTCGCTGGCTGGAATTCGCCGAGGAAGCCCGGAAGAAAGCGGGAAATATGATCCGTGACGACGTCTGGGACAAACAGCTTTCGGATGTCGTCGAATTTTACGCCGCATGGACGACGGTCGAAAACGGGGGATACAAGGACGCCCGCAGCAGGGTTATGCGTCTGCTTGCCGCGCGGAAGAACTGTCGCGACTTCGCGCCCTTCCTCGGACAGGCGGGATTGCCGAAATCGTCGCTTGACGGTCTGCGCGAGACGGTTCTGAAAGAAAACGCCCGCTCGACAGGCGCGTTGCGCATCAAACCCGGTGAATCCCTGTGCGCCGTGGGCGTGACCAAACGGGCGGCGGGAAAGGGGTATTTCCCGTCTGTTTCCCGCGTCGCCGTCGATCCGTGGATCCGCGGACTGAAGGCTGAATCCGCCGCCTGGAACGAAATCGAAGCGATCAAGGAGCAGTGCGACGCACTTGTGCGGCTTGGAGCGCTGTCGCGAGTGCGCGTGGATGGCGGGCTCTTCGAAGAATTCCCCTATGAGGGAACGGCGCTCTATCTCGACAGGCTCGTGAGCATCGGAAAGGAAGCGCCGGTCGGAAGCGATGTGAACGATATCCTCGAAAAGATCCGGGGAAGCCTTTTGACACTGCAGAAAAAGAAGTTCGGCGCTCCCTCCCCCTACTTCGTCGTCCTCTGCGCCGACGGTGACAAAATGGGCAAGGCGCTGTCGAAGGCGAATTCCCCGGAACAACATCGTACGATCTCCGGGGCGCTCTCGGATTTTGCATCGGACGCGAGGACAATAGTCAGAAACCACAGGGGCGTCTGCGTCTACACCGGAGGGGACGACGTCCTCGCATTCCTGCCGTGCGATACGGCCTTGCCCTGCGCCCGCGAGCTTCACGACAACTTTGGGGAAACGCTGCAAAAGGCGTGCCCCAAACAGGGTGATTCGGACAGGCCGACGCTCTCGGTGGGCATCGCGATCGGTCACGCACTCGAAGACCTCGCCGATCTTCTCGAATGGGGACGGGATGCGGAGCGCCGTGCGAAGGCGGACGGAAGAAAGGACGTGGAACGCGACGGCCTTGCGGTTGTCGTCCGCTCCCGGGGCGGTTCGGCGCAATTCGTGCGGGAACGGTGGAGCGTTGCCGGTGCGGAGAACGGGAGTCGCCCGATTGACGAAAGGCTGCGTTTCTGGGCCGATGCCTACGCGAATGGCGAGCTTCCGTTCAAATTCGGCTACGAGTTGCGATTGACAGCGGCGTTTTACGCAAACTGGACGGACGAAAACGCATGCACGAGTGCGCTTCGGAAAGACCTCGCGCGAATCTTCGAGCGGAAGGAAATCTCGATCCCGAACAAGGATGCCGTCCTCGAAGAGATCGGCCAGCGCGTGTCATCTGCGAAAGACCTGGAGCGTCTGGCCGACGAACTCATCATCGGCCAGTGGATCTCCGAAAGCATCGGACAGGCAAAAGGAGGGAGCACCAGTGCATCTGACGATCACACCGCATGACCCCCTCGTCGCGCGTGATGCCCGGAGTTTCGGCGAGGGAAACGGCGCGCGCACGATGGAGTGGTTCAATCCCTCTGTGGGAGCCGGATCTCTGCGCTCGTTGCTCGGCAAGCTCGGCGGAGGATTCGACCCCGCAATGATCGCGAAACTCAAGGACATCACAGTACGCGGCCCGTTCCCGATGGAAGGGAAGGACATGTTCGTTCATTTCCCGCTGGATTTCGTCGCTCGAAAGGACGACGGAAAGATCTTTCCCCTGCGCCCTGCGGACGATCTTCGGGAAGGAGAAGGGACCAACCTCCCCGGCGGCATTCGTCTCTGCTTCCCCAAAGGACTTGGAACGGACGAACCCGATTTCAAGCCGTTGACGCCGCCCCTTTTCTGGTCGCTTGAAAGAATGGCCGAATGGCTGACGGCAGAGACGTTGGGGAACGACTTTGCGTCATCCTGGAAATCGAAAGACGGGAAAGGCAGCGACGCGTTGAAGGACGGATTCCTCCGATCCCTGGAGAAGGACGGCAGAACGCACGTGAAAATCGACCCCGAAAGCGGAGCGAGCAGTGAAGGGATGCTCTTTACGACATCGGGGCTGACCTTCCTCTGCAAAACCGGGGGAGAACTGCGGCCGTTGCGCATGGCCATGGACGCCCGAACCGGAGACGGGTTCCTGAACGAGCGGCTCAAGGGGCTCGGCGATCACCATCCGATGGGCAGCGAACGGCGGCTCGCACACTGGAAACGGGACGGCGAACATGATGCGCGCTGGGAGTGTCCTCCGGACGTTCGGAAACATCTTTCCCAAACGAAACGGGTACGCATGATCCTCGCCTCGCCGGCTCCATTCCGCAGCGGCTGGCTTCCCGGCTGGCTTCGCGAACGCGAAGGGGCGTATTTCGGAACGCCTCCCGGGGGGAATGTCGAGCTGCGGCTGGTTTCGGCGGTTGTTAACCGCTGGCAGCCGATTTCCGGATGGAGCATCGAACGCGGCAAGCCGCAGGGGCCGAAAGCGCTTCGGCGCATGGCTCCCGCCGGAAGCGTCTATTTCTTTGAAGTCGGAAAGGGAGATCCGGTGACGTTGTCGGATCTGTGGCTGAAATCCGTATGCGACGATGCACAGGATCGGCAGGACGGTTTTGGGCTGACTCTCTGGGGAACCTGGTAACACACATTCGACAAGGAGTGATGAGCGAATCATGAAAAAGAACGAACGCACCTATTGGCTGCATGCGGTAACCCCGCTCCACGTCGGCGCAGGCCGGGGAGTGGGATACATCGATCTTCCGATCATGCGCGAAAAGATCACCAACTGGCCTTTTGTACCGGGTTCGGCGGTCAAGGGCGTCCTTGCCGACAACTTCGGCGCGTCGGACCAGAACGAACGCGAAAAAGATCCGGATAAGGTCCGGGCTTTTGGCAAAGCCGGGGACGAAGGCAATTCGGGCTCCCTTGTTTTCACCGACGCCAGGATACTCTGCCTTCCGATCCGCAGCTTCGCCGGGGCCTTCGCATGGGTCACTTCACCGTTATGTCTTGCGAGGCTTGCACGCGATAACGGGGACGAAACCGCAGCACCGAAAAACGGAAAACGCGAAGAAGCGATAATCGTCTCGAAGGACAGCTCCATCGCGCTCGACGGAAAGGTCTATCTCGAAGAACTGGACTTCACGGCGCTTCCCTCCCAGGAGGCGGACGCCTGGGCCGATCGCATCGCCTCATTCGTCTTTGGAGGGGATGCGGACTGGAAGAAGACATTCAGGGATCGTTTCGTGATCGTTCATGACGACGTCTTTTCATTCCTGTGCGAAACGGGAACGGAAGTTGCGGCCAGAGTGCGGATCGACGACGAGAAAAAGACGGTGGCTCGCGGCGCCCTCTGGTACGAAGAGTCGCTGCCGACGGAGACGATCCTCGCCGGTCTTGTCTGGTGCGACAAAGTATACGGAAAGGGCGACAAGGAAGACGCCGCCGCTGAAAAACTCCTCGCGACATTCTGCGGAAAACCGCTCGATCTTCAGATCGGAGGAAAAGCGACGGTCGGCAAGGGACTCGTGCGATGCCTGTTCGGAGGAGGGGCGAATCGTGGCGAATAACGAACCCAAAAAGCAGGATGTGCTGCGGACCCGCGAACAGCGGATGGCCGAAATTGCCTGCCGGTGTGTCGAAAAACGAATCGGCATGGATGCGGGCGACTATCTTTCCTTTGCGAACTCCTTCCCATCGCTGGTTCATTCGTGCGGACTCGTCCAGGCTGTGGCTTTCGCGGACGCAAAGGGAAAAAAGAACCTCATCGATGACATCTCCAGAGTGCTGGAAAAACCGCTCGACGAACTGACGGTTCAGGCGCGATCAAAGCCTCTTGCGGCGTACATGCTTTTGTCCCGGGAGGTTCTCGCCGCCGCCGGATGGGTGAAACGGTATGCGCAGGCGCTGCTGAAGGAAGAGGGGAGAGCGGAGAATAATGGCTGAATGCTGCCGGGACGCCGTCTCCGGACTTGACCGGAGGAAATGCGCCAATGCCGGACTGTTGCTGGCGCGATATCTTCGTGTTCCCGTAAAGCAGGAGGGAGACGCTCACGTCCGGGAGAGAAAAGAACTTTTTGAAAACGTCCGAACCGCTTCCGGGCGAATGGACAAGCTCTACACGCAGGGCTTCAATCGACGCAAACAGTGCATCGAGGCCTCCAATTCCCGAACCGTCTGTGGAGTTTTCGAGACCGAAGGCCGCATGGTGATCGGACTCGGAGGGGAAAACGTCCTCGAAACAGGACTGACGCTGGAACATACCTATGGAACGCCAATCATCCCCGGAAGCGCGCTCAAGGGGCTTGCGTCGCACTATTGTTCCCAGGTCTGGGGACCACAGAATCCCGGCTTTTCCATCCATAACGGCAAAGGGGCGGAAAAACAGGCGGGAGAGTTTGCAAAAATCCTGTTCGGGGATACGAACGAGGCCGGCTTCATCACGTTCCACGACGGCTGGATCACGCCGGAAAGCATCGCACGACAGAATTCGGGCTTGACGATCGATGTCATGACGCCGCATCACGGAGACTATTATTCGTCGAAAATCGGGAGCGCGCCAACGGATTACGATGATCCCAACCCGGTCCTCTTTCTTACGGTGACCGGGAAGTTCCACATCGCCCTTTCCTGTTCGGACACGGGCGACACGGGGCGCCAATGGGTTTCTCTTGTGTTCCGGATCGTCAATGAAGCCCTTTCGCATTGGGGCATCGGCGGCAAGACATTCGCCGGATACGGACGGATGAAACTTGTCGGGAAAGAAACGGAATTCGGAGGCACAGGGGACAATGCCGTTGCGGAAAAACCGAAAGCGACCTTCGGAAAGGGCAGTCCCGTGGAAGTCACCATGACCGGAACCAACAAAAAGGGCAATCCGCAACTCAAGGCGGGAAGCAAGATAAAGTGCATTCTGCCCCCGGGGGAAGTCATCGAGCCTGAGATGGAAAAGGGCGAGACCCGGCAATTCCGGATTCTCGAAATCAGGTCAAGCGACGAGTATCTGGTTACGTCAAAGAAACCCACGTAACCCGCCCATGCGACTGTCGATAACTTTCGGCATCGGCGAAGGGTCGGCGATTCCCGTCAACTACAACCACCTTCTCGTCGGCCTGATATACGGAATCCTCGAAAACGCCGCGCCCGAGTGGAGCAAGGTGTTGCACTATCACGGACACTGGAGTTCGGACGACCGCCCGTTCAAACTCTTCACGTTCAGCCAGTTGCGGGGCGGCCCGGGAACGACGAAGGTCGAAAACGGGAGGCTGGTTTTCGTAACAAAACGGCTGGAGTGGAAATTCGCGTCCCCGGCCGACGGAACTGTGGAAATGCTCGCCGGCGGATTGCTCCGCGCCGGAACCGTCTCGATCGGATCGATGCGGGCGAAAGTCGAATCGGTGAAAAATGACCCCATGCCGGACTTCTCGGAGGGGAAGGCGCGTCTTGTCGCCATATCTCCCATCGTGGCGAGCGTCAGCGATCCCGTCCTGCGACACCGCTATCTTTCGCCCGACACGGACGAATTCTGGTCGATTCTCGGTGAAAATCTTTCGCGAAAGTGGGAGTCATTCAGAGGTTCACGCCCGGAAAGGAATATAACTCTTCACCCAGACATTGCATATATACAGCGGAAGAGAACGAGCAAGGCCATCACCATCAAACCGGGAGAAATCGTCATCGGACACATGGTTCCCTTTGAAGCGGAGGGCGACCCGGAGATCCTGCGATTCGCCTACGAAACGGGATTCGGCTCCAGAAACAGCATGGGATTCGGAATGGTGAACATCGCGCATTGATACAATCGATCACAGTTCGGAACACGTGAAGGGCGCAGTCTCCCGGAGGCTGCGCCCTTCGTATTCCTGCGGAGAAAACGATCTGCGAGGGGAGGAATCGCGAATGCCGCGTCTGATATGTATCACCCGGCCGTCGCACTTGTGTCGCAAGAACGGGACGATAGAAATCCGCGAAAAGGGGCAGCCGCGCGGGGAACTGATCCCGGTGCTGCAAATATCGGAAATATTCGCCTTCGGAGAGGTCGAGCCCGATCCTGCGCTTCTCTCGCTGTTGTCCCAATACTCCATCCCGCTGCACGGGTTCGAAAACGGCATCTATCAGGAAAGCTGGATGCCCTATTCCGGAGTCGTCTCGGGAAAAGCGAACGTGGAACAGATCCTCACGCTCGAAGATCCCGAAAGGAGATGGAAAATAGCGAAGGAAATCCTCCGTGGCGGCGCACGCTTGCGCACGGCAATCGCCCGTCTGCGAAACCCGGGAAAGGCCGACGCGTGGGAAGACGCCTATCTCAAAATCCTCAGCGCAACCTACGTCGGCGGACTCGAAAGCACGCGAACATCGGTCGAACGCTTCCGATTGCTGGACGCGCAGCGCCGACTGGAGGAAGGGTGGAACAAGGAATCGCTCGACATCGCGGTAAGCCTTGCGAGAGCCGTCGTCATGGGAGCCTTCGCCCGCCTCTCGCTTGACCCGTGGATCGGAGTGATTCACGAAGACGGCGTTCTGCCGCCGCTTGCGGAAGACCTCTTCTTCCTGCTCGAACCCATACTCATCGACACATGGAACATATTTCCCCCGGTCAAAGAATCCCCGATGTGCCGCGCGGAACGATTTCGAAGCCACATATCCCGGCCCGGGGCCAAAGACGGAGGGCGGACCTGGAGCCTTCGAGGTCTCGCCGTCCGCGAAGGATACGCGATCGTCGCCCATTGCATCGCCGGAACGCCGTACAGAGCGGTCAACCGCGTGGAGATTCCCCGTGCTGCTTGAGCAGGCGCTCGAAACCGGATTCGCGCTCTTCTGCCCGAGGGCGGTCGCCTGGTGGACCTGCGGAATCGTTCCCGAAGAGCGCACCGACCACATGCGCGAAATGCAGTGGCGGATGCAGGATGAAACGGCGGCGGAAACGGATGTCGAGCTGCCGCAGGAAGACATCTTCGACAGCGAGGCATTTCGGACGGAACGATGCGACCTCGTCCTTCGCGTCCTGCCCTGGCCCCCGGTCTCCGCATGGGTCGGCGCGATGCTCGCGTTGATGCTCGAAAAGGGCGAAACGCTCGGCATCCTCAGATGTGAAGAAACCGACATCGTTGTCCAGCGCACGGAAAAATCCGACGCGGCGATACGAACGGCGCTCGCCGGAAAACGGAGAATACCGAACGTCCGGACTTGCGCACGGTGCCCTTTCATGGATTGTTGTCGGGAAACGGGAGCATTTGAAGAGGAGGCGGAAGCGTATTGGAAAACACCACAGAAGTGATCCACGGGTTTCGCGGACCATACTGCACGCTCCGATGGAAAGCCAACGGCGACGTCGGGATCCGCAGCATACTCAGGCGCAGTCAGGCCCTTTGCGCCTCCGGATATATGCGGATGGGATTCGCGCGCGCGATCGTTCGCGGAAAAATCGCTTCCCTCCAAAAATATATACAACTCACGCGATGGAACAACGCAGCGCTTGCGCAGACACTACGAAACGCGCTCGAAAGCGCGAACGCCGCCGCAAATGTCGACGATCTTCGCGGCATCGAAGGATCGGCCAGCCGTAGATTCTACGAAGAGCTGCAAAAACGTCTTCCGGAAAGCCTTGGGTTTTCCGGAAGAAACCGGCGCCCCCCGAAAGATCCGGTGAACGCCGCGATATCCTACGGGAACAGCATCATCTACGGACTCTGTGTTCCTCCGATCGCCGAATCGGGAATGAACCCGGCGATAGGATTCCTTCACGAACCGGGCGTTGGACGTCATTCGCTCGCACTGGACTTCTCGGAACCGATAAAGCCGTTCCTCGTGGACTGCGCGATATGGAAACTCGTTGAAGACGGAACATTCACAACCGCTCTGACGACGGAGCAGCAGGGCGCGTGCTACCTGAACGGAGAGGGCAGAAAAGCCCTGAGGAAGATGATGACCGTCATGGCGCAGACGATACCTGGGGAAAACGGTGACCGGCAGGGATGGCCGCTCGGATTTCTCGGAGCGATGTCGAACCTTGCGAACCGTATCGTGAAAGACGTACTCGCCGGAGCGAGCACGGTCGACTGGACTCTCGAATAAAGGGGGAGAAAGGGATGTACTGTCTGTTGTTCTATGACGTCAACGTCAAAAGAGTGCAGAAGGTCCACCGGATGCTCTCCAAACGGATGTTCTGGATCCAGAACAGCACGTTCGAGGGAGAGATGTCCCAGACGCAGAAGCGAATTCTCACGAGGGACCTGACATCCATGCTCGATCCGGAAGAGGATTCGCTCGTATTCGCATGGACCGAAGCGTCGAACGCCTGGCGAAAGCAGCTTCTCGGACGGGACAAGGGAAGGG
This sequence comes from uncultured Synergistaceae bacterium, assembly GCA_964451935.1. Classification (GTDB taxonomy): domain Bacteria; phylum Synergistota; class Synergistia; order Synergistales; family Aminobacteriaceae; genus CALFXN01. Next base: position 927 of record CAYVKE010000116.1, on the reverse strand, counting down.
TGGACATCATCGCATGATCCTCGACGAGAACCTGAACTGCATCATCGTGTATGATGTTGAAGCCAAAAGGGACATGAAGATCCACAGGGAACTCTCGAAAGAACTCTACTGGATGCAGCGGAGCGTCTTCGGGGGAGACGTCGGGAAGGGAGCGTTCGCGAGAATCGAGTTCACGCTGACGAGCATCATCAACCCCGCGAAGGACAGCGTTGTCCTGTACAAATTGCTGTACCCCTGGAACCTGACGATGGACTATTGGGGAAAGACGCCCGGAACGATGAGCCTCGTCGCTTAGTTACCGGCCGGGATCGTTCGGGAACGAAATACGGAATCGACGGGCAGTTCCGCGACCCGTCGATTCCGTATTCACGGAAAAACAACAAACATAGTATATTGAATCACAAGGAAGGCAGACATCCTAAAAAGCCTTGGGGTAGCTGAGAATGTCAAACGGGACGTTTTTCATGAGAATAACACAATATTGTGAAAGAAAACATTTGTCCTGAAGCCGCATGGATGCTATACTCACAGGAACTGTTCAAATCGAACCGTATCGGGGTTGAAACGCTATGCCTACGGGCTTCTATGCGCGTTGGCTATGTGTTCAAATCGAACCGTATCGGGGTTGAAACCCTGTACCTCAACGTCAAACGTCCGGGGTCTCCCCCCGAAGTTCAAATCGAACCGTATCGGGGTTGAAACATCATGCTCGCCTTCGCGCCCTTCTTTACGTGCGCATTGTTCAAATCGAACCGTATCGGGGTTGAAACTACGATCTCGACATCCCCCTCAGCCTGCCAGCTCAGGTTCAAATCGAACCGTATCGGGGTTGAAACTCCTGAGAGCCTGGGTTGTATTCGATCTTCCACCCGTGTTCAAATCGAACCGTATCGGGGTTGAAACACCACAGAAGGGTCCGGGACGACC
>CAYVKE010000115.1:0-9873 GCA_964451935.1 uncultured Synergistaceae bacterium | reverse complement strand
GCGGCCTGCGCGTCCTGGCAGGTGTTCCAGAGCTGCGCGAGGTTCGTCACGGGCGTCAGGGTCTGGAGCATGAGCGTCTGCGCCGCGAGCAGCATTCCGAGCGTCATCGTCCCGTCCATGACGTCGAGACCGCCGATGTAGAGCACGAGGGCCATCGCGAGGCCCGTGACGGTCGGAAGCGCCGGCACGATCCACGCGTCGTAGGAAGCGAGTTCCATCGTCGCGTTCTCCAGCTTCGTCAGTTGCCCCGCGAGGCGGACGAACTGGTTGTTCTCCCCTCCGAACGACTTGATCGTCTCGATCACGCGAATGCCGCCGAGGGCGAGTCCCGCGAACTTTCCGGCCTCCATGCTCATGCGTTCGTTCAGGTCCGCCCTTCGTCGGCGGATCGTCGCGATGATCGCCGCGATCAACGCCGAGGCCGCGAGCGCCGCGAACGCCATGAACGGGCTGTACAGAACGAGCATGCATCCGAAGAAGACGGCCGTGACGCACTGAAGGAAGGCTCCCGACAGCTCCCGGGTCAGCCGTTGCGCGACGAGGTCGTTCAGCGCGACGCGGTTTCCGAGTTCGCCCGCGTAGCGCTGCTGGAAAAAGGAGTACGGAAGCCGGAGGAGGTGCAACAGGAACGCGCCGGATTGCGTGACGGACATGCACGCCTCCTGGTTCCGGAGCGCGGTGGTCTGGAGCCGCGCGAGCAGGAACGCGAGAAGCGACGTTCCCGCCATGAACAGCGCGAGGGGGCGCATCCATTCGATCTGCCCGGCCGCGATGACGTCGTCGGCGAAAATCTGCCGGAAGGCCGGTTCGAGCAGTCCCGGGATCACGAGCCCGAGTCCGGTGAGCAGCGCGAAAACCACGGCCGTCCTCGCGCCGGACAGTCGCGCGAGAAGCGGCTTCCACGGGCTCCGGCGCACGCCGCCCGGTTCGAAGTCCGGTCCGGGCGTGAGCGAGAGCGCGATGCCCGTGAACGATTCGTCCATCGTCCGCCGGTCGACGGAACGGGGGCCGGTCGCCGGATCGTTCAGGAAATACCGGTCGTTCGATACGCCCTCGAGGACGAGGAAGTGGTTGAACTCCCAGAAGAGGATGACCGGCAGCGGAAGGTCGTTCAGCGTATCGAGATCCTTCTTGTGTCCCGAGGCCTGCATGCCGTAGGTGCGCGCGACCTTCAGGATGTTGACGGCGCTGCTTCCGTCGCGGCTGACGCCGCACTCCTCGCGGAGCTTTTCGAGCGGGACGGACCTTCCGTAGTAGCCGAGGACGATGCCGAGCGACGCCGCGCCGCATTCGGTCGCCTCCATCTGGATCAGCGTCGGGGTCCGGACGCGCGCGCGCCGGGGGAGCAGGGAGCGGAAGAAGGCGCCGATGGAGGTCACGGACGACTGCCCCCGTCCGCCGGGAACAGGGCGCCGAGGAAGGGGAGGACGAGTTCGATCGGGCGACGCCGCTGGACGACCAGGCTGACCTCGCAGAGCGCGCCGTTCCGGAGCGCCGTCTGCGGGGCGTTCCGGACGGTCCACCGGTATGCGGGCTCGTTCGCCGTCGAGTCGGCCTCCGCAAGTTCGATCGTAATTCCGAGCGGCGCCCCGCCGTTCATGATCTCACGGACGAGTTCCGCGTTTCCGAGAACGCTCTGCATCCCCTCCGGGGAAACGGGAAAGCGGGAGACCTTCGCGACCCGTCCGATGAGAAGTCCGGATTCGTCCCGCCGCACGGTCGACGGCAGGATATAGGCGTCCATTCCCTCGCGGATGCTCCGGCCCTTTCCGGGATGAACGAAAGCGTGCACCCGAAGCGGCTCGCGCCCCGAAGCGGGGCCTTCGGCGGCTCCGTCGGAGGCGTCCACCCGGAGGATGGCGTCCCCCTCGCGAAGAAGCTGTCCGGGGCTTCGGAGCAGCTCGAGGACGCGGCCGCCCGAGAGCGTTTCAATGGTTGAGGCCGTGTCCATCCGCTCGCGCAACGCGACGAGCTGCGCCTCCTCGGTGACGATCCGCAAGTCGGCTTCGAGACGCTCCTTCCGGTCTTCCGGAGACTCGTCCCCCCGTCCGGAGAGCAGTTCCGTCCGATAGGCGCGGAGAAGCTCAAGCTTTTTTTCCGATTCGGCGATCCTTCCGGCGAGTTCCGGCTGTCCGATGACGGCGACGGTCTGCCCCGCCGCGACGCGGTCGTCCGCGGCGACGAGGAGCGATTCGAGCCGGCCGCTTCCGGTGGAGAGCACCTCGCGGACGGCTCCGGCCGCGTCGGATTTCGTCAGGGATGCGTCCGCGAGAATGACGCCCCGTCCCCGCGCCAGCGTCTCGACGGAGCCGCAGAAACCCCAGATCGCGAGCGCGGCGAGAAGCAGGCCGACGGCGGCGAGGGCGCACCAATCGCGGGCGCGGATATATACGAGCATCGTGTCGAGCTGCTCCGGGGACCGGAGCTTTCGAAGAGCGGATTCGCGAAAGTGCTGTTCGTTCAGGGTGAGCCCTCCCTCCGGGGACGGGTAGAAATTCTTCGCCGTATTGTACCGCTTTTGTGGTCCGTTCCGGAGCGCTTCCGGAGAAAATCACACGGATGCGGGACTCCGGTGGAACATGCGTTTCAGCGCATCGATGACGCGCCAGATGATGACGTAGACCGGAGGGATCACGAAGAGCGCCAGCGTGCCGCCGGCGACGAGACCGCCGATGGAGACGATCGCCATCGGGGCCCGGTAGGCGCCGCCGACGCCCTGAGCCATCGCGAGGGGAATCATCGCGATGATCGACGTGGCGTCCGCCATGAAGATGGGGCGAAGCCGCACGTGGCACGCCTCCACGACCGAATCGAGCGCGCTCCGGCCCTCCTTGCGGACCATCTCCGCGTAGTCGATGACGACGATGGCGTTGTTGACGACGAGTCCGACGAGCATGATGAGTCCCATCAGGCCGTAGATCGAAAGCGGCGTGTCCGTGAAGAGCAGCGAGGGGACGACGCCGATGATGGACAGCGGTACGGTCAGCATGATCACGAGCGCGAACAGGAACGATTCGATGATGGCCGCGATCAGAAGGAATGTGAGCAGGATCGCGAGAGCCAGCGCGATGTTGAGCGACCCGAAGTTCTCCTGGATGGCCTCGATCTCGCCGGAATACGTGAAGCGGAATCCCGGGGGCAGGGGGATCTTCTTCATCTCCGCGTCGATCCGCTGGTAGGCGACGCCGACCGTGATGTCCGACGTGTTCGCGTCGACCGTGATCGCCCGTTGCCGGTCCTTTCGCAGAATGCGCGTCGGGCCGGTTGCGTCGTTGAAGGCCATCAGGTCCTGCAACCGGACGGTCTTTCCCGAGGCCACGACCGGCAGGTTCGGAACGCTTCGCGGGCTGTCGAGTTCCTCCGGACGCATCCGGACGAGGATGTCGTACTCCTTGCCGCGTTCGCGGTAGACGCCGGACTTCATGCCGACGAGATACCCCTTGACCGTGTCTCCGAGCGTATCGACTGGGACGCCGAGGCGGGCCATCAGGACGCGGTCGGGAATCATGCTCATCTCGGGGCGCCCCGTACGCCAGTCCGTATCGACGTCCACGACGCCCGGGATCTTCTTCCAGATCGACACGACCTCGGCCGCGATGCGCGTCAGGTCATCCATGTCGTCGCCGCGGATCACGAGCTGGAGGGCCTTGCCCCGAATGCCGCCGCGCATGCCGCTCGTCGTGTAGCTGATCTTCGTGTCCGGAAGGTTCGCCATGGCCGGGCGAACCGCGTTGGCCATCTCGAACGTGCTTTGGCGGTCGGGCGCATCGTCCAGGTAGACGCGCACCGACGCCCTGTTGACGCCCGTTCCGGACCCCCAGCCGCCGATGACGGCGTCGACGCCCTTGACATGCGGTTTTTTCGAGAGGTACTGCTCGATGCCGCGCACGATTCCGTCGGTGAGCGCGAGCGACGCGGAGGATGACGTCTCTATGGAGAGGGTCAGGCGTCCCTCGTCGGCGAGCGGGAAGAACTGGAAGCCGATCCGGGAGAGCAGCGGGAAGCAGCCGGCGAAGAGCGCGGCGAAGAGCAGCAGCGTCAGCCAGACGTGCCGGACGGTCTTGACGATGAGCCAGTGATGGATGATCTCGAACCCCTCGTAGAACCACTGCCACCAGCCCGTGAGCACTCGGGCGGCGATCCCGGGAGTCGTCGATCCCTTCATCCGCGCGGCCATCATCGGCGTGAGCGTCAGAGCGACCCAGAGCGAGAAGAGCGTCGAGAAGACGACGGTCATCGCGAACGGGTTGAAGAGCTGGCCGATGCGTCCGCCCGCGAACGCGATCGGGATGAAAACGCCCAGGTTCGTGGACGTGGTCGACAGGATGGCGACGGCGATCTCGTTTGTTCCGAGCCGGGCCGCCTCCATCGGCGAGTGGCCGAGGTCCTCGAACCGGGAGATGTTCTCGATGATCAGGATCGAGTTGTTCACGAGCACGCCCGTCGATATGGCGAGGCCGAGCGTCGTCATCATGTTCATCGTGTACCCGGCGACGTACATCGGGATGAAGGTCGCAATGATGCCGACCGGCATTGCGACGGAAATCAGGATCGTCGAGGATGCTTTCCGGAGGAACAGGTAGAGCACGAGCCCCGTGAGGATCGTGCCGACGATCATGTCGCGGATGACGTTGTCCACGGCCTGGCCGACGTAGTCGCCGTCGTCGTAGGGGATGAAGGACGTGAAACCGGGCGGAAGCGTCGGAAGGATCTCTTCGAGCACCCGCCTGGCCTCCCGGCTCGCCCGGACGACGTTGCCGTCCGGGACGGGCGTGAGCTGGATGATGAACGAGTCCGCGCCGTTGTATCGGGCGAGCCGCCGGACGTCCGCGAACGAATCCCGGACGCGGCCGACGTCCGCGATCCGGGCCGATGCTCCGTTCCTGAGCGGAATGCGGATATCGGAAAGCAGCTCGGCCTGTTCCGGCGCGCCGGCCATGCGAAAGAAGGTCTCTTTCTCCCCGAGAGCGATGCGTCCCGAGGGCGCGGCGACGTTGCCGGCGACGATCGCCGCGGAGATCTGCGGCAGCGTGACGCCGAGGCTCGCCATCGCGAGCGGATCGAGATCCACGTGGATCTCGCGCGTTACGCCGCCGTCGAGAGTGACTTCGGCGACGTCGGCTATCTGGGAGAGCCGGTTCTGCACGCGGTCCTCGAGAATTTCGCGGGCCTGCTGGGGAGGGAGCGTCGATGTGAAGACGATGGAGAGGAAGGAGCGGGCGTTGACGTCGAACTTGCGGACGATGGAATCCTCGGCGTCGTCCGGAAGATTGACGGTCCGAACCTTGTTCGACACGTCGAGCGCCGCGTCCGAGAGGAGGACGTCGCTGTTGAACTCGACGCTCACGTATGAGAGGCCTTCGAGGGACGTGCTTTCGATCTTCCGGACGCCCGGGATCTGCGCGATGCCGTCTTCTATGGGTTTGGTGATCAGCGTCTCGACGTCGATCGGCGTCGCGCCCTCGTACTTCGTCATGACCGTGACGAACGGGAGTTCCATCTTCGGCATGAGCGCCACTCCCATGCCGAAGTAGCCGACCATGCCGAGCAGCGTGACGAGAATGACCGTGACGAGCGTGAAGACGGGACGGCGTATCGAGAGGTCGATCAGGCCCACTTACTTCGCGCTCCCCTGCTTCGTCGCCGCGTCGGGCGAAACGGCCCGATGGTCGGTCGGAACCGGGTCGGCGAGGCGGATCTTCGCCCCGTCGGCGAGGGAGGCCGCGCCCGTCTTGACGACGCGGTCGCCGGAGGCGAGCCCGCTAACGATTTCCACCGTTCCGCCCGCCGTCTCGCCCGGCGTGATGGCCCGCCTGACGGCCGTGTCGCCCGATACGAGGAAGACGAACGTCGACGTTCCGTCCCGAAGGACGGATTCGTAGGGCAGCGACAGGACGTTTTCGCGGCGCTGCGCGATCGACTGGATGCGAAGATAGTCGCCGGGCTTGAACTCCGAGCCTGCGGGAAGGGCGATGATCGCCTTGAAGAATCCCGTCGCCGGGTCGGCTTCGGGGTCCATGCGGCGGACCTTCGCCTCGTACGTCGTCCCCCACGAGGACAGGACTGTGACATTCTGTCCATGCCGAATGCGTCCCCGGTCGGTCGGCGGGATCAGACACTCGACTTCGAGGTCGTTCATGTCCGCGATGGCGAGGATCTCCTTGCCGGGTTCCGCGTATTCGCCCCGTTCGCTGTTCTTGCGGACGACGACGCCGTCGAACGCGGCGCGGATCTTCGTTCGCGAGAGCGTCGTCCGGGCGTCCCGGAGCTTGGCCTCCTCCTCGCGGATGGTGACGAACGCCTTGTCGACATCGGACTTTGAGGTTCCGCCCGCTTTCAGCAGATTCCGGAGGCGTTCGTATTTCCGCACGGCGTCCTCGAGCGACGCGCGGCGCGCCTCGACCTGCGACGACTGGTTCGCCATCGAGAGGGTGACGATGGGGGCGTTCGCGCTGACGACGTCTCCCACCTCGAGCGAGAGTTCCTCGATCAGCTCCCGCGATTCGGACGTGACCTTCTGCACCCGGGCGGAACGGACCGTGCCGTAGTAGCTCTTCCGGATTTCGATCGTCCGGATCTCGACCGGAACCACCGTGACTGCGGCGCCGGAGGGACGGGCGGCCCGGTTCTGGGCTCCGGCGGGCGGCGTGAATATGCGATATGCGAGAAAACCCGTTCCGCCGATGAGCAGCAGCACCCAGAGAACAACATTCAATCGTCGCAATGCAGTCACGTGAACCCCTCCGAACCCGGTCATATCTTTTCGAAATCTTTCAACTCCCGGGGTATGATATCGCAAAAAAGAGCCTCCGCGCGACGTATTTCTCGGTATTTCCTTCCGGAGCGCACCGGGACCTCAGGCCGCGAAAAGGGCCGCCCGCGCGATGTCGCGACGGAGCGGCCCGCCCGTATCTCCGGTTGATCCGCGGGACTAGAACATTTTGACCAGGAATCCCGCGAGGACGACGGACGCGATGGTGACGGTCGTGAATCCGGCCACCAGCATCGGAGGCAGGATCTTGCTGAGGACGAATTCGTGCTCTTCGGGAGTCGTGGCGACGGCGTGGGCCACTTCCTGCGACACGATGAACGTGCCCGGGAAGCCGAAAAGGCATGTGGAGCCGATCGCGAACGCCATCTCCCAGGAGACCTTCAGGATCTTGCCCGCCACGAACGTGAACGCGAAGATGCCGATCACGGAGATGACGAACGCCATCGTGATCGGGTAGATGAGCTTCATGACCATGTCGGGCGTCGCCTTCGGCAGGCTCATGAAGATGACGACCATGAGCGGGAAGAGAACGAACCCCGTCGCGTTGGCCTTGTCGAGGACCTTGTGCTCGAGGAACCCGACTTCATAGGCCAGAATGCCGAAGATCAGGCAGAGGATATACTTATGGATCACGTTGTTCAGGAGCGGGGCCGCGAGAAGTGCGAGCACGCCGACGAACAGCGTCTTGGCGATCAGGATGAACGGGGTCTGGAGGGGCTTGGGAAGCGGGGGGAAAATTCGCCACGTAGGCTGTTCCGGGTCGCTCTTCGCGGCGGCCGCGCCCGCCTTGTGCGCTTCGCCGCTCCTGAAGGCGGCCAGCTGCCGTTTGCTCTCGCGGGAAAGGCACCAGGAAGCGATCGGAAGCCCGACGAATGTCTGAAGCACGAGAAGCAGCGTCGCGAAGACGGCGAGTTCCGTCAATCCCTTCGCGGTCGCGGCTTCGTTCATGATGAAGGTGGCGACGACGCCTCCCGAAATCGGACCGGCGGCGACGATGCCGTATTGTCTGCCGATGACGGGCGCGCCGAGGTAGACGAGGGATATTCCCACCGCAAACATGGTCACTATGCCGATGACGACGGTCTTCCACTCGTTCTTGAGATCGCGCAGTTTCATCATGGTGCCCATGTAGACGAGAAGCATGGGAATGACGTAGATGCCGATCTTGACCAGCCCGGCATCTTCGAAAATCGTCTTGGGCAGTCCGTACCAGAAGCCGAAGAGGAAAATGAGTCCGGAGACGAACAGCATCGACGCGATGGCCTTCGTCTTGTACGCCACGTAGTCGCCGATGGCGAAGATCAGACCGATGACGAAAAAGGACATTTCGGGAAACCACTTCATGGACAACCCTCCATTTCAGTTGTTATGGAATCTATTGAATGAAGCAGGAATGCGCAATCCGTTTCGTACGGAACTTCGCGACAGCTCTCCAGTCGGCCGACCACCTCCCCTGCTTCTCCGGCTTCGCGAGGCGCCTCCGGGAAGACGCCTTTTCCGCGCAAATGTAGTATGCTATTGTGATGTTGTCAAGAAACAATACATTGTGAACGTCGCAACGACTTGAATCGAAACGATGTTTGCCGACAGGCAAAATAAGACATCGAGTTCACGAAAGGGGTCTGAAACATGCTGTCACGTATCATGGAACGGGCGAAGGCGCATGAAAAGGAGATCATCGACCTCCGACGGTGCTTCCACATGAATCCGGAGCTGTCCTGGAAAGAGGTCGAGACGACGAAGAAGGTCGTGGGGATTCTCGAAAAGCTCGGGTACACGATCGTCAAAAAGGGATTCGGCGGGACCGAATGCGGCGTCGTCGCCGACCTGAAGCCCGGGAAGGGCGCGACCTGCGTCGCCCTGCGCGGCGACATGGACGCGCTGCCGCTGCAGGAGGAGAACGATGTCCCCTACAAATCGCGGAACGACGGCGTCATGCACGCCTGCGGTCACGATGCGCACACCGCCATGCTGCTCGGCGCCGCGATGGTCCTCAAGGACATGGAAGCCGAGATCCCCGGCAATGTCCGACTGGTCTTCCAGCCCGCCGAAGAGCACGGCGTCAAGCCGGGCGCGAAGATCATGATCGAGGAGGGCGCGCTCGACGGCGTTTCCGCGATCGCGGGCATCCATGTGTGGTCGATCACGGAAACCGGGAAGATCGTCTATCGCCGCGGGCCCCTGATGGCGGCGGCGGACGGCTTCGAACTGACGATCCGCGGCAAGGGCGGCCACGGCTCCACGCCGGAACTCTGCCACGACCCCATTATCCCGGCCGCGCAGATCGTGAACGCGTTCCAGACCATCGTCAGCCGGGAAATCTGCCCGCGCGAGACGGCCGTCATCAGCCTCGGAAAGTTCCAGTCGAACTCCAACGCCTTCAACATCATCCCCGAGACGGTCTTCATGAACGGAACCGTCCGGACGTTCAACCCGAAGGTCCAGGATCACATCGAAGACGCGATGAACCGGATCGTGACGGCTCATTGCGCCGCGGCCCGCTGCTCGGCGGAGCTGAAATACACCCGGTTCATCCCGGCGACGATCAACGACCCGGCCATGACCGACATCCTCACGGGCGTCGCGAAGCAACTCATCGGGGCGGAAAATGTCGTCGAGACCGAACTCGTCATGGGCTCCGAGGATTTCAGCTTCTTCCTCCAGAAGATCCCCGGAACCTACTTCAACCTCGGAACGAGAAACGTCGCCAAGGGGACGGACAAGTCGCACCACTCCCCGGTCTTCAACCTCGACGAGGATGCGCTCGCGACCGGAACGGCGCTGATGGCCTCGTTCGCGTGGAAGTACCTGTCGAGCGCCTGCTGACCGAAACGGCGATAGCCCGGCTCGATGCGGGGGAGGGCGATGCGCCTCCCCCTTTTTTCATGCCGTCGCGTTCCGGAAGGCCTTCGCGTACGCCCCCGGCGACATTCCGACGATGCGACGGAAGACCTTCGTCAGGTGGCTCTGGTCCGCGAAGCCGACCTCTGCCGCCGCGTAGGCCGCCGTCCTGCCGGAGCGCAGAAGGTCCTGCGCGAGGCGGACTCGGGTCTGGAGCTGCCACGCGTGGGGCGGAACGTCGAAGGACGCGCGGAACGCCC
>CAYVKE010000114.1:0-10103 GCA_964451935.1 uncultured Synergistaceae bacterium | reverse complement strand
GAGCGGTACGAACGCGTCTTCGACCGCGTCGTTCCGAAAGATGCGCCCTTCTCCGTCCGCCGGGGCGGCCGCGAGATCGGGTGCGTCCACTCCCCCATGACAATCTACTTGCGAAAGGACGTTGACGTAAGAAAACAGCCCCTCAAAACACGGGGGCTGTTTTCTTACAGAAGCGCGACGAGTCCCTTTGTTTCTAGGATATGGAGCAGCTTTCGAGCTGCCCCGACAGGCTTTTTCGCTCCTGTCTCCCATTTCTGCAAAGTGGAGACACTGACGTTCAGGAGGGATGCGAGATCCGTCTGCTTCAGCTTCGTTCGACACCTGAGCGCCTTGATGTTTTCCGCAGAATAGGTCGGGATCCTGGGGAGACACAAGGCATCGAATTCGTGCATGTCATCATCCGACAGGAGTCCGATGTCGTGCAAATCCCGAGCGGTTTCATGCACTTCCGAAAGAATCCGGCTCATGGTATCACCTCCCTGATTATATTTTTCTGAATCACTTTATTTAGTTCCTCATCTGAGTATCTCAAAAACTGCTCCGCCAATTTTGTCAGCGTCCTTTTTTCTTTGGCGGATATACTTGCTTTTTCGTTTTTGTTGAATCCGTAGAGAAAAAACCATTTCTCCTTAAAAAGAGTTGCTATAATGGTCCGTGCGCCTCCCCGTTTCCCCATTCCAGAAAGAGAGATTCGTTTCTTGTAGAGAGAGCCGCCAAGCTCAGCGTCAATCAGGCCGGCTTCCATTTCTCCAACCGCTTTGACCAACGAGGCATCCACAATGTCATTCTTGCGCATCCAATGCGAAAAGCTCTTCGTGCTGAAGATTCGGCTCATGGAATAATAATAGCACTGAGTGCTATTATTTCCTAGACCCAACACCCCAGTCGGTCTCACAATGCTCTTTCTCGAAGAAGCGGAGAAAGCGATCCAGCGCCGCTTCATCACCGACTGCGAAAAGGAGGCCCCATGAACAACACCGTTCTCGATATCGGCGATGCGACGTATTTCGCCGCCGATCACCACTTCGGACACAGGAACATGCTCGCGTACGAGAATCGCCCGTTCGCAGACACTGCGGAGCTGCGGCGCGCCCTGATCGAACGGCACAACGAAACCGTTCCCGTGCGCGGCGCGACCGTCATCTTCCTGGGAGACTACCTCTGGGGGGAACGTGACGACGAGGACGAGCTCCGGAAGATCACGAGGCAACTTCACGGCGATACGAAGATTCTGCTGCTTGGAAACCACGACCGTCTTCCGACGGAGCGGTACGAACGCGTCTTCGACCGCGTCGTTCCGAAGGATGCGTCATTCTCCGTCCGCCGGGGCGGCCGCGAGATCGGGTGCGTCCACTCCCCCATGACGATCTACTCCGGCATCGTCCCGGACGCCGACGATCTGCCGAGCGGCTACGACATGATCCGCGTCGTTCTCGAGATCGACGCGCCACGTATCGGAGGCGAATGGCTCTGCGGACACGTTCACGGAGTCTTCCGAAAGCTCGGGCCCGTGGTCAACGCCGGAGTCGACGTGTGGGACTACCGCCCGGCGGCGATCGGCGACATCCTCGCCACGCTCGACGATCCGACCGTCGTCATCCCTGGGCCGAAGGGGTTCGGGGTATAGCCGCGCTGACTTCGCAGACGCCAACTACGTGCACACATGCTCCGAACCCGGCGGAACCCTGTCCGGCGCCGTCAACCATGTACGCCGGAATCACCGCGAACACTTCTACAAGGAAAAAACGTCCGCTTGTTCTACACTCCCCGCACTTGCCAGAATGAAGGAACAACGCTCTCCGGGAAGTCGAACCGGGTGAACTCTCTCCCCGCATCGTCGCTGTAGGAGCGCAGGGGGGCGGAGTGTTTGCGTCGCCACGGACAGAAGAAGCTGTACTCCCGCCCTCTCTGCTGCGAGCCGTCGGTCAGTATGAGAGCGCCGTCGACGAAGGTCCGGCAGATTTCGCCGAAGATTTTCGAGCCGAGCCACCAGATGCCGCTTCCGCCCTCTCCTTCGCTGTCGCCCCGGTAGAAGAAGACGCCGAGCGAGCGGTTCTCTCTGCCAAACTCTCTGCGGAAGACGACGAGGCCGTCTCCGCGGCAGCGGCGGACGCTGATTCTTCTGCGCGTCGGGATGTGCAGGTAGGTTTCCTTCAGGATGCAGATCGAGGACTCCGAGTGGCGGACGCTACTGTCTTCGACTGGAGGGCCGTCTATCTCGGTTTTCAGGAGTCTGTAGTCGATGTCGTCCGCGAGCAGATGAGGCAGGCTCCATGCGGGGCGGTCGAAGCCGTAAAATCTTGTGTCCTGGTCGCCCGGCCTGAAGTACCCCCGGTCGACGAAGAGGAAGTCCACGACCCACGGAGAGAAGATGCGAATCGGGTCGTACAGGTCGTTTCCGCAGCAGGGGTAGAAAAGAGTGGTGTCCAGAACTCCGGGGAGGAGGCCGTTCCAGATGAGCGAGTCCTCGTCCTGGGCGGGATTCGGTTCTTCCGGAAAATGGCGTTCGAAGAGAAAATGCGAGGGAGAGCGTTCGCCGCCGCAGAAGAAATTGTCCTCGATTATGCCGCGGATTCGCTCTCTTTTGACGGCTGTCGCCCCCTCTTCGCGTCGGAAGATCGAGCAAGGTTTAAGGGGGACGCTTTCCGGCGTTGCGGCGTGCTGCCCGCTGGCTGTCGCGGGAACCGGAGACGGCGCGACGTGCGCATCCTTTTCTTCCTTCATTCCTGAGCGGGATGTCATTCTCTTGGATCTTCGCGGCCGTCCGGAGGGGGAGGTTTCCGCGCCTCCCTCAAGGCAGCGGCGGAGGTATTCCGTCTTCGGGTGATCCGCTCCGAAGAGTCGCTCATTCATCGCAAGAGCGCAGGCAAGCAGTTCGTCTCCTCTTTCGCGGACGCCTGCGCTTCTGTGAAGCAGTCCGAGCGCGCCCATTGCGTTGACGGTCTTTGGGTGTTCCCGTCCGTGCGTTCGTTCGCGGAGCGAGAGGACGCGTTCCAGCAGAGGGAGTGCTTTGTCCATTTCGCGCCTGGAGACGAGATAGGCCGCGTGTCTGCCGAGAAAGCGCGTCAGCCTGCTCATCGCATCGATGATTTCGGAATGGCCGGGCGCGAATAGCGCCTCCGTGATAGCGCACACTCGTTCGTAGAAGGGGAGAACCTCGGCGAAGTCCTCTATCGGTCTGTGCAGGGAGCACTCTCTCTTTCGTTTGACGGCGACGTACTCTTCCTTGGTGGGAACACGATCGAAGATCTTTTCCTCGCAGTAGAAGTCGAGGAGCATTGCTTCGAGCTGCTCTCTCTTCTGCTGAAGCGTCTCCCCAATCATCGAAGAAAGACGGTGGTTCGCCGAAAGCATCTCTTCACGGAGGCTTACAGCGCGTTTATAGAAAGAAAGAGCTTCTGCGCGGAATTCCGGGTACCTATAGAAGCTGTCGGCGAACCTTTCGTACGTCAAAATGAGGCTGTCTTTCAGTATTCGGGGGGTCCGTTCGCGAAGGCTCATTGCCCGCCTGCGCAGCTCGAAGGCCTCGGCTCGGCGATTCTCGTCCGCCCAGTGATCTTTTGCGAACACGTCGAGGTAGTCGGCGAAGGGCCTTCCGTCGAAGATTCCGCTCTCTTCGCGAAGTTCCATCGCCCGTTCGAACATGGCGAACGCTCTCTCCCGGTCTTTCGCCTCCCTGTAGTGCTTCGCGGCGAAATTCTCCAGGAGCGAAGCAACGGCAGTCCTGTCTACGCCGAGTGCTTTCTCTCTCTGCGCACGAGCCTTTTCGAAAAGAATGTTGAGCGTGTCGCTCGACGCGAAGGGGGCGCAGCGTTCGGCGAAGCGCTCCATGCGTTTCGCGAATGCGACGCGCTCTTCGCTTTCAACGGGGGCGTTTGCGATTTCGTTTTCCCGGACGGCGACCCATCTGTTGAAAAGGAGAAGCGCCTCCTCGCGGATCTCTCTCGAACATTTGGAGGAACTGCCGGAAGCGTTCGCTCTCTTGTCGTGGAATTCGGCGAGTTCATAAAGGCTGAAGGCGGCGTCCGCAAGGGAGGCGAACGACTCCTTTCGTATTTCCACGCCCCGGCGATAGAGCGCGTCGGCCGCCGCCGCGTCGCCGCGCTCCTCGGAGAGCGAGAGCACCTCGCCGAAGGCGTCAAAGGTCGACGGATGATCAGGGCCGAGCGATTTCTCGAGCACCGTGAGAGCCCGCAGAGCGAGCTTCCGGGCTCCGGAGACGTCGCCGAGGGCGTAGCGGAAGAGTGCGAGTGACCTCTGGGCGGCCACTGTTTCGGGGTGAAATACGCCGAATACTCTCTCCCGGCGCTTCAGCGCTTCCTCCTGGAGCGCCGCCGCCGCTTCGCCCTCTCCGAGGAGCAGATGGAGGTGCGAGAGCGCGTCGAGCCTTTCCGGAGGGAGATCCGTCACGGACTCCGTGCGCACCCCGGAGAGCTTCAGAAGTCTTCGGGCGGCGTCGAGGACCGCTTCTCCTTCGTCGCATATTTCGCGTATCTTCGTCAGCGTCTTCCGTATGCCTTCGGTCTCCGGGCAGTCATTCCCGAGGTGTTTCTCGGAACTCCGCAAAGCCCGGCGAGCGTATTCCGCGGCCGTGTCGAGGCTTTCAAGAATTTCGTCCGTGACGGACAGATGCGACGACGTTTCGGTTCCGCCCGCTCGAAGATGCGGGGGCAGACTCTTGCGGATCGTCAGCACCCGCAGCATGTTCGGGTTCGCGAGTCGGGCGCGGATGTCGAGCCCCCTCTTCAGATGAAGCAGGGCGAGGCTCTCCTGGATGCCCGCCGCTTCGCCGGCGTCAATCCGCGGTTCTTTGCGCAACGAGGAGTTCGCGCGTTCCATCCAGCGCATGGCCAGAGCGTCCAGCTCCTTCGTGGCTGCCTCCGGTCGGACGTATCTTGCTTCGCCACTCCGTTTCATCTCCATGCGTTGTTCGGAGATGGCGAGAAGTCGGTTCACGCAGGCCGAAAAAAGCTGCTCGAAGGGGAGAGAGCAAACTTCCTCCTTCAGTCGCTCGCTGAGAGCCGGAGGATGGGAGGGGGAAAGCCCATCTCCTTCCAGTACGCCGCTTCTGTCCGGAAAAGCCGGGTAGTCCGTCACGTCGTTTTCCCCCTTCATCAGCAGAGCAGGCGTGCGAAAACATTTGCTGTACTGCGCTTGCGATCGCCATGCGAATTATACCTTTTGCCCGTTTCACTCACAAGTTCGTTTAGGGATGCTGCGCGATATGGCGCTTTCTTTGTAAAACCGTTCAAAGAGCGCGGGGCGTCCGTCACGACGCCCCGCGTCGCAGTTTTTCGGCGCAGTTTCTGAGCGCGAAGACAATCCCCGAGGAGTTCGCCGTCTATCTCCACGGAGGCGCAATAGCCGATGAACATGCGGAGTCCGCGGCGCCGCACGCAAGCAGTTCGATCACTTCTTCCAGCGACTTCGTGTCGTCGACGGGGATGATTTCATTTTCCGGTTCCTCGACGGGGACGACGGCGCCGCTTTCGTACCGCTCACTGACCTTTTTCGACCAGGTGCTGAAGTCGGAGGGTACGGGAGGGTCTTTCACGATGATGGGTTTGCTGTGCTTTTTAATCAGATCCAACGCCCTGTGCGACTCGTTGCTGAATCCCCTGTCGTCATTTACCTCGTCTGATCTTCTGTAGATATTCTTGTTTATTCTGACGCCGCAGTCGAGGCAGAAGCCCCACCAGTAGTTCATGCCGCTCAGCGGACTACCGCACCAGTAGGTCACGCGGCAGGTTCCGCCGCATTCGGGGCAGGGCGCGGTCCAGTAGCCGGCGTCCCACAGTTCCAGCAGGATGCCGAGGGAGAGGGGGCCTCCGCCGAAATAGGCGCAGGAGAGCGCGGGGAAGGAGAGTTTGGCGTCGTACAGTTCGGGTGTGGCGAAGATGCGCTCCCTGTTCTCCCAAAAAAGTTGGTAGTTGGCTATGAACAGCTCTTTGTCACGCTCTTTTTTCTCCACCGTCTCCTGAGGCGTTGGAGAGCTTACGTGAATGCCGTTTCCCGTGAACACCAGTCCGCCCTTGGGGTGCGCGCCGAATGTGAGCATGGGCATTCATCTCCTCTCAGAGTTCGAATAGAAGTGTTTCCGTTCGACCGGAAAAACCGTTTCTCCGCCCGCTTCCGCTATCATGCGCACGATCGCCTCCGCGTCGTTGCGCCGCGCGAGCGCCGCGAGCGCCGCATGGAGCGCCGTCTCTCCGAAGGAGTCGACCTGGTTCACGAAGATCCCCGCCTCCAGCAGCAGCCAGATCACCTCGGGGGAGGAGGTATGGCGAACCGCATAGTGCAGCGCCGTCCTGTGGTAGGTTTCGGAGGCATTCGGGTCGGCGCCCGCTTCGAGCAGGATGCGGACGGCGGCGGGATCGGAGTTCCTTCGGCGGGCCGCCGCGTACATCAGCGCGGTCGCATCCGTTTCCGTCCCGGCGTCGATATCGGCTCCGGCGGCGAGAAGCGCGCGGAGCACTCCCGTGTTCCTGTTCAACTCGGCGGCATGGATCAACGCCGTTTTGCCGTTCTTGTCACGGGCGTGTACGTCGCTTCCGGCTTCCAGAAGACATTCGACAACGCAGAGCTGTTCGTTCATCGCGGCGGCGCGCATGAGCGCCGTCATGCCGTTCTCGTCGCGGGCGTCCACCCCCGCCCCCGCTTCGAGGAGGGCTTTCAACGAGTCGGCAGACCGCGCCCCGGTCGCGGCGTAGATCAACGGCGTGCAGCCTTGCACGTCCCGCGATCCGACATCCGCTCCGGCTTCGATCAACAGCCGGGCGGCCACGACGTTGGTTGCCGCATTCATCAGAGGCGTACGGCCGTATCTGTTTTCCACTCCCACTTCCGCTCCCGCATCCAGGAGCATCCGGAACGTCTCCGCAGTCAGGCGCGACGCTCCTTGCAGCAGCGCGGTGTTTCCCTTCTTGTCGCGTGCGGCGGCGTCCGCTCCTGCGGCAAGGAGGAGCTGCAGAACGTCCTCGTCCAGAACGCGGGTCGCGCACAGAAGGGGCGTTCGCCCGTCTTCGTCCCTCGCGTGGATGTCGGCGCCGGACTTCAGGAGCATTTCGACGACTCCGGCGTTCAGTCCGTCCTCCAGCGCCTCCATAAGAACGGTACGGCCCCGGTTGTTTCGCGCATCGACGTCGGCGCCCGCCGCGAGGAGCATTCCCACAAGTCCCGTATCGGAGCTGTTCACGGAGCAGGTCGAAACACAGCGCATCAGCGCCGTCCACCCGGTGTCGTCCCTGCCGTCGACATTCGCCCCGGCGTCCAGAAGCGCGCGCGTCGTCCCGGTGTTGTCGTTGGATTGCGCGGCCTTCATCAGGGCGGTCGAGCCCCGGAAATCACGGGCTTCGATCTCCGCGCCCGCCGCAAGCAGCGTCCGAAGGACTTCGGGGTTCGTCGTGTGTTCCGCCGCGACGATCAGCGCCGTCTCCCCGGCGAGGTTCCGGGCGTCAATATCGGCTCCGGCGGCGAGCAGCGCGGAGCCAACCTCGGGGCGCGCGTTGTTTCGGGCGGCCCACATCAGCGGCGTCAGCCCGCTTTCGTCGCGGGCCTCCAGTTCGGCTCCTGCGGCTAGCAGCGTACGCACAGCCTCCGGATCCGGCTTCCTCCGCGCCGCCCACATGAGCGCGGTCATTCTGTCCTCGTCGCGGGCGTCGGGAGAGGCTCCGTTCCTTATCGCCTCCGTGATCTCCTCGGGAGAGGCGGTTGTGCACAGCGTGTGAAAGGCCTTTATGCGTTCCAGTGTGTTTCGTTCGCTCATATCGCCGCCTCCCCTCCGGAGTTCATGAAAACGTTCTTGTTCCTCAGGCCGTTCGCCCGGGCAGCGCTCCGAAGTCAATCCACTGGATGCTCTTCATTGGATACCCCCGAAGCGTAGCTCTCCGCATCGGACTAACGTGCGGAAATCATTCCGCCCTTTTCATCGAAAGTGTATACGGTATTCCCCTGCTTGACGCTGAACGTCGTCGAGGTATACCCCGTCAACGTTCCCGATCTGGCGCAGATCTGACTGTTTCTTTCGTTATACACGTACACTGTGTTCCCTTTTTGTACCGCCGTGCTTATCGCCATGCTCTCTCCTCCTGTCTATCCATCTGAATGTTCCATCCACCATCGACTATACACAATGACTGCGACCGTTTACGGGGGGGTGCAGCTATATTTTGAAGAAGAAAAAGAGAATCGCTATGACGATCGCTATCGCAAAGATGTGTTCCGCGACCCAGAGCAACGCTTCGCTGAGTACGGGTATCATCAGGACACGATCCGTGAGAAAGAATGCAACGAACAAGAGCAGCTTGTGTTCACTCGCGCCGAAGAGCGCTCTGCCGGCAAACTTTTCAAAGAGACATGCGACGACGACACCCAGCATGGCGACAACTGTTCTGTATCGAAAATTGGTAGCGTCGCCTAAAAAAGAGTAGAAATTAAACGAGGTGTTATAAAACAACAGATACGCAACTCCGAAGAGGAGAGCGCAGCCGGCAAAGAACCCCCAATTTGCTTGTAGATATTGAGCTGTTCGCGCCAAACGCAGTTGATTCGATGAAAACAGCGTGGCGATACTGTAGTTCAGCACCAAAGCCACGAGACCGTGCAAAGCGCCATAAAGCAAATTAAACCGATTCATCTCATCGCCAAGCCCATCGTCATCGAGTTCGTATTCATCCATGGAACATCATCCTCCTTCTTTCGTGTTCCCGCATGGTGCGCTTCCGCCGTTCGCGGGGGATGCGCATTGGGGCCGGAAGGCGATCTCCTCCAGGTCGGCGAGCTTTTGTTCCAATACCGCGCCGTCATCGTCCGCTCCCAGGTCTTTCTCTTCGATGCGGGCCCCGGCGTCGATCAGCAGCCGCATCGACTCCGCATTCGTGATGCGGTAGGCCGCAAGCATCAGCGGAGTCTGGCCCTGGAAACTCCGTGATTCTATTTCGGCGCCCGCGTCGATCAGGACGTTCAACACCTTCGGATTCGGGTTGCACCGGGCGGCCTGTCCGAGCGCCGTAACGCCGAATTTCGTTCTGAAGGCAACGTCCGCTCCCGCGTCGAGAAGAAGCCGAACTATCTCGTGGTTGGGATTCCGTTCCGCGGCTACGATCAGGAGCGTTCGCCCGTTGTGGTCGCGCGCTTCAATATCCACTCCCGACTCCAGCAGCTTTTTCAACGTCTCCGGATCTTCGCAGACCCCGACGGCTTGCCACGCCGGCATGCTTTTGAGCTCGGAGAGCGGGATAATCACCTTGGCTTCCAAGGAAACGTGCGTCGTTTCCCGGCTCATGAATTCTTCATGCGTATTCCGGCCTTTTGAATTCGTCATGAGATCATCCCCCTTTCGTACTGCCTCGTACATCGACAACACAGCCATGATAGACGCTCATGGCGACCACTTACGTGTTATGGGGCCGGGATTCCGTTCCAACCGACCGGGCCTTCCCCGAAAACGGCTAAAAACTTTTTTCAGCGCTCGGGGCGACGACGTGAACGGTTGCCGGACGGCGCAATACTTTACGAAGGAAGACCAGGCGAAAGAGGTGGCGTCTCTTATCCAGTCGAACAACGATCTGTGTGCGGAGTACCTCAGGATCAAACGTTCGATCGGGTACACGAATCTGAAGGTGACCGTTGAACTTCACAAGCGGTTGTACAGAATCTCCGACCTGCTTTTGATCAAGAGAAAACTTGCCGACAGGATGCTGGCCACCAACCGTGCTCTGAACGACACGTAGCCCAGAATCGTCTGCGGAATTCTCCAAAATTCAACGGCACGACTCCGAAGGTGGAGGTTCTTTACGACGAACGGACAAAACGGGATAAATTCCGAAAGTGGCAGGATTTGGCTGATATGATCGATTCGAGACTTGAGGTCATCAATGCCACGACCGGTCTGATCGAAATGGAAGAGCAAAAAAGGGCGCGGAGGCCATTCCCTCCGCGCCGCATGAAACACCCGGCCGGCTGACGACAATTACACTTCCCCGTCGGGAGACGCCGAAAGAGAAGAAGGTGTGCGGAAACGTTCACGGAGTCTTCCAAAAGCTCGGAGCCGTGGTCAACGCCGGAGTCGACGTGTGGGACTACCGCCCGGCGGCGATCGGCGA
>CAYVKE010000113.1:0-10136 GCA_964451935.1 uncultured Synergistaceae bacterium | reverse complement strand
CGAGCGCGAGGCGCGAGAGCAGCACCTGAAGAAACCCTTCCATGACGAGCGACAGGGGCGCGTCCGCATGCGTCGCGTCGCTGAAGACGAACAAAAGCAGCGCGTACTGGAACGCGAGCCAGAAAAGCAGCCCCGATCCCGAAACGATGCACCCCCACGCCAGAAAATGCAGCAGGCGCGACATCGCAGACCGGCCGCGCCCGCCTTCGTTGTTGTCCGTCCGTTCCAACCCGGGGGAAGACGCTGTCATTTCGTCATTCGAAGAGCGCCCTCGCGTATTCCATCGACGCGACCCTCCCGCCGCGGACGCCGAATGAGAGCGAGTCGACGCGGCCGTCCGTGTAGATCCACAGGTCGGGTTGCGATTCCTCCGGAGCGCCGAGGATCTCCTTCAGTTCGTCGGTCGTCATCCCGACGGCGATGCTCCCGAAGTCCGCGCCCTCTTTCGACACCCGGAGCAGCCGCAGGCGTTCCGTCATGCTTCCGGCCGTCCAGAAGACCGCTTCGTGTCCGGGCCAGGAGCAGCGTGTCTCGTTGACGGTGACGTTGAACTCGCGGATCGCGAACTTCCGCGCATCGACCCGGACGGGATCTCCGAAACGCGCCTTCGCGAGCGCCGGAGTGACGCCGTAGTCGGCGCGAACGCGGCGGCAGAGGGAGGCGACCGGACCGTCGTCGGGGCGGATCGTCACGAACTTCCCGAAGACCCATCCCTCGCCGTGGCGAACGCCGATGACGCGGTACCAGAGGTTTCCGGCCTCGTCCTTCGATTCGGCCAGGACGAGAAGCTCTCCCGCGTCGGTCGGGTCGGTGAAACGTCCGACCTGCGGCGCGCCCATCGACGGGGCGCTTCGAAGATTCACGTTCGTTCCGGAGAGTTCGGCCGCCTTCGGCCATTGGTACGCAAGCTCAAGCGCTCCGGCGCATGTCGGAAACAGCGCCAGGCAGAACAGCACAATCGATGGAATCCATCGTCTCATGAAAACGCCTCCTTGGCATGTTGTGTGTATTGTCCCGCGCGCGGAACGGCGGGGGCCCCGCAACGAAACGCCGCGCGCGACATCACTCTGTGAATCGCACGCCGCCGATCAGAGCAGAGCCTTGATCCAGCCCCGGGATTCGGCGTATGTCGCCTTCGGAACGCGGACGGCCAGGAAGAGGCCGTCGTCGGCGAAGACGGCCGTCACGAGGATCTGTCCGTCGCGGGTCGCAAAGAGTTCGACGGGGACCTTCCTTCCGCCGACGGTCCAGGTCGTTTCCCCGCTGTCCTTCGCGTCCCATTCGGCGGTCAGGGCGTCGCGATAGGCGGCGCCGGCGGCGGCGGCGTCGAACAGGTGCAGGACGACAAGCGCGTCCGGTTTGTCGGGAACCCTGTACGTGATCACGTCGCCGGCCTCTCCGACGGACGGGACGCCCGGCTCCGCGTCCCGCTTCGCTCCCTTGGGGAGCTGCACCGAGAATCTCCCGTTCGGGGCCCGGAAGACTTCTTCGCCTTCCGGCTCGACAAGCGGCGGAAGATCCTGATCCGCCGGCTTCGGCGAGGGCGCGGCGACCGTTGTCTGGACGACGGCTCCGGCGTCCCGGCTTGCCGCTGCGGTCGCAACGGGAAGGGGCTTCGCGAGCTTCGCCGAATCGAGGACGGCGTCGAAAACGGACGCAAGTTCGGCGAACCTTTCCGGACGATAGGTGACGAACGCGAAGCTGTAGCACGAGGGGGGAAAGATCTGCGTTCCGACGTCCGGCTTGTCCTTGACCGCGACGATGCACCAGTGATACACGCCCTTTATGTTCCCCTGTTCGAACGAGAAGTCGTGAACGATCGCGTCGCAGCCCGCGACGGTCCGGCGCTTCGTCCCGAGGGGCGCATAGTTGCCGAATGTCTTGAAGTTCGTTGCGATCTGGCCGTTCAAGACCGCATCGAGCGGATCGCTCTTTCCCGCGATCGCGAAGAGTGCGTCCGTCGCGCTCTTTTCGTTGCGGTCGAACGGGAAGAAGGACGCGAGGAGCTTCCTGTCCGGCCCGTAGAGCCGGTATTTCGCGCCCATCGGATCGTTCGAGTCGACCCACCCCGCCCCGAGTTCCAGGATGAATCCGTGCTCCTCGACCTTCCGCGGCCCCGTCTGCGCGACGGCGGCCCCCTGCTCGGCCGGCGACGGGCGCGGAACGACCCGGACGGACGCGACGATTTCCGCGAACGATCCCTTCACGGCGGGGAAGTAGTTCGACGTCGTATTGAAGAAGAACGTGTAGGCGGCGTCATTCACGACCGTGACGACGACGCGTCCCGTGAACGGAACGGTGCTTTGCGGCGGGTAGTAGACGTAGTCGTGCAGGACCGCGTCGCGCCCCGCGACCTTCAGATGTAGCGTCTCGACCGGCTGGTAGTTCTGCAGCGCGGGCGCGTTCTTCCGCAGGCCTTCTTCGAGCAGCTGCGACGGCGTTTTCGGCGCCATGAGCGGCTCTTTGCCGAGGTACATCTCGCCGACCGGGTTTCCCTGATACATCAGAACCTGATACGCCTTCATGCCGGGCGCTTCCTTCGCAACCCAGCCCGGGGGCATCGTGAAGGCGATGTCATCGGCGGTCAGAGGCGTCGCCGCCTCCACGCCGATCACCATGACGCACAGAACGACGAAAAGCCCGAAACACGCCCCTCTCCGGATCATGCGTTTCTCCCTCCTTTTCGTTGTGACAGGCCCTGCGCGCGAAAAAAGAAAATACGGCCGCGACGGTCGCGCCCAGCCGGTTCGCGCGGTGGTTCGCGTCGTTGCTTCGACAGCATCGCACGAAAGAACGCGATGCACGCATGAGTTCGCCCCGCAGGAAAAGCGGGGGACTGGTTGCGTCGCATATCGTCACTTCGCCCGTGCGGAAAAACTTGCACGGGCATGAGTGAGCCCGCAAAAAAGCCGGAGCTTGGTTGCGTTGTATATCGACACTCCGCCCGTGCGACAAAAACTGTCGCACGGGCATGAGTTCGCACATCCGCTTCGCGGATTACACATCGGCGGGCGGGCGAGAATCATGCCCGTGCGCCGACGTGGTGCTCACTCACCATCCCCTTCCCCCTCCACCCCCGCCTCCTCCTCCGGAGCTGCCTCCTCCTCCGAGGCCGCTGCTGCGGCTGCTTCCGGAGTAGCGCACGGTTCTCGATCCGCTGCTGCTTCGCGTCCGGGAGACGACGGCGCGGGATATTGCGGAGGAGACGATCCGGCCGCCGATGTCGCTGGCGCCGCGGATTCGGGTCAGCGTGTCGCCGCCGGATGTCGTCCAGGCGGGTTCGTATGCGGCGTCCGCGAGGATGTTGGCGAACCGGGCGGCCCAGGTGTCGGCGAGGTCGAGCGCGACCGCGTAGGGCAGGATCGCCTCGAACGTCTCGGGCGTTTCCTGCGGGGGGTTCATGGCTTCCAGCCGCACGGCTTCCGCCGTTCCGACGTACATCGCCAGCCCTTCGATGTCCGCGGCGAGGCGCGCGCCCTGTTCGGTCCGCACGGGCAACAGCCTCCAAAAGACGCCCGCGACGGCGCAGGCCGCGACGATGCTCCCCGCGAGCGCCGGATCGGCTTTGAGCGCATGCAGGAGCGCCGCGCCGAAGACGGCGGCCAGGACTCCGCACGACAGGAAGCGCCACAGGCGGGATCCGAGTCCGCGCCCGCGCATTCCGCGGACGGCCGACAATATCCCGAGAAGCGCGGCGTATCCCAGCGGCATTTCGATCAGCACGGAGAAGAGGCCGAAGGCGTCGCCGCTCCCGAAGAGCTTCGACTCGGCCATTGAGAGCACCCAGATCATCGGGATGAAGAGGAACAGTCCGGCGAACCAGAGCGTCCGGTTTTTCTTCACGAGCGGCGCGGATGCCTGCCGGTATTCCTCTTCGAGCCCGTCCTGAACTCCCTTGAGCGCGAAATTGCCGCTCTTCGCGGAGATGACGAACCGGTCGACGCCGGCCGGAAAGACCGTAGACAGAAAGCCCCGAAGCGCCGGCGAAAGCGCGTCCGGCGACGGAACCGTTTCGCCGCGGAGCAGCGTCAGTGAATCGCCGTCCGCCTCGCCGAACCGGAAATGCTTCTTCACCGCAAGGTCCATGAGTTCCGCCATCAGCGTCGTGATGTCCATCCTGCCCGTTCTGACGAAACGCATGTATCCCGGCGAGACGCCCTCTGGAGGCCGGAAGAGCGGGATGACCTGCGGCGTCGGGTCGCGCCCCTTCAAACGCCACGCGACGCCGTAATACGCGAGGAAGAACGCGACAAAGAGCAGCGAGAGCGCCGTCTTGTTCCGGGTCACGAACGGCGCCATGCGCTCGCGCAGGGGGAGAGGCGGCGGCGTCACGAGTCCCTTCGGCCAACCGACCGCGACGGAGAGTCCTTCGCCGGGCGCGAGCGTCCGCGTCGTCTCGAATGACCCGTCGGGCAGACGACGGGCGTCCCCGCCCTTTTCGCCTTCCCGTCCCGTGTACCACGCGACTCCGGTGATCCGGGCGTTCCCGTCTCCGGGGAGCGCGATGCGATATCGGGCGCGGTCGATCGGGAAGGTCCATTCGTTGCCCGTGACGTTCCAGAAGAGTTCGTCGTGGGATTCGAAGAAGCTCACCTGCCCCGAAATGCGGTAGGTGATCGCGTAGACGTGCGATTCGCGGGAGAGCAGGACGTCCGGGTCGCCGAGCCGGATCTCCGTGTCCCGGCCGGTCGTCGACGTCGAAGCCGGAACCTTCCTGCCGTCGAGCGTCGCGGACTTCAGCGCGAACGCGACGCGCTCCGTCTTTCCGTCACGCGTCCGGTACAGCGTGGGGACGGCGCGGATGATGCCCCGCCGGATCTCTTTGCCTTCGACCGTGACGGTGATCTCTTCCCGGACGGTCACGCTCGAATCCTCGCCGACGACGGCGGTCACGCGGAAGTCCGTGATCCGTTCGTCCCCCGAGACCGGGCCGGAGAGCCCCGCAATGAGGAACAGCGCGAGCAGGAACGCTTTCATCGCCGGCCGCCGCATGGAATCCCGTCCTTTCGGGAAGTCTCCGGTCGGGGACGCCTACGCGTCGCCGCGCCGCGCGACTCCGGCGTCCCGGAGATCGTCGAGGTAGAGCCGGAGCTGACGAACCCTCGACTCGGTCAGCAGGGCCTTCTGGAGCGTCCGGAAGGGCTGGTCCCGCCGATGCGAATAGTCCGACCGGAAGGCGGCCTCCGCGTCCCGATAGCGGATCCATTCCCTCTGCGCGAGCTGAAGGACCTGCCGGTTCCCGGAACCGATCGCCTCGCGGAGCGCCCGGTACTCCCGGTTCAGCGCGGCGTCGGCGGCGTCGAAGCGCGCCTTTTCGCGTTCGGGCGACCCCGGCGCGGCCCTGCGCAGCGCGTCGGCCCCTTCGAGATCCAGCGCCCGTTCCCGGACGAACGAGACGACGCAGAGCGTCCCGGCCACGATCCACATCGTGCCTTCCGGGGCGAGCAATCCGCCGTAGACCGACTCCCGGAGGCGCTGTTCCCCCTTATAGAAGCGTTCCCAGGCGGCGCAGGCCGCATCGAAGGACTGCCTTCCCTTTTCGTCCAGCTTCGGCCGGATCGCGTCCGCGAACCGCCCGGCCGATTCGAGCCATGCCCGGCAGGCCCTGTCGGCGCAGCGGATCGTTCCCGCCGTCGAGGGGTCCTTCGCCATGCAGGCGTCCAACTCGACGTCGATCGGATTCTCGCGGGGCGGCTGGAGCGGCGGAACCTGCGTCGCTCCGGCTGCACAGTCCGCGGCCGGGAAGCAGGAAAGCAGCAACAGAACGCACAACGTCCGTCTCACATCGCGTCACCTCCAAAGCGTATTGCGTTGTCGGAACAGACGCTTTTTCCATAGAACAATCCTACCACGACGCGCGGCGGGATTGCCGAATATTCTTCCGAAAGCTATCATGATTTGTGAAAGGGCGACAATAGTATCGCCGCGAATCCGACGGCGCGGGAGGAACCCGATGATGGCGAACCGGATACGAATGCTGCTGCTTGCGATCGCAGTTCTGTGCGCGTCGGGCGCGGGGCCGGCGGCGGGAAGTCAAACCCTGGACATCGACCTCCCGCAGCGGTGGGCGGAGCAGTTTCCCCCGGAACAGGGGGCGGTCCGGTATTTCGCCTACCACAACCCCCAGGGAATCCTCGCCGCGAAGGTGTATGTGTACGAGTCGCGCGGGATCGCCCCCGCGACATCGCCCGAAGCGTGCAGGGACGCTTTCGAGAAGAATCTGGAGGCCTCGTTCCGCACCTACCGGAGACGAAGCGCGTGGGACTCGACCGTCGGCGGCGTCGCGGCGAAGGTCTTTGACTTCGCGTTCACGACTCGCGAGCTTCCGAACATGACCATGATGGGACGAGCCGTCTCGTTCATCAGGGGCGACATCGCCTTTTCGATGGTTCTCATTACGCTTGACGCCTTCTTCGACGAATTCGCGCCCCACTTCGGCGCCATGACGACATCCGTGCGATTCGCCGGGGCGACCGAACAACCGCGTCCCGGACCCGGCCTTCAGACGGGCGGCCTGCCGCAGCTCACCGACGATTCCGGCGACCTTCCGCCCATTGGCGACGACATGTCCGTCCGGATCGACTACCGGGGCGGCTGGTGCGTCATGCGCCTTCCCGAAAGACCGCTCGACGTCCGCGACGTTCCCGGCGGAAAGAGCCTCCTTCTTTCCGGAGACATCGAAGCGACGCTGCGCGGATTCGACGGCGCGGACGCGAAACAGGCGCTCGAAACCGCCGTCCGGGAGTACGAAAACGGCAAGAGAACGCGGGGACGGAGCGTCGTCGCGGGAGGAAGCGGGACCGCGAACGTGACGCTGTACACGTACCCCGCCCCGGGAGGAAGCAGGGCCGCGCTGGCGGTCACGTATCCGGACGCGCCCGTCCTCATCCTGCTGACGGTTCCCGCGGAAGCGTACGCCTCCAGGCAGCGCCTGCTGACGGATCTCATCCGGAACGTTTCGTTCCGGTAAAACGGACCCGGGAGTCGGGACGCGGGGCCGCAGGCTGCGGGATTGTCGAATCCCGCCCGAGCGGCTATCATGACTCCACTTGCCGCAACCGCACAAGGAGGAACATTTCATGAGATCCGTTCGTTTCACGGTTTTTCTTGTCTGCATCGCGCTCTGGCGCCTGGCCGGAGCTGCGGACGCTTCGGAGAACGCGCCGGAGTCCGTTCTGCTGCTCGAGTGGCCCGAACTGAAGAACGCCGCCGCGCCCTTCTGGCTGAAGGAAGGCGTCCGGCTCACCTACGAATCCGCGTCGACGCCCGTCGCGGGCGCGGATGAACTCTGGGAAGAGAGTTCGGAGCGTCGTTCGGCCCCAAGGGAGCTTCCCGACTCGGCGGGGCGGGACTATACGGAGGTCAGCGTCGTCGGCATCGACCGGGCCGGCGTCGCCGTCGAGATCCGCGACCTCGGCAGCGCGACATTGAACGCGCCGCTCCGCCCGGTCGGCCTCGGGGCTGTCGTCGGCGCGCCGGGAATGCTCGATGAATGGTGGATCAACCCGGACGCACTGGCCGCGATCCCGGACGGACGAAAGGGAGCCGTCGAGGTCCGCCGGATGCCCTATGCGGCGCGGGGAATCACCTACAACGCCGTCCGCTTCGGCTTCGACGCGCAGGGGGAGACGCACGCCCTCGTCTACGATCTCAAATCGGGCATTCTCGTCTACAGGGGCGTCGTCGGCGAAAGACGCCTTCCCCTCCGCGGGGCCTCCGACGACCGGACCGCGTCCGCCGGACAGCCCGAACGGGCGCCCGTAAAGGCGCTCACGCGGAGCATGCTCGTCGAATACAGAGAGATGTCCTTCCCGTGGACGTACGACCTGCCCCCCTCCTGGACCGAGGAGTTCCACTCCGCGACGTTCGCGGGAAGCATCACGGCGGCCCTCCCGGGAACGACCTCGCTCCCGTTCCAGACATCCTCGGTCATGACCGTGACCGCGCGGGGACGGCGCTGGTTCCTGTACCGGACGCAGGACACGACCGCCGCGCTGTCGGAGATCCCTCCCGGCGTCGCCATGCGCGACGGAGAGCGGATCAGCGGCATCGCCCAGGTCGGCGGACTCTGGATCCCCCCGATGGGATTCACCCGCCTCCGCCAGGGGCAGACGATCGATACGGCGCCGGTCACCGGCGCCAAGATCACCGTGGCCGCCGTGGATGACGCGTTCGTGACGTTCCGGGAGCAGGCGGGCGGATACTCCGCGGACTACTGGTACGACCGGACATCCGGAGCGCTCTCGCACGTCCGTTTCGTCGACAGGACCGCCGGGCAAGTGGTGGACCAGAAACGGACGCACTGATCCACGAGCCCGTTCCGTCGATAACGAGAGGAGACATTCCATGAATTTCACCCGACTGAAGCTGTTTTCCGCCTGCATCGCGCTCTGGCTCGCCGCCGCGGCGGCCGCCGCCGGAGCGACCGACAGCCCCCTGCTGCTTGCGTGGCCCCGGCTGAAGGAATACCCGGCTCCCTTCTGGCTCAGGGAGGGCGTGAAGATCACGTACTACTCGTCCGCCGCGAGCATCCCCGATACGCGGCATCTCTACTATCGGGACGACAAGGGCGGCTGGGTCGACGCGCAGGGCGGCCGCTATCGCCAGGAGGAGACGTCCGGTTCCGGCGGGCACGGCTACACCGAAGTGACCGTCGCCGGGCTCGACGGCGCGGGCGTCGCGCTCGACATCCGCAGCCTCGGCATCACGAACGTGAACGGCCCGATCCGCGCGATCGGACCGTTCGCCGCCGTGGGGCGTCCGGCGACGACCGGGGACTGGTGGATGCACCCGGACTTCCTCGCGACGATCGCCGACGGGGAAGCGGACGGGATCAGCGTCCGGCGAACGCCCTACACCGTCCGGGGCGTCACGTACGACGCCATCCGATTCCAGTACGACCGCCCCGACGCGAAACGCGCCTCCGTCTACGACCTGGCGACCGGAATCCTCCTCTACGCCGGAACGGCGGCGAGCGGCGCGCTCAGCGGGTCCTTCACTCGGGACCTCGGGCGCGGAACGCAGGCCATCCTCTCGCAGAGCACCTTCGTCGGCTACCGCGAACTCTCGTTCCCGTGGGCGAACGACCCGCCCCCCGCGTGGGTCCGCACGCTGCAATCCGTTTCCTTCGAGGGGAGCCAGGCCGTCATCCTGCCCGGATCGCCCGTCTTCCCGTTCGCGATCTCCTCGCTCTTTCGCGTGGCGGCGCGCGGCGACAGATGGATCCGGTACACGGCGACCGATACGGTCGCATCCGTTCCGGGGCTTCCGCCGCGCGTCTCGGAAGCCGACCGGATCTCCGGCGCCGCCCATTTCGGCGGGATCTGGATTCCTCCCGCGGCGCTCGCCCGGCTGCGGCAGGGGCAACTGCTCGACGAAGACCCGATCACGGGAAGCCGGATCGCCGTGACGGCCGCCGACGCGTCAGCCGTCACGCTTCGGGAACAGGCGAGCGGGTTTACGATCGACCTGCGCTACGACCGCTCCACCGGAGCCATGACGGATGTACGCCTGAACGACCGGACGCTCAACCAGACCGTGGAGTTGCGGCGAACGCGTCAGGATCCTTGAGGACGTCCCGCGCCGGACGTGTCGCCGTGCGTCGTCCGGCCATGAACGAAGTGTGCAACGCCATCCTGTCATGAGAGAAAGAGAGGGTTTCGATGAAATCGTCGTATGGACACAAAAGGATCTGCCTGACTCTGGCATTGGTTCTGCTGGCGCTTCCGTCATCAGAGTGTTTCGCCGCCGAAATCGCGCCCCTGGAATACCCGATCGCGCCCGACGTCCGGACGACGCTTGAACGAACAGTTTCGTCCGATGCGATCTCTCCCGACGCGGAGAGGGTGTACCCCCATGAAGTCACGAAATTCGCACGAAACGGCTACGGCAAGTGGCATTACGGTCCGGGCATGCCTCACGAAAAGCGGTTCGATCTCATGCCGGCGTCGTACGATGTCGCCTCGGCCGATCATGCCGCGCGGCTCCTGAATTTCTTCACCATCACCGACATCCATATCTCCGACAAGGAATCTCCCTGCCAGGCGATCTATTACGGCTACAAGGGCGGCAACTCCTCGGGATATTCGCCGGTCATGCTGTACACGACCCACGTTCTCGACGCGGCCGTCCAGACG
>CAYVKE010000112.1:0-10408 GCA_964451935.1 uncultured Synergistaceae bacterium | reverse complement strand
GCGGCCGAGTCGCTCGACACGATGGATGTCGACGTCCCGTCGCCCGAACGGCTCCGGATCGCCGCGCCCGAAGGGTGCGGCGCGAGCGCGAGAGTCTGCGTTCCGGCATACGACTCGCCCGATACGCTCGTCACGGCGCTCGCCGTCGAGGAGATTCCCGTGCGCGACGGATTCCTCGACATCTCGGGCGACCCGGATCTCAAGTACGTCGCGATCCTGAACCGGCACGGCGCGGGGAACATGTCCGTTGGCGTCATGCGCGGCTTCGGGACGCGCGAGGGCGCTGTGGCGTCGACCGTGAGCCACGACTGCCACAACCTTGCGGTCGTCTACGACCGGCCCGAAAACGCGGTCATAGCGATCCGCGCGCTGATCGCCTCGCGGGGCGGACACTGCGCCGTGAAGGACGGCCGGGTCGTCGGACTGCTGCCGCTGCCGATCTACGGGCTGCTGTCGCCGCTGCCGTGCGACGAACTCGTCGAACGGGTCGACGCGATGAACGCGGCGCTGCGGTCGCTCGGGATCGGGACGAAGAACCCCGTCATGCGGATCGTCTGCCTCGCGCTGCCCGTGATTCCGAAGGGCAAATTCACCGACAGGGGGCTCGTCGACGTCGACGAACAGGCGTTCGTCCCGCTGTTCGCCGCCGACTGACGCGAGCGCCTCCGGGACGACCGATTCAGAGGGAGGGGAACGACATGGTGCGGATTTTCGATCTGAACATCGAAAGCAGGAACGGGGAGCGCTCGCCCGTCCTCCATCCGGTTCTCGTGTGCGGCGACGACGGCCTCGTGCTCGTCGACGCCGGGTACCCCGGCCAGGCGGAGCGGTTCGCCGAGGCGGCGCGCCGGAACGGCGCGGACCTTCGCGACCTGAGGGCGATCGTCATCACGCATCACGACTACGACCACATCGGGTCGCTCCGCGCGCTGAAGACGATGTTCCCGGACGCGGCGGTGGTCTCGTCGGCTATTGAAAAAGACTACATCTCCGGCTCGAAGCGCTCCCTGCGGCTCGAACAGGCCGAGCGGCTGTTCGAAAGCCTTCCGGAAGCCGAACGCGCCGGGGCGCTCGCGTTCCAGAAGACGCTCGAAAGCGTCGAGAGCACGCCCGTCGACGTCGCGGTCGCCGACGGCGACCTGCTGCCGTATTGCGGCGGTCTCCGGATCGTCGCGACGCCCGGCCACATGCCGGGGCACATTTCCGTCTTCGTCGGGCGCGAAAAGGCCCTGATTTCCGGCGACGCGCTGGCCGCAGAAAACGGCGTCCTCCTGATGGCCAACCCGCAGTACACGCTCGACATGGATGCCGCGAGGCGGTCCGTCGCGAAGCTCGCCCGAATGGACATCGACCGGATTTATTGCTACCACGGCGGACTTGTGGAGGGGAACATCCGCGCCGCGCTGATGTCGATGCTGTCGGTTGACAGATATCGAATATGACAATATCAGCCACAATCCATAGTATGCCTACGGGTATCGTTCTGTTTCGTCAGTTTCTAAGCCGTATCAAGTTGACATATATCAACTAAACCCATATATTAATTGTGGCTATTGCTGAAAAACGTCAGGAAGAGGGGAGCCCATTGCGCCACGAAGTGTTCTTCCGAAACCACCCCGTCTTCAGAGGGGAGGAGTTCGGGCGTCACCTCAAGGAGGTGGGGGTGGACGCGTCAAGGCGCCGCAGCTTGAACGTCCGGGCGGCGTTACTGGCGAATGTTCCCGTCGGAACAGAAAAGGGCATATGCCCAGGTCCCCGAACTAAGGAGACGCTTCTGGGCTACTTTCTGTCCACAGGACGGATCATGCGCATCCGGCGGGATCTCTACGCAGTAGACCCTAATGTGGACCTGGAGGGACAGTACCACATCGACCCCTATCTCATCGCCTCCAAACTGGCCGAGGGTGCAGTCGTTTCCCACCACGCGGCTCTGGCTCTCCACGGCCGGGCCCACTCCGTCATGAACCAGATTACATACCTGGCCCGGCGCCCCGCCCGGAACCTAGACTTCCGTGGCCAGACCTTCGTTGGGAGGGTTTTTCCGAAGGTGCTCTTGGAGACCGGGAAAGAACTGGAGGAAACGAAGATTATCTACCGGCAAGGTGCAGGCGGAATCCTCACGACGACATTAGAGCGAACCCTCGTGGACGCTCTGGACCGGCTTGACCTTTCGGGGGGGTGGGAGGAGGTCTGGCATTCTCTGGGGTCGGTGGAGTACTTCGACCTCGACCGGGTCGTGGCATACGCCCTCCTTCTGAAAAACGCTACGCTCGCGGCAACGGTCGGTTTCTATCTGGAATTGAGACGCAACAGCCTCTTCGTATCCGACAAACACTTGGACACCCTCCAGAAGCGCCGCCCCAAGAAGCCTCACTACATGGAGCGGTCGCGGCGCCAGAAATGCGTTCTTGTAAACGACTGGAACTTGTTCGTTCCGGAACGCCTCCTTGATGAGACATGGAGGGAAAAACCGTGAAGATTCCCGGAGAAGTCCTTGAGCGGGAGTCCAGGCGCCTCGGCTTCCATCCTGAGGTTCTGGAGAAGGTCGTCCAGATTCTGAATCTCCTGGAGGCGCTCAACAGACACCCCTACCTCAAGACGAAGTTTCTTCTCAAGGGAGGCACGGCCCTCAATCTCTTCCTTCTGGATGTTCCGAGGCTTTCCGTTGATATCGACGTGAACTACATCGGGCGCCCGGACCGGACGGAAATGCTAGAGGAGCGCCCGAGGATTCTCGATGCTGTGAAGACGGTTTTCGCTCGGGAGGGCCTTCGGCCTGATCTTCCCTTTCGCGAAGACTACGCCGCTGTTTCCATGGAAGCCCTCTACGAGAGTGACTTCTTCGTTGGAGGCGCGAAGTTAAAGGTAGACGCTAACTTTCTTTCCCGCGTGCCACTGTGGCCCGGGCGAAAGATGGACTCCAGGCCGGTGGGCCCTTGGGCGGCCCAAGGGATTCCCGTGGTTGACCTTCACGAACTGGCCGCTGGGAAAATCGCGGCGCTCATGGACCGCAGAGCGTCGAGGGATCTCTTCGACGCGGTGCAGATCTTCCGGATGGAGGGGCTGGATCCAGAACGCCTGCGTCTCGCCTGTGTCATCTACGGCGGGGCGGGGGGCTGCGACTGGCGATCGGTGACCTCGGGCGAGCTAGCCTTCAACCACCGCGAGCTGAAGAACGAGTTGGTTCCAACCCTCGCGCGGGGAACTTGGCAGGGAACTGCGGACGTCTACGGCGCGCAGTTGGTGGAGGAGTGCCGGGCTGGCCTGGACCTGATCTTTCCTCTGAGGGAGAACGAGAGGGACTTCTTGGATAGACTCCTGGACCGCGGCATCCTAGAGCCGGAACGGCTCACAGAGGACCCCGCCCTAGCTGAACGGATCCGAAACAATCCGCCCCTCCGTTGGAGGGCGCAGTGCGTCCAAAGACGGATCTGAAACTTTTCCCCCGGCTCTTATGCGAAAATGGAAGGAAATACGTTCTCGTTTATGGCAGTCTTTAGGTCGTGTTTACAAAACCGGTAAATGGATTTGAAACGAGTTATCATACGAATCCATCTGGGAACAACTTTCGATACTGCTCCCGTTTGAACCCTGCATAACCTGCCCCCGGTCCCGCCCCGTTGAGCGGGAAGATCACCTCTCGCCCCGGCCTTTCGTCATCTTCCGGAATTCTCCTATGTGGGTTCCCTATGCGGGTGTTTGCTCCTCCCTCCATCGTTTTTTCGGGATATTAGCGAAGGTGAGGTCGGCGTTGGCGACGCCGACCTTTGTTTTCTTTGTGCATCGTGCGCGATTTCGCCGTTGACATACATACCCGTAGGTATGTAAACTATGCCTCTGTACGATACGGGGGAAAGGGATGTGTTCACAGGGTGCGACGGGTGAAGGAAGAGGCGATGGCGACGCGGGCGAGCCTGCTCGAATCGGCGCTCGACATCATGAGCGAGAAGCCGTTTGCGAGCGTCTCGATGACGGAGATAGCGAGGGGCGTCGATCTCTCGAAAGGGGCGCTCTATTGGCATTTCCGGAACAAGCACGATCTCCTCGTGGGCGTGGTCGAGAACATGCACGCGAAGATTCAGGAGGAGCTGGCGTCGTCGCTTTCGTCTCTCGAATCGGTCGGGGAGCTGCGCGCGTATTACCGGGAGCAGCTCGAAAAGTCCGCGCGGAGCGAGGAGTTCCGGAAGATGCACCGGCTGATGCTCCGCAGGGAGGAGTGGCCGAGGGAGCTTCGGGAGCGGGTCCTCGACATCGTGAAGGGGCATCTGGAGCAGGAGCGCGTCATGATCGGGCGGCTCCTCGAAGGCGCCAGGGACGAAGAGCGGATCCGGAAGGACATCCCCCCGCGGGATCTGTCGATCCTGATAACGGCGATATTCCACGGGATCTTCATATTTCAGGTGAGCGACTTCTTTCACTTCGATTTTTCACGATATAGCGATTTCATATTCGACGCCATCGAGAAGGAACTTCGTCCCGGCGGCGCAGACGAAAAGACGGATAGAAAGGGAAGGGTTGCCGAACAATGACATCTCCGGAACGGAACGGAAACGCGGGAATGACGGGCAGAAACGGCGGTATGGCGATGAGGATCGTGAAGACGCTTCTCGTCCTGGCGCTTCTCGGGGCTGCGGCGTTCTACGGAGGGGCGTTCTTCGGCGGACGTTCGGAGAGCAAGGCGGCCGCGCCGCGGCAGCAACAGCCGCAGGCGCCCCTCGTGATGCTCCGGGCCGTCGAGCGCGCCGACCTCGCGGTCGGCCGGGAGTACATCGGCAGGGTGGAGGCGATCCAGTCCGTCTCCCTGAAGCCGCGGATCAGCGGGCAGATCGAGGAGGTCCACTTCAAGGAAGGGTCCATGGTCAAGGAAGGGGATCCGCTCTTCACGATCGACGACCGGTCGTACCGGGCGACGCTCGCGCTCCGGCGGGCCGAACTCTCGAAGGCCGAAGCGAATTACGACAGGGCCCTGAAGTACAACAAGCGGCTCCAGTCGGCCGACGCGCGCAGCGTCTCGGCGTCGGACCGCGATATGGCGGAGAGCGACGTCCTTCAGGGCAGGGCCATCGTCGAACAGGCCCGGGCCGCGCTCCAGATCGCGCAGATCGACCTGGGGTACACGAAGATCGCGGCGCCGATCTCCGGGCAGGTCGGGAAGGCGCTTTTCACGAAGGGAAACTACGTGACCCCGTCGAGCGGCGCGCTGACGACGATCGTCCAGATCGACCCCGTCCGGGTTTCGTTCGCGTTGCCCGACCGGGACTTCCTGGATCAGATCAAGGCGTTTCGGACCTCCGAATCCGCCGTCTATGACGCGACGCTCCGGCTTCCGAACGGCGACGCGTACCCCGAAAAGGGCGTCCGCGACTTCGAGAGCAACATGATGGACGAAAAGACCGGGACGATGATGCTGAACCTGCGCTTCAGGAACGCCGGCGGGCTCCTCGTGCCCGGCGCTATGGTGCGCGTTTCGGCGAAGCCCGCGAATTCCCGCGTCGCGTCGGTCATCCCGCAGGAGACGCTCCTCGCCGACGAGAAGGGCGACTTCGTCTACGTCGTCGACGACAAGAACGTGGCGCATCAGCGCCGCGTGAAGATCGGAACGCAGTTCGGCGCGACGTACGAGGTCCTTTCCGGGCTCGAACCCGGCGAGAAGATCGTCTGGCGGGGACTGCAATCGGTTCGCCCCGAGGCTCCGGTCCGTCCCGCGGAGGCGACGACCGGGAACGGGGCCAAATCTCCGGCGGAACGCGCACAGGAGTCGGATTACGACCTGAAGGCGATTCCGTCGGCTGATGTCGGCGGAGCCGCGAAGGAACCCGCGAAGGAACCCGCGGAAGGGAAAAAATAGCCCATGTTCTCGACGTTCTTCATCAACCGTCCGCGTTTTGCGATGGTCATCGCCGTCATCCTGATGCTGGCGGGCGCCATCGCGGCGTTCAACCTGCCGGTCAAGCAGTACCCGGACGTCGCGCCGCCCCAGATTTCGGTGTGGGCGACGTTCCCCGGAGCGGATGCGGAAACCGTGGCGAACACCGTGGGCGTGCCGCTCGAAGAGGCGCTCAACGGCGTCGACGGCATGATCTACATGTCCTCGACGTCGAGCAACACTGGGCGCTATTCGCTGACGATCACGTTCAAGACGGGGACGAATCCCGACATGGCGCTCGTCAAGGTGCA
This sequence comes from uncultured Synergistaceae bacterium, assembly GCA_964451935.1. Classification (GTDB taxonomy): domain Bacteria; phylum Synergistota; class Synergistia; order Synergistales; family Aminobacteriaceae; genus CALFXN01. The sequence continues at coordinate 4,231 of CAYVKE010000112.1, read as the reverse complement.
AAACCGCGTCCAGCAGGCGGAGCCGCTTCTGCCGAGCGAGGTGACGTCCCGCGGCATCCGGACGCAGACGATGTTTTCCGATACGCTCGGATTCCTCGCGTTCATATCGCCGCACGGGACGAGGGACTCGCTCTTCCTGGCGGACTACGCCTCGAACAACATCCGCAACTCGCTGCTGCGGATTCCCGGAGTCGGCGACGCGCGGGTCATGGGGGCGAAGTACAGCCTCCGAATCTGGCTCGATCCCGAACGCCTGGCGGCCATGGGGATCGGCGTGACGGACGTCGCGGCCGCGATCCAGAGCCAGAACAAGCAGGCGTCGCTCGGATCCATCGGATCGGCGCCGGGGAACGAAAACTCGCCGCTGATCTATTCGCTGACGACGACCGGCCGCCTCGGGAGCGTGAAGCAGTTCGAGAACGTTATTCTCCGGACGACGGCCGAAGGAGGGCTCGTGAAGCTCAAGGACGTCGCGACGATCGAACTCGGCTCCGAGGACTACGCGTTCAGCAGCTCGTTCGACGGATCCCCCGCCGGAATGCTCCTGATTTCGCAGGCGGCCGGGTCCAACGCGCTCGACGTCATGAAGGGCGTCGAGAAGGAACTCGAACGGCTCACGGCGACGTTGCCGAGCGATACGAAGTTCGTTCTGGGGTACGACTCGACGGAGTACGTCCGGGAGACGATCCGGGAGATCATGACGACGCTCGGCCTGACCTTCTTCCTCGTCGTGCTGGTCTGCTACCTCTTCCTGCAGGACTGGCGCGTGACGCTCGTTCCCGTCATGGCGATTCCCGTGTCGATCATCGCCACGTTCGCGGGGCTTCTCGCGCTCGGCTTCAGCATCAACATCCTGACGCTGTTCGCGTTCGTTCTCGTCATCGGGACGGTCGTCGACGACGCGATCATCGTCGTCGAACGCGTCATGTATCTCATGGAGCGCGACAAGGTCGATTCCGTCGCCGCGACGGTCCAGGCCATGAAGGACATCACGGGCCCGATGACGGCGACGACGCTCGTCTTCCTCGCGATCTTCCTCCCGGTCGCGTTCATGGGCGGCATCACGGGGGAGATCTACCGGCAGTTCGCGGTCACGGTGTCGTTCTCGGTCGTCTTCTCGCTCGTCGTCGCGCTGACGTTGAGCCCGGCGATGTGCGCCCACATGCTCACGAACGTTCGGCCGAAGACGCGCGGGCCGCTCGCGTGGTTCAATAAAATGGACAAGATGGCCGCTCGCGGCTACGTCAAGGGCGCGATGTGGATAGCGCGCCGGACGATCGTCACGATCGGGCTCTTCGCCCTCGTCGTCGGGCTTTCCGTCGCGATCATGAAGATCACGCCGACCTCCTTCGTCCCGGACGAGGACCAGGGGGCCGTCTTCGCGCTCGTCCAGCTTCCCGAGGGCGCCACGCAGGGACGGACGCTCGCGCTCATGAACAAGCTCGTCCCGCAGTTCCGGCGGATCCCCGGCGTCCGGTCGGTCATCAGCATCGCGGGCTTCAGCTTCGCGGGCGACTCGGGCGAAAACGTCGGCTCGGTCATCTTCGCGCTCGACGAGTGGTCCAACAGAAACACGCCGGAAAAAAAGCTCGACGCCATCGTGGGCAGGATCCGCGCGATCACGGCAGCCGCTCCGGAAGCGCGCATCAACGTCGTCACGCCGCCCGCGATCCAGGGGCTCGGAATCTCCGGCGGACTCGACTTCCGGCTTCAGGCGACGCAGGATAAGGACCCGCAGAAGCTCTCCCGGATCCTGAACGGCATTCTGGGCAAGATCAACCGGTCGCCGGAGTTCATGTACGCGTTCAGCTCGTACACGTCCGACACGCCGCACATCTATCTCGACGTGGACCGGGAGAAGGCGCAGATGTTCGGCGTTCCGGTCGCGAGCGTCTACAATACGTTGCAGACGTATTTCGGAACGGCCTACGTCAACGACATCAACGTCGGAACGACCGTGAACAAGGTCATTCTCCAGTCCGACTGGGCCTACCGGAACCGGATCGACAACATCGGAAGCGTCTTCGTCAAGAGCGCGACGGGAGAAAACGTCCCCGTGCAGAGCTTCACGACGCTGCGGAAAGTCCTCGCGCCTCGGACGGTCAACCGCTACAACCTGTTCCCGAGCGCGGGGATCACGGCGATCACACGGCCGGGCTTCTCGTCCGGACAGGGCATGGACGCGGTCGAAAAGCTCGCCGCGGAGTTGCCGGAAGGGTATTCGTACGAGTGGTCGGGAATGTCGTTCCAGGAGCGCGAGGCCGGGGGGCAGACGGGGATCATCATCGCGATCGCGGTCCTCTTCGGGTACCTGTTCCTCGTCGCGCAGTACGAGAGCTGGACGGTGCCGATGGGCGTCATCCTCTCTTTGCCGGTCGCGCTTCTCGGAGCCCTGGTCGGGATCTTCATCATGAAGATCTCGCTGAGCATCTACGCGCAGCTTGGGATCCTGCTGCTCGTCGGCCTGTCGGCGAAGAACGCGATCCTGATCATCGAGTTCGCGAAGGAACAGCACGACGAACACGGACAGTCGATCCTGGACGCCGCCCGGATCGCGGGGGGCGAGCGGTTCCGGTCCGTCATGATGACGGCGCTCACGTGCGTCATCGGCGTCCTGCCGATGCTCTTCGCGACGGGCGCGGGCGCGGGAAGCCGCCTTCACGTCGGGACGACGATGTTCTTCGGAATGAGCGTTGCGACGGGGTTCGGAATCTTCCTGATCCCCGGGTTGTACGTCGTCCTGCAGACGTACCGGGAGAAGGCCAAGGCGATGATCGGACGCATGTTCTCGAATGCGCCGAAAGAGGTTGAGGAATCATGAGAAAACAGATAGGCGCGCTTCTGGCGCTGGCGCTCGCCGCCGCGCTCCCCTGCGGCGCGACGGCCGCGGAGATGGCCCCCGTCTCGGCGGACGCGGAACTCGCTTCAGGGGACTGGACTTCGCTCGCGAAGCGCCACCCGATGCCGTACTTCTTCGCCTCGGACGGGGACGTAAAGGACGCCCCGACGCCCGAGGTCCTCGCGGCGTGGTGGGACGTCCTCGGCGACGAGACGCTGTCGCAGCTGATCCGCTGGGCGCTCGAAGGCAACAGGGACCTGGCCGCATCGAGGGCCAAATTCCGGGAGGCCCGGGCGGCTCTCGGGATCAGCGAAGCGGCGGTCCTCCCGTGGCTTGACGCGTCGACGTCGCTCACGAATTCCAAGACCGGCGCGGAGGCGTCCTCCTCCGGGGCGCAGGTCGGGCCGAGGGACTACTACAAGCTCGGGATCGACGCGTCGTGGGAGATCGACCTATTCGGCGGCAAGGCGCAGAAGATCAAGGCGAGCGCCGCGGACCTCCAGGCGCAGTTCGGCGCGCTGCACGCGGCGTGGGTGCAGCTCTCCTCCGAGGTCGCGCTGAACTACCTGTCGCTTCGGACGCTCCAGAGGCGTCTCCAGGTCGCCGAGAGCAACCTGGCGCTCCAGCTCTCGACGCTCGGGCTGCTCCAGTCGCAATACGATTCGGGCCTCAAGGACCAGCTTGCGCTGAGCCAGGCGAAGTACACGATGGAGCAGACGCGTTCGTCGATCCCGCCGCTGCGCGCGAGTCTGGAGCAGACCATGAACCGGATGGCGATCCTCGTCGGCCGCGTTCCGGGGAGTCTCGGGAAGATGCTCGGCGACAAGCCCATGCCGAAACTCGACACGTCCGCGCTCGTCGGGATTCCGGCGAACCTCCTTCGCCGCCGGCCGGACATCTTCGCGGCCGAGCGCAGCCTCGCCGCCCAGATGGCGCGGAAGAAGGCCGCCGAAAAGGACCTTCTGCCGAAGTTCAACCTCCTCGGCGCGATCGGCTGGGGATCGTACGTCTCCACCGGCGGGCTCTTTTCCTCCGACGGCGAAACCTACAGCATCGGCCCCGCGATTTCGCTGCCGATCTTTCACGGCGGCGCGATCCGGAATAATATAAAGGCGCAGACCGCGAAGGAAGAACAGCTCCTCGCCGCCTACGAGCAGACGGTGCTGAACGCGGTCGCCGAAGTGCGCGACGCGCTGACGGCCGAAACGCAGGAGCGCGAGCGCAACGTCTCGCTACGGAGCGGCGTCGAGGCGGCGAAGACCGCGCGCGCCGTGGCCTACGACCAGTACGTCACCGGCCTGTCGGCCTTCAACAACGTCATCATCGCGCAGACCGCGCAGCTCTCGCTCGAAGAGCAGCTCGCGATCAGCGACGGGCAGATGCTCGCCAACA
>CAYVKE010000111.1:6594-10609 GCA_964451935.1 uncultured Synergistaceae bacterium | reverse complement strand
GTCCCTGCCCGGAGCGGTTTTTTGTGGTCCGCTACTTTTGGATAAGCACTCCGTCTTCATCGAACATCCCCGGCACGTCGCCCCCTAGAACAGTTTCGAGTTTTGCGAGCATCCCCTTCGATATCGCCCGCTTGCGGCGCAGGATTCCGTAAAGCGCCGGGACCGAAAATCCGCGTCTCTGCGTGAACCGATAAACGGTTCCATCCAAAGATTCGATTTTTTCCTTCAATGTCATTCGGCACACCCCCTTCCGTGGACATAAAAAAGGCGCACTCCCCGTGGAGGATTGTTCCTTCCCCCTCACGGATTGTGCGCCTGTCTTTGGACATACTTCTAATTGACCAAGATTATATCATGGAATTCGTGAAAAGTTTACATCGTAAGATATTTTCCTATTCTGACAATGGTATCAATTCAGTCGTACCAACGGAAAAGCCGCGTAAAAAATCGGCAATTTCGCCCGGAAGCGGCTGTACTGAGTGATAACATCGTGCGTTTTCCCCGCGTTGATCCCCCCTGTAAGATAGTCCTCAAGCCCCATGCGCAAGGCAAACTTAAAGCTTACCATGAAGCTTGAAATACGAATGAGCCCCGAGTCGGATACACAAGAACGACTTCGGAAGCGACAATCGGGGGAAGCGCCGGGTCGAGGAAAGCGAGCTTACAGGAAAGTTTACATCGGCAGGGACCATGAACCTTGACATTTCGGAGAGTCCGAAAAAGGGGAATTGTGCGGAAGGTATAGACAATTTACAGTGGCAGGGTATCAAAAAAGGGAACCCCGCCGAAGCGAAGTTCCCTTGAATTCAGTGCTTGCAACGTTCCGCACGACTGGCGGGAATCCACAAAGTGACCCCCTGCGTGTAAGGCAGGTGTTCTACCGCTGAACTATCCGCCCGCCCTGCGTTCGATCAACGCGAGGGATAGTATATCCGCGCAATCCGGTTGTGTCAACACCTTGACGAAGAGGAAACATTCTTCCCCAATTTTCTGACGGGCTTCCGCAACACGTCCGTTTTTGGTGTGGCAGGGGAACAACTCTTCGGGCCGCCTCGTATGTCGTGATCCGGACATTCTTCAAGACATCGCCGAAATTCCAGGTACGGAAAGAGAACGCGGCGGAGGAAGTCCGCCGCCTTCTCTTTCCGTTATTCCATCGGCACGCCGGGAGCGGCATCCTTCAGAAAAGCGCGAAGCCGTTCTTCGGACGAAAATTTTATGCGCCATCCCGTCGTTCCCTTCCGGAAAAACGCAAGAACCTTTCCTTTTGCGGGAGTCATCGAGATCCCGACGATCGAAGACCACGGCGTCACGTCGCGGAGCACCCGTCCCCAGATGACCGTTTCCCGGACGATTCCTTCCCGGTCGAGGAACAGACGCCGGTCGTATCCGAATATATACATACAGACCGCCCCCACGAGAAAATAGGGAAACGCCAGATACATCCCCTTTCCCGATGGGGAAACGAATCCGCGAACACCTTCGGCCATCAGGAAGACACCGACAAACACCGACAGGTATTTCATCCACTTCGGGAAGGAGGCGTTGCTTTCGGCGGGAAAAATATCCGAAGGATACGTCATTTCTTCGGTTCGCTCTCCGGATCTTTCCAGTAAACGCCTATGCCCATATACGTCATGGCTATCGCGACAAGCGGGTTCAGCCAGTTCAGAAAGGCGTACGGGAGGTATTCCAGCGTCGCAACCCCAAGAACGCCGCTGTTGTACGCGCCGCACGTATTCCAGGGAACCAGAACCGATGTAAGCGTTCCGGAGTCTTCCAGCGACCGTGAGAGCATACGGGGGGCAAGTTTCCTCCCGCCGGTTTCGAACTTTTCGAACCCGGGTTTGAACATGCGTCCCGGGATGACGATTGCGAGATACTGGTCCCCAAGGAACATGTTCGCAAAGATGCAGGATGCGATAACCGACGTGATGAGGCCGCCGACGGTGCGGACGGCCTGCATGAGCCGCTCGAGAATGACTTCGAGGTACCCGCAGGTTTCCATGACGCCGCCGAGCATGAGCGCCATCAGAATCAGCGCAATCGTTCCGAGCATGGAGGTCATGCCGCCCCGGTTCAGAAGATCTTTCAGGAGGCCGCCGACGCTTTTGTACATTTCGACGTCGACCGTTCCGGAAAGCTGCATAGCCGATCCCTTGACGGCTTCCGCAAGCGCGGTGAGATCTCCGGCTTCGGAGACTTTCGTTATCAGGGACGTACTGTACCCGGAATGCAAGGCGCCCAGAACGCTTCCGATATCGAGACCATGCACCAGGGCCAGAATGGAACCGAGAAGCATTCCCGAGACGATTCCCGGTATTGCGGGGATTTTCATCGCCGCAAGCGCCAGGACGAGCAGGGGCGGAACGAATCCCATGAGGGAAATCGGAAATTCGGACGCCATCATCTGCTGGATGAGGCTGATTTTAGTTGCGTCGAGCGCGCCTGCCCCGTACTTCGTCCCCATGAACCAGGCGATGCCCATGACGATGACGAGCGTCGGCAGCGTGGTCCACAACATGGCCTTGATGTGATCGAACAGTTCCGCCCCCGATACCGCCGGTGCGAGGTTTGTCGTATCCGACAGGGGGGAGATCTTGTCGCCGAAATAGGCGCCTGAAAGGATGAAACCGGCCGTAACGGGAGCCGGAATGCCGAGCCCCGCCCCGATTCCCATCAGCGCGATTCCGACCGTGCCGCTTGTGCTCCACGAACTTCCGGTGGAGAGGGAGACGACGGAGCAGATAAGAAGGCTCGCGAGAAGGAAAAAGCGCGGCGAGAGCATGTTGAGTCCGTAGAAAATCAGCGTGGGAACGACGCCGCTTTGAATCCACGATCCGACGAGTCCGCCGATCGCAAGAAGGATGATAATGGCCTGCATCGCCACGGTAATGGCGGAAATCATTCCGTCTTCCAGTTTCCTCCAGGGGGTTTTCAGAAACACCATCCCCGAAATCGCCGAAACCGTCGCCGCAAGAAACAACGGAATATGCGCGCTGAGCCCAAGGCCGAACGTCCAGCCGCTTTCCGTCTTGATGCTCAGCACCCCGTAGCTGATGATCAGCGCGTCAAGGATCAGTATCGTCAGAGCCTCGGTAATGGTTGGTTTTCGACATAGTCGTTCCGTCCCCATGCTTCTATCCCCTCCAGAGTGAAGATGTCCTACGTCACTGCGCGACGAGGTTCAATGAACCGGTTGACGCTATTATAGGATAATCTCACTCCGAGTACAGTTTTCGATCCAAAAAAAACACGAAGTACGATATCGCTCGCACTTCGTGTCCGGATAATCGGAAAGGGACGGCGCCTATTTCGCCGTTTCGGCCTTGAGGGCTTCGGGCGAAAGCGCCGGTTTCAGGCGCTCCTTCAATCGTTCAAGATCTTTCGACAGGTAGGAACGGCCGAGCGCTTCCCGGAGCGCATCGCGGCACTCGTCGATCCGGAGGCGACGGCGTTCCTTTCGCTCCAGAGCCTGAAACACGTGAACGCCGTATTCCGATTGCACCGGCTTCGAAACCGTTCCGGGAGAAAGCTGGAAAATCGCGTCCTCCACAGGTTTCGGCAGGGCGCGCCGTCGGATCCACCCCATGTCGCCGCCGTTCCGGGATGAGACCGGATCGATGCTGCGCTGTTCCGCCAAAACGTCGAAAGACGCTCCTCCCATTAAGTCGAGAACTGCGTTCCGGGCCTCTTCTTCCGTTTTGAAAAGAATCTGGCGAACGTGGACTTCCTCTTCCTGGAAAAAAAGTTCGCCGTTGGATTCATAGAAGCGCCGCAAGGCGTCTTCGCTCATGTCCCATCGCTCGGAGGCCCACCCGACATACGCCTGCGCGAGAAGATTGATATCGTTCCAGCGGATCTGGGCCGCCACCCGGGGTTCCAGATGGAGTCCCTGAAGCTGCGCCGCCTTCGCCAGAAGCATGGATTCCGCAATCTGCCCGAGAAAGAGCGCCGTGTCCTTCTCGCTCATCTGGTTCAGGATGACCGAAGCGATTCCCTCGTTGCCTCCCGC
>CAYVKE010000111.1:0-6568 GCA_964451935.1 uncultured Synergistaceae bacterium | reverse complement strand
GAAGGTACCGAACTTCCTCCGCCGTGACCGTCTCGTCACCGCATCGGATGACGGGTGTTTTCTCCTCTGCCGTCGCGGCGCTTCCGACGAAAAGAACCGCGCACAGCGCAAAGAGGAAAAAGAACGTTCTGAAACGCACGATGCCTCTCCCCTTTCGTTCGGGGCCCTTATGAGGCGGTTCCGGGATCCCGCATGGAGTCGTTTCGTGCAGGCCCATCCCCGGGAGAAGTTTTCCCCGAGAATGCCTCATTTTCCCGAAGCCATGGAAAATATCAGACCGTCGGCGCCCGTATCCACGGACACCGTCACTCCCGGCGACACCGCGCCGTCGAGAAGCATGTCGGCGATCCGATCCTCCACAAGCCGCTGTATGGTGCGCCGCAACGGACGCGCCCCGAATTTCGGCTTGAAGCCCTCCTGAAGCAGAAGCGCCTTCGCGCTGTCGGAAATGAGGATGGACATTTTCTGATCCCGGATTCGCGACGCAACTTCCGCAAGCATGATATCGACGATCCGGAGCATGGAATCCCTTCCAAGCGGGCGAAAGACCACGGTTTCGTCGACGCGGTTGAGGAACTCCGGTCTGAATGTCCGGTTCACTTCGTCCATGATCGTGTTTTTCAATCTGTTCCAGTCATACGGATCGGAGACATCCCCCGAGGAGAACCCAAGAGAGGCTCCCTTCGCGAAATCCCGTGCGCCGACGTTGCTCGTCATGATGATGACGGCGTTTCGGAAATCCACGCTGTGCCCCTGTCCGTCCGAAAGACGCCCGTCCTCCATGATTTGCAGAAGGATGTTGAAGACATCGGGGTGCGCCTTTTCTATTTCATCGAAGAGAACGACCGAATAGGGTTTCCTCCGGATCGCCTCGGTGAGTTTGCCCCCCTCTTCGTATCCCACGTATCCCGGGGGCGCGCCGATAAGCTTCGAGACTTCGTGGCGCTCCATGAATTCGCTCATGTCGAGGCGTATCATGGACTGCTCGCTTCCGAACAGGAAGTTCGCAAGCGAACGCGCGAGTTCCGTCTTGCCCACGCCGGTCGGACCGAGGAACAGAAAGCTCCCTATGGGGCGCTTCGGATCCTTGAGGCCGCTTCGGGCGCGGCGAACCGCCCTGGCTACGGACTGGACCGCGTCGCTCTGTCCGATCAGACGCTTTTCGATCTCCTCTTCCATACGGAGGAGGCGCTTGGACTCCTCTTCGGAGATCTGCGCCACGGGAATTCCGGTCCACTCGGAGACGATCGTGGCGATATCCTGTTCCGTCACCACGGGACGCTCTTCGTTCCTCTTGGAATGCCACGCCCTTCGGTTTTCCTCAAGCTCGTCCGAGAGACGCCTCTCTTCGTCGCGGAGTTGCGCGGCCTTCTCGAATTCCTGCGAATCCACCGCAGCTTCCTTTTCGCGGCGAATCTCTTCGAGACGCCGCTCAAGCCCCTTCAGATCCTCCGGGGCCTCCATCGTGCGAAGCCGCGCACGCGCGCCTGCTTCGTCGATGAGGTCGATTCCCTTGTCCGGGAGGAATCGTTCCGTTATGTAGCGCGACGAAAGTCGCGCCGCGGACTCTATCGCATCGTCGGAAATGACGGCGCGGTGGTGCGACTCGTACCGGTCGCGAAGCCCCCTGAGGATGCTGATGGAATCGCTTACCGAAGGCTCGTCCACGGTCACCGGCTGGAAACGGCGCTCCAGCGCGGCGTCCTTCTCGATATGCTTCCGGTATTCTTCGACGGTCGTCGCGCCGATCACCTGGAACTCCCCCCGCGAGAGGCTCGGTTTCAGGATGTTGGCTGCGTCGACCGCCCCTTCCGCCCCGCCCGCGCCGACGATGGTGTGGATCTCGTCGATGAACAGAATGACATCCCTGCACTCGCGAAGCTCCTTGACCACCTTGCGCATGCGCTCTTCGAACTCGCCCCGGTATTTCGTTCCCGCCACGAGGTTGCCCATGTTCAGCTGAAAGACGCGTTTTCCGCGCAAAATCTCGGGGATCGAACCGGAGGCGATGCGCTGCGCGAGCCCCTCGACGATGGCGGTCTTGCCCACGCCCGGATCCCCGATCAGGACGGGATTGTTCTTCGTCCGGCGGCAGAGAATCTGGACAACCCGCCGGATTTCCTTTTCGCGCCCGATGACCGGGTCGAGTTCGTCCTGCTGCGCCTTTTCCGTGATGTCGATTCCGAGCTGATCCAGAGTCGGCGTCTTAGTTTTGGCCTTCTTTCGCGCCTGCTCGCCGGACGCATCGGACTCGCGCTCGGCCGTATTCTCCACTCCGGAGAGCGCCCGCCCGATCTCCCGCTGCACCGCTGCGTAGTCCACGCCCAGAGAGACGAGCGCCTGGGCGGCGATGCCTTCCGCCTCGGACAGAATCCCGAGGAGGATGTGTTCCGTTCCGACATAGTTGACGCCCATGCCCCGCGCTTCGCGGATCGACAGATCCAGCACCCGTTTGGCCCTCGGGCTCAACGGAAGATCGACGGGCTTCAGGATGGGATTGTTGCGTCCCGTCGTTTCCTCTATGCGTTTCCAGAGCGCTTTCGTATCCACTCCGAGCGTTTCGAGCGACTGGAACGCAACGCCCTCGCCCTCCGCAAGAATCCCGAGCAGGAGATGCTCCGTCCCTATGACATCGTGACCCAGCCGGAGAGCTTCACGATGCGCCAGTTGCACAACTTTTTTTCCGCGTTCAGTGAAAAATTGCCACATTCTCGTTTCCTTTCTTCGTCAAGAATTCCCCCCGCAAAGCGGTCACGCGAGCGCCAGGCTTCTGAGCATGCGTTTCAACAGTTCCGCCTGCAACGCATTCCTCTTGTAGGGGGACACGTCGAACTCCGACGTTCCGACATCGTCGAGATATCGAAGCGCGACCTCTATGATCAGGCGCTCCTTCGCATCGATCATGCCCCGCTCCTGGAGCGACGCAAGAAGCCGCTTCGCATCCTGCTCCGTCAGGGAGTCCCCGACGATATCCTCGATATGCCCGATTCGATCCTCGGGAATGTCGTAGCATATCTTGACGATCCGGATGTACCCGTGCCCGCCCCGTTGGCTTTCGACGATGTATCCCCGTTCGGGCGTGAAGCGGCTTCGAAGGACGTAGTTGATCTGGCTCGGAACGCAGCCGAATATCTCGGCGAGTTCCTTGCGGCGAAGAGAGACCATGCTTTCATCCTCGTCCGCAAACAGGTTATTGATGTAATTTTCGATGACTCGGGTAAGGCTTGGCATGTGTGAACCCCCTGCATTCGATGATGCAGCCATTGTAGAGCATTGGTCAGAGATAGTCAATCCATAGTCGTTTTCGGCCGTCCGACGCGGGGTTCCTTTCCAGCCAGGAGACGCTTCACATTCTCCCGATGCCGCACGAGGACCATCAGGGCCAGAAAGACCGTCGCGGCGACAGGAGCCGGTCCGGCATGCAGCGCCGCGAAGAGAAGCGCGACGACCCAGAGTGACAGCATCGACGCCAGAGAGACATACCGCCAGATTCCGAGAAGAAGGAACCAGACCGCGCCGCCCGCGAGCACGGTGTAGCAGGAAACGGGGGGCGCAAGGAAAAAGAGCATTCCGTACGTCGTCGAAACGCCCTTCCCGCCGCGGAATCCAAGCCAGATAGGGAAATTATGCCCGAGAACGCTTGCGACGCCCACCCCCGCAAGGAGCCAGGAGATGTCCGCGCCGGGAGTCGCGAGCGCCCGCGCCAGGAGCACGGCGAGTCCGCCCTTGAGCATGTCCGCGACGCTCACGACCACGGCCCAGAAACGCCCGACGCATCGGCCGACGTTCGTTGCGCCGATATTGCCCGATCCGACCGTCCGTATGTCGATTCCCTTCAGCAACCGCACAAGAAGAAATCCGGAAGGGAACGATCCGAACAGATATCCGAGAAGAACCCAAAGCGCGTTTTCCACGGAAGAGCCACTCCCTTCTCTCCATCAGTCACCGTTCCACACTCCCGAAAGCGGGCGGGAACGGAACGCTCCGTGAACAACCAAAAAGGGAGAGCCACGGCTCCCCCTTTTGTCTGCGTTCTCTCCATCAATAAAGAACGGGAGATTTTCTTTATTGCCCTTTTATTCTGTCAGAGCCCTTTTTGACGTTCAGCGCCACAAGATCCTTCTTTTGCAGGATGTCCCAGCGAAGGTTCAACACCAGCAGGAACAGCGCGGAGAACGCGTCCACCTTCCAGGAGGCGACCTCCTTTTCGAACGCCTTGCATATCGATTGCAACTGGTGAAGGCCCTTGTCCTCATGCCCGACATCCGCCACGAACGCACTGAAGGCCTCAGGCGTCGAAATTTCCGCCGCACGCAGGACGTCGAAGAGGTAGTTCAGACTCTCCTCGTGATACTCCGGCGAGGACAGATAGACCTGGAATCCCGCCTGGACGGCGTTTCGGGACCAGAGATCGACCGTTTCGGGATGCTCGTCGAAGAAAGCCGTGAGGTCCGCCAGGGTCATATTCCGTTCCCTGCGAACCGGCTCCGGCTGTTCGACCGGCGCAGCGACCGGGATGGAATCCGTTCGGGCAACGCCCCGTATTTCGAGGAATCCTTCGTCCGCCTCTTCCAGAAGCGCGCTGATCCGCGAGAGCTTCCTCCGAATCCTGTTCCGCGACGCCGTATCCATCGGGACCGCGAATTGCGGAGAAACGACCGCCCACGCCTCCTGTATCACCGTCCGGACCTGAACCGTCGCCTTGAGACCTCGATATTTTTCCCATTCCCGGAGCGCGCTGCGCGTGGAATCGAGACTGAGAACGTACTGTATCGCCGGATACCCGAATCTGTCCGGATCCTCAAGCTTCGAAGACGGCGTGGAGCGGGCGAGATCAACGAGAAACTCTTTTTGAAGGATCTGCTCGACCCTGACGACGTCCTCAGGAAAATGAAGAAGAATACGGACGGTTGCCAAAGCGGGAATCTCGTCAAGCGAGGCGGGCGCATCGCCGGGAGACATCGATAAATAACGGGTCAGCTCCCCCGGAGTCTTCGTCCGTCCCTCGATGGCGTAGGACAGAATTTTCTCCGATTGAACGAGATCCTCAACCAGGTTCCGGATTCTCTGCGTAAATTCATCATAAAGAGAGAATCGCTGGAAATATGACCGTACCCATTCCTCCGCTCGTGTTCCTTCCATTTCCTGATCACCGCCCATGCACGAATAGAGATCCCGGCATTATTGCGGCCACCGGACAACACCGGCGACCAGTATACCCGATTCACAAGTTCTTGAAAAGAGAAACGATTTTTTCAGATTCCTGACAGAAAACGGACGACCTGCCTGCATTCCGGATCGTTCGGCATGAATCTCCGCGCATCCTGCAGCACGTCGCCGGCCTGCCCGCCCGAACCGGTGCTGTACAGCGCATGAGCGAGCAAAAGCAAGTACAATCCTTCCTCCTCGGGGGAAAGATACCCTGACAATGCTCCGGGGTCCTGTCTTGCCCCGGACTTCCTGCGATATCGAACGATCGCGAGGTAGAGATCCTGTCCGCCCGGATTGACCGAAACAGCCCGGTGCAGCGATGAAACCGCCATGATGTACGGAAAAAGAACGGGAGACGTCCGAAACGGGACCGAATCAGGCAGAGGGAGGCGTTGCACCGCGTATTCCCCGAGAGGAAAGGGGAAGGGGCGAAACGTCGGTCTCTGCATCCGGGCGGTTTCTGCCGCTTGTCCCTCCAGCAGGATCTCCAGAGGGTCGCGGGTCCGGGAAAGAGAAACCCGATCCTCGCGCCGGGCGGGCGATTCCGATGCCGCGACGCGGGGCGTCTGCGATACAAAGTCCTTCGGGTATCCGAGGGCTGAAGATGAAGAAGACCGTCGCGAAGGAGACGAGCGTTTCCGTCCGGGCTTCGGCGCACCCGCAGGCGTTTTTTCCGTTCCGTTTTTTCCCGTTTGGGCGTCTCCGGGCGCAGTCTGCATCGTCGCGTCGCCGCTGACGGGCCGCTCTCCGGACGCCTCCAGCTTCAAGGTTTCCAGAAGTCCGAGGCGGGCTTCCTGTTGCTCCGGCGATTTCATCAGGACTTTTTCGTACAGTTCCCGTGCGCGGGAGTATATTCCCGCCTTTTTCAGAACGTTCGCCAGGGAAAGCTGCGCCGCTTCGTTTTCGGGATCAAACCGGAGCGCTTCCTCGAAGCAGCTCTCCGCCTCTTCGTCGCGGGCCAGCATGTGTGCGACCCGTCCCCGTTCCAGAGCCTCCGCCGCGCGTTCCCGGGCTTTTTGCGCTTCCAGCAGTCTCTTTTGTTCCCCGAGGATGGCCTTTGCCTTTTCAAGCGCCGTTTTCGCTTCCTGCATATCGGCGTCTCGCTCGATCGCTCTCTCGAGCACGGGAACGGCCTGAACGGCGTCCGCCCTGTCGAGATACGAAAGCCCGAGTCCGAGAAGCGCCCGCGCGTTCCCGGGATCGCGCTGAAGAACGTCCTGGAAGGATCTGACGGCTTTTTCGGGCGATTCGAGCGTTCGAAAGAGCGATCCCAGCCTGAGATGGATTTCCGGGTCGGAAGGAGCGATCTGAAGGCAGCGGAAATACGCATCCACAGCGTCTCCATGTCGTCCGAGCC
>CAYVKE010000110.1:0-10843 GCA_964451935.1 uncultured Synergistaceae bacterium | reverse complement strand
GTGCGGAATCGGCTTCTTGTAGGGCCGTTCCGTCACGAGCGCGTCGTAGACGTCCGCTATCGCCATGACCCTCGCGATAAAGGGGATCTCCTCCCCCTTCAGACCGTTCGGATAGCCCGAACCGTCCCATTTCTCGTGATGGCATTCCGTGATCTGCCGCGCGTACGCAATGAACGGAACTTCCCCGAGAACCCTCGTGGTGACCTTGAGCACTTCGCTCCCGATCACGGTATGTTTCTTGGCGATCTCAAACTCGTCGGGCGTCAGCTCTCCGGGTTTCAGCAGGATCATGTCGGGGACGCCGACCTTCCCGATGTCGTGCAGCGCGGCCGCCTGCCACAGGAGCGGGACGTGCTCGGGCGGATAGAGCGCGCTCCCGCCGGAACGCTCGAGAAGCAGCCGGACGTATTCCTTCGTCCGGAGGACGTGCTCCCCCGTCCCGTGATCGCGGTATTCCGCGAGGATGGCCATGCTCGCGATGATCGCCTCCTGGTGGCGTTCCAGCTCTTCGGCCTTGTCCGTGAGCAGTCGTTCGAAATGCTTGCGTTCGGTGATGTCCTGAATGATCGAGGCGATGTGCTTGACCGTGCCGTCCGGCCTTCTGACAAGCCTGGACGATACGGATACGTCGATCATCGATCCGTCGCGACGGACGAAGCGTTTTTCGAAATCGAGAAAACCGGTTCCCCCGATGCGCACGGCGTCGGAATACAGCGCGGCCGCACGTTCGCAATCCTTCTTCGGTGTGAAATCCGACCATGTCATCTTTTCGAGCTGCGGGCGCGAATACCCCGTCATCTCGCAGAACCTGTCGTTGAAGCGCAGCCATTTTCCATTCGTATCCAGAATGACGAATCCGACGCAGTTCTGTTCGAAAAACGTCCGGAAGGTCTCTTCGCTCTCGCGCAGCTTCTCCTCCGCACGCTTTTTTTCCATGTAGACGCTGATCTGGTTCGCCGCGACCTGGAGGGTCTCCATGCTTGCATCGTCGTAGGCCTTCGGGTCGTCGTAACTCTGGACGAAGATGGCCCCGAAGACGTTGTCCTTGCTCAACAGCGGGGCGCCGAGCCAGACTTCGGCGCGCGCGCCGGCAAGCTCGATGACGCCGTCTTCGGCCAGTTTCCGGATCTCGCATTTCGAGAAGCGCATCGCCTTTCTGTTCCTGATGACCATTCCGGTCAGCGATTTCTCGCCGGACCAGCGCGACAGAAGCTCCTTCCCGTCGCCGCTCGGGAAGGGGGCTGCGGAAATCGTTTTCGTCCGCGCGTCATACTCCGCGAGGACGAATTTCCGGGTGTCCATCAGCGCTCCGAGTTCCCTTCGCGCCGCATCGACGATTTCGGCGAGCGTTCCGGCGGTCGCTATCCTGTCCGAGACGGCGTACTGCGCTTCTTGCATCAGCTCCGTCCTCTTGTGAACGGTGACATCCGTAGCCATTCCGCGATAGCCGCAAAAGTTCCCGTCCCCGTCGAACAACGGCACGGCGCTCGTCGAAACCCAAAGAGTGGTTCCGTCCTTCGCCCGCAGCGGATTTTCGAAGCTTTCGAACGGTTCCCTCTCCTCGAACAGCGAGCGGATCGTTTTCCGGAACGCGCTTTTCCCGTCATCGGGGTGCAGATCGCCGAAGCGGACATTCCCGACGATTTCTTCCGGACGATACCCCAGGATCGACTCGACGGAGCCGCTCACGAACGTGTACATCCCGCCGGTGTCGACCTGCCACAGGAACGTCCGGCCCAGCGCCGCAATCCGGTCGAAAAGGGCGTTGCATCTCAGGTCCGGTTCGCATGGACATTCGGCCGTGAAGGCGTTTCCCGTCTCCGTTCGATCATCCGCCATGGAATTAACAACTCCTCTCTGGGGTCTGTGCGCTACGAAAGAGTCATAAATGTGAACTATATGCACGAAATTCGCAAATTGCGAGGCCTAAGATATCATGCAATGTCGTTTTTTTGTAGGGAAAAGAATAGGGAAACCATGAGTGAAAAAGCCGGGAAAACGAAGGTCGGTTACATCCGATGGATGCGGGAATGGAAGAGCGTCGCGGGGTGAAATTCCGTGACGGGGACGGTCGAAGGGAGAAGCCGCCGTACGGCGGAACGATTCGATTGCGTCGCGGACCGGCGCATCGGGAGGATCTGCGGTTGTTCCTGCGCGTCCCGATCGGTCCGATCGTCCGGCCTCATGCCTCCGACGGCCAGAGTCGATACTGCTCGCGACTGTACTCCCGATATTCCGGTTTTCGTTCGGCCCGGGCGATGAGCCATCGTTCCCGGAACACTTCGAAGAGTTCCGAGGCCGGCTGGTCGTAAAAACGGGGGGTCGGGGCCGTTCCCTCCAGGAAACGAAGCGCGTCGCACCCCAGGGGCGCGGCGAAGATTTCCCGGCGGATCCCGTGGTAGAGAAGTTCGCTGGAGAGCCCGATCTTCGAGAGGCATTTGAGGATCACTTCGCGTTTATTTCGAAAGCCGGTTCCCCACGCGACGTTTTTTGCGGTAGGCTCGCAGTGTTTTTCGACGTACGCCCTGATGTCGCCGTATACGCCGTTCGAAAAGTGGAACTCTCCGGACCCCTGCGTGAATCCGAGGCTGGTCCAGTAGCGCCTGCCGTCGATGCTGATCCGGTTGTAGACGGACGACCGGCCGAGCGCCGACGTGGTCGTGACCAGCACCAGGTACGGAGGGCGGATATCCTGCCTGATCAGGGATTTCGCGCCTTCGTATTTCTCGCGGAACGCGTTTCGGACTTCGTTGCTGCAAACGAGCATCGCCATGAGCTTTCCCCCCAGCAGCAGGGAATACGGCGGAACCGCGCCGAGCACATAGGCGTCCATGACGTGATACAGCTTCCGTGCTTTGTTTTCCTTATCCCATCCGATCCATCGGTCGCGCGCCTGCAAGGAGTAAACGGGGTCTCCCAGGCCGAACAGTCTGCCGTTGTTTTCGTCGAATACGAGAAACCTGAGCCGTCTCCCGTATCCCGCGGAGACCGGGATGCTCCAGTGGAGGGATGCGTACCGGAAAAGCAGTTCGTGCTCCGAGTGAGGCCGCACCAAAACGAGCCTTGGGCGTATCGCGACGGGGTCCACCTCGTTTCCGTCGGCGATGTAGCGGATCAGCCGGCCTTCGTGCCGGCGAATTCCGGGAGTCGACGCCTCCATCTTCTTTTGGATCGCAAGCGCATTCAGCGTGCGCATGTCGTCCTTCGTCGGATTTTCGGGCATTCGGATAAGGCCGTTCCATATGGCGTATCCCTGTTGGCGCAGCGATTGAATGATAGCGGTCTTCAGGCATTCCGTGGATGGAGGATTCATAGCGACACATAGTCCTCAGTTTTTTTTATGATCGGGCCGTCCGTCGACGCAACGACGCGTTTCCTGTCGTCGATAAGCGGAGTCTTGCGTGTATGTTCAGAAAAGGATATTCTTTCCGGTACAGGATATCACATAATATGATTATTAAGAAATACGAAGAAGAAATCTGCGAACGGACCGTAAAGAACGAGAAGAGGTCGGCAGCATGGACTTCTTGCGCCGAAACGGGCGGATCGAAATGCCTTGGTGCGGAAAGCGAGGCGTGAAGGAATGTCCGAAAAGCGGGAATACGGAGCGAACCTGTGGAAGCTGATGGGAATCCGCCTGTTCTTCTGGATGCACTTTTTCGCGGCCGTCCTGATTCCGTTTTATATGGATTGGGGCGGGCTCAAGCTTTCGCAGGCGCTCTTCATCAACTCATGGTTCATGCTGTGGAACTTCCTCCTCGAAGTTCCGACCGGGACGGTCGCGGACTTCCTGGGCCGGAAGATCTCGCTCATGGCGGGAAGCGTAACGGCGGCGATAGCGGCGCTTCTTTATGCGAGCAAACCCGATTTTCACGTGTTCCTGGCGGCGGAAGTGGTTTTTTCGATAGCCTATACCCTGCACTCGGGGGCGGACGAAGCGCTCGCCTATGACAGTCTGAAGAGCATCGGGAGAGAGGGCCGGGCGAAGCGAACGCTCTCCGCCATGGAGTCGTTCAAGCTTGGCGGCATCATAGCCGGGGCGATCACGGGAGGCTTTATCGCGAAATATTTCGGATACGTCGCGCCGATGCGCTTCTACGTTCTTCCCGCACTGGCCGCGTTCGCGCTCGCCTGTACGCTCAGGGAGCCGCCGATACGGGCGGAAGGAGCGCCAAGGCCGAAATACGGAACGATACTTCTCGAAGGCGGGCGGTATTTCGTAAGAAATCCCGCGCTGGTGCTTCTCACGGCCGAATTGTCCCTTACCAACGCGCTCGCATGGGGATTGATCTGGCTCTTCCAGCCGCTCCTGGCGGGCGCGGGGTTTCCCGTCGCCTCCTATGGGGTCGTTCAAGCCTCGGCCTGCGTCGGGCAGATTCTTTTTCTGAGCAACGTCGAACGGATGGAAGGCCTTCTTGGATCGAAACGGGCCTTGCTGGCGGCCACGACGTTCGTCTCCGGCGGAGCGTATTTTCTGCTGGGAGTGACGGGGCGACCGGAGGTCGTGGCGATTCTCATCGTCGCCGGGCTGTCGTTCAGTCTTCCGAGGGCGCCGGTGTTCAGCGCCTATATGAACAGGTACATTCCTTCCGACAAGCGGGCGACCATACTGTCCCTGACATCGATGTGCCGGACGCTCGGCATCGTGGCGATCAATCCGGTCATAGGGCTTCTGGCGGACTGGTCGCTGCCTCGGACGATGATGATTCTGGGAGTCGGCTTGATGGCCGTGGGATTCTTCTCGAGGATAGAAGAGCGGCATCTCGAAGGCGGAGCCTGATGAAGGCGCATCGCAAAGAAGCCGCCGATCCGCCGGATTCGTTCCCGGCAATTCCTTCCCGCCGCCGTCCGACGCTTGCAAACGCACAATCGGCCCATGGTCGTTCCCCGTGAATGTCCGGCGAAAACCGGTCTTGAAATTCAAGAATTTTGTGATACCATCAAGCATCGAAATATAATTCTGTTTCCCAAGGAGCTGTTGTTTTATGCGTCATACGAGGGCAATGGATATTGTGACAATGAGGGAGGCGCATACAAAATAAGGTAATGTATATGCCTCCCAAAAGTTGTTGTGCATAAAAACTTTTGGAGGTTATAAAATTGAATAAAATACAGATGGAAGACATCGGCCTCAGCAGGGAATTCGCCGCAGAGTCGCGTTTCTATCCGGGATTGTACGTCGGGCGCGTCGTCTCGCAAAATAAAGATCTCTACAGGGTCGTCACGGAGAACGGCGAACAGGCGGCGGAGATTTCCGGAAAATTCCGCTTCGACGTCGCGACGATGTCCGATTATCCGGCGGTGGGCGACTTCGTTCTTCTCGACCGGGACGGGGACGCGGGGGGCAACGCGATCATCCGCCGCGTTCTGCGGCGAAAGAGCGTCTTCGTCAGAAGGGCGGCGGGAACGTCGAACGACGAGCAGGTCGTCGCCGCGAACATCGACACGGTGTTTCTCTGCATGGCGCTGAATCACGATTACAACCTTCGGCGGATGGAACGGTACCTCGGCGTGGCGTGGGGCAGCGGGGCCGCGCCGGTGATCGTCCTCACCAAGGCCGACCTGTGCGACGCGCTTTCGCAAAGGCTCTCGGAGCTTGACGCGGTCGCCCGCGGGGTCGATGTCGTCGTCACGTCGAGCCTGACCGAGGACGGGTGCGCCTCCGTCCGAAAATATCTCGCCCCCGGAAAGACGATCGCATTCATCGGATCGTCCGGCGTCGGCAAGTCGACCCTGATCAACAGGCTCCTGGGCCGGGATATCCTCCGGACCAGCGAGACGCGGGACGACGACAGGGGAAGGCACACGACGACCAGGCGGGAACTCATCGTCCTTCCCGAAGGCGGCGTCGTCATCGACACGCCGGGAATGAGGGAACTCGGGATCGAAAGCGCCGATTTGGTCCGGACCTTCGCCGAGATCGACGACCTGGCGGCGGCGTGCCGGTTCAACGATTGCACGCATGCCGGAGAGCCGGGTTGCGCCGTGCAAAAGGCCATAGAGGACGGCGTTCTGTCCGCCGAACGGCTTGCGAGCTATCTGAAGCTGAAGAAGGAAGCCCGGTATGAAGGGCTGAATTCGAGGCAGATCGAAACGGAAAAGATCACCGTGATGTTCGCCGAAATGGGCGGCATCAAGAACGCGCGAAAGTTTGCGAAGGAGAAGAACAAAAACAGGCGGGGCCGCTGAGTATTCTCGGGCGGCGGCGTTTTGGGCGGGACGCCGGATCTTTCGGCCGGCTCCTCGTTTCCGAGCCCCTGATTCGGCAAAATCAGGGGTGACTCGGGCGCTCGATGGGATATAATGCGGTATGCGTCCGGGGCGAACGCTTCGGCGAACGAATGAAGCGATTCAACGGGCGGCGTCCGTATTCCGAAGACGAGGCGCCGCAGCGACAGGGAAATTCACATCATCGGCTCAAATAGCGGAGGCCGCGCGACTTCCGCTATTGTGCAGCACGCCTCCGGGGGGAACAGGCTGCCCACCTGGGGGCGTTTTTTGCATCCCTCAATCGGCCCTTCCCGGAACGCGGACGCCTATGTCCCCCCTGTACGCTCCGGCATGGGCTTCGCCGTTTCGTAAAACGTCCGGATCGAAAGAGAAGCGGAGGAAATCATCGAAAAGTCAGCGAAACGGCGCAATTTCGCGGGGAAACGAGAAAGGCTTCGCCTTTCCCGGGCCGCTCAATCTGGAAACGGCAAGATTGGAGTGCTACAATATTAATGCAAAAAGAACATACATACATTGAGGAGGCAGCATGATGCGTCTTTCCACGAAAGTCGTCTCTGGAGCATGTTTGGTGTCTTTGGTCGCCGCTGTTTTTCTGTTCTGCTCCGTTCCCGGCGCGTCCGCGTGCAGCCGGATGATGTGGGCCGATAACGGTCAGGCGGTGCTGACCGCGCGGAATATGGACTGGCCCGTTGATGCGGGCACGTCGCTGTGGGTGTTGCCGCGCGGCGTTCAGCGCGACGGCATGGCCGGCAAGAATTCCGTGAAATGGACGTCGAAGTACGCCAGCATCGTGACGGCTTCGGCCTGGCTGCCGAGCGGCAAAAGCGCGGTTACCGACGGCATGAACGAAAAGGGCCTTGTCGCGAATATGCTCTGGCTGGACCCCAGCGATTACGGCAGGCGGGACGAAAAGATCCCCGGATTGTCGCTGGCGTTGTGGGGACAGTATGTCCTGGATAACTTCGAGACCGTGGCCGAGGCCGTGAAGGCCCTCGAAGGTTCGACGATCCAGCTCGTCGGGCGGCCCATTCCGGTGACGGTGCCGGGCGCCGGAACCACCATGTCGGAAGCGGTCCTGCACTTGTCCCTGACGGATAAGTCCGGCGACTCGGCGATCGTGGAGTACATCAACGGAAAACAGGTCGTGAATCACAACCGGAAATATGTGATCATGACCAACCAGCCGTCGTTCGACAAGCAGCAGAGGAATCTGCGGCAGTACAAGGGCTTCGGCGGAACGAAGCCGCTGCCCGGAACGACCGAGCCCACGGACCGCTTCGTCCGCGCCGCCTACTATATGAAGATGTCGCCCAAACCCAAGGATTACCGCGAAGCAGTGGCCGGAATCCTGAGCGTCGCCCGCGCCGCCTCCCAGCCGTTCCGTGTGTCCGGCGACCCGAAGCACCCCTACGCGGGGGCGACGATCTGGACGTCCATCGCCGATTCGTCGTTCGGCAGCTACTACCTGGCCATGGCGACCAGCCCGTTCATCGTCTGGGCGAATTTCGCGGACTTCAAACTGGAACCGGGCGTGCCGGCGATGAAGCTCGACCTGCGCAACAACCCCGATTACCACGGCAACGCCGCCAGGCAATTCGTCAAAGCCGATGTGACGGAGCTGATTCCGGACTGACCGGCGGCCGATTGACCTCGTTCCGTCCGAACGCAAAACAACGCCCCCCTCTTCGCCGGAAGAGGGGGGCGTTGTTTTGCGGGAGCATCGTCGCTGCGCCGACGGCTGGCGCAACATGGAATCTCGAAAACCGGATCAGCGCCTGCGTTGCGGGAGAATCCGCCGCATGAAGAGAGGCGGCAGGAGGAGAAGCGCAAGGATCGCGCCTCCGCCCGGAAGGGCGCAGCCGCCTCCGCCGCCCGTGTTCCCCGATGTCGGCGAAGGCGTCACGGAGACGTCGGTCCGGAAGACCGCGACGACTGCGGCGATCTGCGGCGCGACGTATCCGTTCGTCTTTCCGTCGCCGTCGGAGGCGCTTCCGTCACGGATCGTGACCTTCCATGCCAGCGAGTCCGCCCGTTTCCGGAAGACCGTTACGCCTTCCTCCCTCGGAACGATCGCGTATCCGACGGGATTCCCCTCGCCGTCGAATGTCCGCGTCAGCAGGAAGACCTGCGAGCTGTATCCGGACGGAACGTCTCCGACCGTCACCTCGATCAGGAGCACGAGGTCCGAAACGCCGGGGTCGAGCTTCGCGAGGAGCGAGAAGAAGCGGACGAGATCCATGTTGTACCCCCCCGAGAGGATCGCCCCGGGATCGGTCTGGAGCAGCTGCGCGAGCAGAGCGAGCGAGGAGAGGACGTCCGGATCGGATATATCCGTGGGGCCGGCGACAATCGTCCCGCCCGAGACGAGCGTCAGGGTCAGCGTGACCTTCGGCAGCGGGATGTCGGGATCCGGCGTCGGAACGGGCGTCGGCGTTGGCGACGAGTCGAACGAAACGGCGATCGTGTGGTCGGCCGAGACGTCGTGGAAGGTGTAGGTCGACGCGTCGCCGGAGAACGGAATGCCGTCGACGGCGACCTCGAGGACGCCGTATCCCGCGTCCGGCGAGATCGTGAACGTCCGGTCCGCGCCGCTGCGGACCTTCACGACGCCCGAGGGGTCGATGTCGCCGCCGGAACCCGCCGATGCGACGATGAGGAACGCGTCATCGAAGATCGCCTCGACGTAGCGGTCGCGGCTCATTGTGACGGTCGCCGCGTCCGCACTGCCCGTCGCGTCGCCGCTCCAGGCTGCGAACCAGTCGTGAGAATCCGCGACGGCGGTCAGCGTGACCCCGATGTCGGGGGAATAGAGCCGGCAGCGTCCGGTCGTCCCGAAGGGGGTTCCGTTCGGGGATATGGTGACGCCGCAGGTTCCGGAGAGGTCGACGGTGAGGACCTTTGCGGCGGAGCTGAACTCGTACGCGCCGATGTCGAAGCTCGCGCCCTGCGGACGCGCCATGCCGCGCTGGTCGAAGTCGGGCGCGACGTCCGGACTCGCCGCGTCGATCGCGGGGCTTCCGGGAAGGAGCGCGTGCGTCCGCGTGGGGCCGCCGTTCCACGCGAGAGGGCCGAGGAGCGGGTCGGCCGAGATGATGTCCGAGGATGCGCCCCCCGTTCCGACGTCCTCGTTCGCGACGATGCAGAACGATATGTCGGGAGACGAGCTGTCGCTATTGAGAATCTCCCCGCCCGAGGCGTCCCAGAAGATGCAGTTCGTCATGGTCGGCTCGCTTCCCGTCACGTTGTACATCCCGCCGCCACTGGAGGCGTTGTTGCCCGAAAAGGTGCAGTTCGTCACGGTCGGAGAGGTTCCTATATTGTACATTCCGCCGCCGGAACCGGCGCTGTTGCCCGAGAGGGTGCAATTCGTGACGGCGGGGGCCGGGCCGGCTCCCGCGTTCGCCATGCCTCCGCCTAGTAAGCTGGCCCTGTTATCCGAGAAGGTGCAGTTCGTCACGGCCGGACTGCCGTGTCAATGGACAGCGAAAATGTCACCCCTAAAGGCGGAAAATGGGACAGGGAAAATGTCATCCCTGTCTCGTTTTCGTTCATGAGATTTTTACGCCATAAATGATTTCCATGAGATCCGCCGCTGATTCTTCAAGCGGATTTGAATCGTCGTATATCCCCCTTCCGGGTGAGCGTTTCATCCATTTCGCGCGCCACGGATGGTCTTTCGCGGGCTTTAGGGGCGTTGGGACCTCCGGAGCCGCTGCTTTGTCCGGGTTCTTTCCGTCGTCTTTGACATTCGTCTCCGTCCGGCATGAGGGAATCAGCCCGTACACCGGTCCCTTGTCCTCGCAGCGTCTCAAGGCATACAGGGAGCCGTCCATGGTGCAGATGACCGTGACGACTTCTTTCTTCCCCAGAAGAACAATCCGCCCCCCGGAATCCGTCAGCTGGTACTTCCCTCCTTTCCAGGATATTTCCGACCCAGCGGAAGCTTTCCTTTCGTCCCGGCTTCCCAACAGGAGGCGAAGCTTCTCGGGCTCGGGACACGGAAGGAACGCCGTCGCTTTCTCCGCCGCGTCCCGGGCGAAAAGGGTGTTGTGACGTTCGAGATACCCGGGAAGAAACGCGTTCGCCTCCTCGATCGTCCCTATCCCTGCAATCCGCATCTCCACCACAAGACGACGCTGACACGTTCCCCACAGTCGTTCGATCCTTCCCTTGGCCTGGGGGGACCGGGCCGCTATATGCTCTATCCCCAGAAGATGCAGCGGCAGTCCGTATCGCGTGAGAGGCGCTTTTCTCCCTTCGATTTCGTCCTCTTCCGTCAGCTTCTCCGTCTTCGGAGAAAAGAAGATGGTATGACGGTCCGAGTAGATCGCTCCGGGAACCCCCCATTGCGTCAGGATGTCTTCAAGGACATGAAAATATCCTCCGGAGCATTCGTTCTTTTCGAGCCTCAGCGAAAGCACCTTTCCTGTGGCGTCATCAATCGCCCCGTGAAGGGAGTACGCTTCGCCCCGTCCAAGCCAGTCGAAAGGAGAAGCGTCGACCTGCGCCAGTTCGCCGAATCTCTTTCGCCGCGCCCGGCTTCTGTGCTTTTTCGGGGCCTTGTGCGTGTGCGGATTCTTCACTCCGCTCTCCTTCAGAATGCGCCCGACGC
>CAYVKE010000109.1:0-10904 GCA_964451935.1 uncultured Synergistaceae bacterium | reverse complement strand
AAAGGCAGGTCAGGCCTTCTTCGACATCCTATTTCTTGGGGTTTTTCTTCAGGTCTTTCGGAGCTTCCTTCGATCCCTCGATCGCCTTCCGGCGCATTTCCCCTTCGGTCTTCCACGCCTCCGCCGCCTCTGACCATGCCTTCTCGACGTCGGCGCCCGGCGTGAGCATTCCGACGACGAGGCGGACGGTGTCGAGTCCGGACGCTTCGAGACGGATGGAGCGCATCCGCGCCACAGCGTCGCGAATCGTGAAGATGCCATGCATGACGTCGTCCGTATCCGGGCCCATGATCTGACGCCACGTTTCACGGTTCTTCACGACGTTGAGAAGTTCCCGGAGCAGTCCCTGGTTATCCATGAAGAACCATCCGTAGAGGTCGTTTCGCGCCAGCAGCGTCGAAAGCTCCTGGGACGGAGTCGACGGCGCTGCGAGCTGCTTCGTGTCCAGGGCGCCCAGGAACAGCGTCGAGCCCTTGACCGCAAGCGTCACGGTGGCGCCGACATTCAGTCCGGCGACGGAATCCCAGCCGGCGACGGTCGGGGTCTCCACCGGAACGCCCATTCCCCCGGCCATGCCCGTCAGCATGTCGAAGACCTTTTTCGCCGCGCCGCCCGTTCCTTCCATCACGACGTACGCGCCGGGGCCGGCCGCTCCGGCGTAGTTCGCCGCGCCGCCGACGACGGCCGTAAGCGTGCCGGTCAGCAGGTTCCTCAGGTCATCCTCGCTCAGCCCCACCTGCTGCGCCGCTTCGAGAAGCTCCTTGTAGGCGTCGGCTCCGTCCTTGCCGCCGTATTGCTGCAGCGACTTTCGGAACTGGTCGAAAACGAGCGGCGTATGCAGCGCGGAAACGACATTCCCCCCGCCGACCAGCAGAGGCGGCGTCTTGATGGGAACGAACTTTTCCAGCTCTTCCTTCGACAGCATCGCCTTCGCGAGGTTCGTGAAGAACCCCGCGCCCCAGTCGTCGCCCTGCAGGCCGAAAGCCGCCTCGAAATGGACGACGTCCTTCAGGAGGACGGGCACGCCGCCCGCCAGCAATCCCATCTGCAGAAGGCCGTTGTCGTTCAGGATGAAGTAGTTCTGCTCCTTGAAGGCCCGCGGGACGTTGATCCGTTTCGCGGGATCCGCGAGCGCGTCCATGCACGCAAGCACCTCGTCGGCCGTGAAACCGAGGAGAAGCAGGTTCTCCTTCGCGCCGACGTACGCCCCGATGGGGCCGAGGCTCAGTCCTTCGACCCGATAGACGAACACGGACTCTTTCGGAGTGAACGGCCCTTCGAGCTTGACGCCGAACATCCCGAAGGCGCCCTTGTCCTCGTCCGTCAGGGTTCCCGAGGCGAGACGCCCAAGCATGGGCTGGAAGGGTTCCTTCACCGTCGCGGCGACGTGGGCGTGAATGGCGCCCTTGCCGATTCCTCCGCCTGCCGCCACGGAGACAAAGGGAAGCGCGTCGAGGATCGCCTTGACGTCCTCGAGCCCCAACTCCCTGGACGCATCGCCGGACAGGGCGCTCCAGGAAAGGATCGTCTTCGCCAGTTCCGGAACATTGTCAATCCGGGCCACAAGATACTGGGATTCGACCGTCCACGGGAGCAAAGCATCGGACGGGTTGAGCGGGGTTCCCGCGGCGAGGGACGCCGTGGGAATGACACAGAGTGCGAAAAGAACGATCCAGATACTTCGGACATTCCGCCTCATTCGTACCCACCTCCTTGGATTTTTGGTTCTCCATAATCCTGTAGAAGTATTGTATCTTTTCGCGCGCGTAACGCAACCGAAAACTGCGTCTTCCGGAGTATAATGCGCATAGAATCGGGAGGAAAAAACAATGCGAAAAAATTCGCCTCCAACCCGGGGCGCGCTCGTCCGAACCGCAGCGGCGCTCGTTCTCGCGGTCCGGGGACACGACATCCTCGAACAGAAACGACACGTTCTGATGATGGAGCTGTCCCGCCGCATCCACGAAGCCGCCGGGATCCAGCGGACGACGAGGCAATTGTTTGAAAAGGCCTACGCGGCCCTTCAGACGGCGAGCCTGTCCCTCGGAATCGATACGGTGGAAGACATCGCCCGCTCCGTGCCGGAAACCTCGGACTTCACCATCCGGCTCCATGCGGTGATGGGCGCGGAAATTCCCGACGTGGACCCCATATCGCAGGATCCCTTCTCCTGCTATTCCTGGTATGGGACGTCCGCATCGCTCGACATGGCGTTCTTTCGCGCCCGCGAGGTCTGTTCCCTCATCGCGCGCCTCGCGGAGGTGGAAACGAGCGTGTATCGCCTTGCGGTCCACATCCGCAAGACATGGCGCAGGGTCAATGCGCTTGAGAAAGTCGTGATTCCGGGCCTCAGGGCCGATATGGCGCGAATCGCCGGAGCGCTGGAGGAGGCTGAGCGCGAGGATTTCGTCCGAATGAAGACCGCGCAGAAGCTTCTCCGGCGAAAGGAGGCGGAAAGGAAGCTATGAACCTTCAGGAGGTACTGTCCACGCTGATCGCTGCGGAAGACCAGGCCCGGGCCATGGTCGAGGAAGCCCGGCGTACTGCGGCTTCCAAACGTCAGGAAGCACGGCAGCGCTTCGCAGCCGACCGGGAGGCGCGGATCGCGGAAGCGCGGGAACAGGCGCGAACGACGCTCGAAACCGCCCGGACGGCCGGTGAAGCCGAGGCGGCCCAGATCCTGCTGCTCGGCGCGCGCGAACGATCCCGGATGGAGGACAGGTTCCGCGAGCGCGTCGACGCCGTCATCGCCTCCCTCGCGCTCGAAATCGCCGTCTCGTCGATATCGAAGAGCGCTCGGCGATGAACGCGCCGTCCTTCGGACTCCGGGCCGCGATAACCGTCAAGGCGCGGACCCTTTCGGGCCTGCTGATGACCGACGGGCTGTTTCTGGAGCTGCTTCGCTGCGACGCCGTCGGGGAAATCGCGCGCCTCCTGTCCGAAACCGAAGGATATCGCGGGTTCTTTCACGACACGCACCCCGAAGACCTTCACCGGACGGACCTCGAGGCGCGGCTCTCTCTCGTTCCGTTTCTCAGGATGCGCCCGTTTCTCCATTACGTCGACCCCGTGCGCAAAAAAATCCTTCTTGCGTGGAAGGCCCGTTTCGACGCAGATGTGATCAAGCGGATTCTCCGATACGTCCAGGCCGGCGGAGGATCGCGGGAAATCCTCCGGCGCATGCTCGCGCAGGCGCCGCTGACGTTCGCGGACGGAGATCGCCTTCTCACGGCCGGATCGATGGACGAGGCGCTCGCCGCGCTGTCGGGCTCCCCCTTCCATGAGGTGCTGAAGGAGCCCCTCCGCCGGATGCAGGCTTCCGGCGGGACGCTCTTCTCCGCGGAAATGGCCGTCGATACGTTCGTACTCGATGCGCTCGCGGCCTCCTTCGCGCCGCTGGAGGGCGAAGAGAAGCGGCAGGTCCTCCGCCTCTTCGGCGCAAAGGCGGATCTTCTGAATATCTACTGGATCTACCGGGCCAGGCGCTTCTTCGGGCTTCCGCCCGAGGAGATCATCGGAAGGCTGCTTCGTCTGAGATACCGGGCGCCGTTCCGCTTTCTCTCCGCGCTCGCCCGCGCGGAATCCCCCGAGGCGTTCCGTTCCCTGATCGAATCGTCGCACTATGCGGCGGTCTTCTCGGGGATCCCGGCGAAGCGAAGCGCCGTCGAGGAGACGGCGATGGAGGCGTCAATGCATCGCCTCATCCGGCGTACGGCCGCGAAAGTGCGCGCGTGCGGCGCGCCGGGGATTCACGTCGTTCTGGCGTGGCTTACGTTGCTCGAAATAGAAATCCGCGACATCGTCACCATCATCGAGGACGTGCGCTATCGTATCGACCGTTCCTCGGCGCGTCGCTTCCTGTCGCGCGAACTCGAAGCCGGGGAGGCGGGCGCATGAGCATCGTCCGAATGGCTGGCGTCACCCTCGTCGGGCCGCGGAATTCCATCGAGAACGTGTCGCTTCATCTTCTCGCAACCGGGCGTTTTCAGCCGGTTCCCCTCGATTTGCTCATGGCGGACCGGGCGAGCCTTTCGCGTGTCCGTCCGGGACGGGACAACCCCTATGACGACATTCTGGGACAACTGCGCTCCGTGTGGGACACGGCCGGCGAACCGTTTCCCCAGCCCGATTTCGGCAAAGTGACGGAGCTTTTGCCGATCGACGAAGCGCGTTCGGGAATCCGCTCCACGGCGGAACGCCTGACGCTCTGGGAGAAACGCCGGATCCAGCTCGTCGAGGAGATGGAGGAACTCCAGGCCGCATCCCTTTTCGTCGAGTCGCTCTCGGGGACGGGCGTCGTGGCGAAGGGCGCGTTGACGGCTGCGACGTTCGACATCTTTTTCGGCCGCGTCGCGGAGGACAACTACGCCCGCCTTCGGGAATCGGCGCCGTTGCTTCCGGTCGTGCTCGTCCCGGTGCTCCGTCGGGAGCAGCGGGCGTGGCTCTTCGTCTTTTCCCCCGCATCGATGCGGGACCAGGTCGCGCACATGCTCGACTCGGTCTCCATGACGCGGTACGATCTCGCGGATCTTCTGGCCCATACGGAAGAGGGACGCCTCGAAACCATCCGGCGGCGCATCGCGAATCACGAGCGGGCGATCGATGGGCTCGCCCGCGCCGCGCGCGAATTTCTCGGACGCCATCGAATGGAACTCGACGCCTTCCACAACAGGGTCTATTGCATGCAACGGATCTACGAAGTCTGCGGACGGCGCGGGGAACTCGGAGATATGTACGTGGTCTCCGGGTGGCTTCCGGAGGATGGCCTTCAGCCGTTGCGACAACATCTTAAGGAACGCGCGCCGGATGTGATTCTCCTCGCCGGGGAGGGCGCAGGCGTCGACCGGAACGTGCGCGCGATACCGACCCTGCTTCGCAATCCGCCGTTCGTTCGCTGGTTCCAGGACATCGTCGCGCTGTACAGCGTGCCGTCGTACCGCGAGACGGACCCGTCGCTTCTCGTCGCACTGAGCTTCTGCTTCTTCTTCGGCTTTATGTTCGGCGACGTCGGACACGGCGCGATGCTCATCATTGCAGCGATGCTGCTGCGAAAACGCGGGACGATGAAGCCGGCCTTCGCGAATATCCTCACGCTGTCCGGACTATCATCCTGTATTTTCGGGCTGCTCTACGGCAGCGTCTTCGGATCGGAAGATCTCCTCCGCCCCCTCTGGATCTCTCCGATGCGGGATCCGAACACGCTGATCGCCGCCGCGACGGCGGTCGGGATCATCTCCCTGAGCGTCGGCATTCTCGTGAACATCCGCATCCGGTATGCACGCAGGGAGTTCGGGGAGATGCTTTTCGACGGACACGGACTCGCGGGACTGCTGCTCTACTGGACCGCCGCTCTTCCCGCGTGGGCGCTCCTTGTCGGACGCCCGATCCCCGTCTCCCGGAGCGTTCTCGGCTGGGCCATTTTCGGGCTCTTTCTCGTGATTCTTTTCGGCAACGTGTTGTCCGATCTGATCGTCCGGCGCGAGGCGCGAAAGGAGCGCCGCGAAGGCGCCGTCGTCCATACGTTTTCGACGCTGCACCACATGCTCTCCTTCGTGAGCAACACCGCGTCCTTCATGCGTCTCGCCGCCTTCGCCCTGAACCATGCGGGGCTCTCCATGGCGGTCTTCATGCTCGGAGACATGGCGCACCGCCTTCCGGGCGGCGTCGTCGCACGGGCGCTCGTCCTGATCGCCGGGCACGCGCTCATCGTCGCGCTGGAAGGGCTGATCGTCTTCATCCAGACGCTCCGTCTGGAATACTACGAGTTCTTCGGCAAGTTCTTTTCCGGCGGCGGACGTCCCTTCACCCCCGTCACATGGGCGCCGTCCGCCCGCGAAAAGACCGCCGGAACGAAAGGAGCTGGTCGCTCATGAACACGCTTTCGGGACTTCTCGTCGTCTGCGCCTCCGTCATTCTTCTGGGGCGCCGTCTGCACGGACGCACGGTAGGAAGGCCACGGGCGATTCTCGCCGCCGCATCCGCCGTCCTTTTCCTCACGCTGCTCGTTACGGCGTGCATCCCCTGGTTCTCCTCTCCGGCGCTCGCCACGGGGGAGGCCGTCGCGGCGCCCGGCGCTTCCGGCATGGGGTTCATCGCGGCGGGAATCTCCACGGGGCTCGCCTGCATCGCAGCCGGGATCGCCGTCGGGATGGTCGGCGCCGCGGCGCTCGGCCTCGTGGGGGAAAAGCCGGAAATGCTCGGCACGACGCTTATTTATCTCGGCCTTGCGGAAGGCATCGCCATATACGGCATCATCGTCTCGCTGCTGATCCTCGGCAAGGTGTAGGCGATGCGCGCCTTTCTCGTCAGCGACAACCACGACACGCTTGTCCTGCTCCGGCTCGCGGGAATTACAGGCGTCATCGCCCATGGGGCGGACGAGACGCGTTCCGCAATTCGGCAGGCGCTCTCCATGCGGGACCTGGGGGTTCTCGTCATGACGGAGAAGGCCGTCGCCGCAGCGCCGGACGTCGCGCAGGAACTCCGGGAAAGCGGGCGGCTTCCGCTGCTCGTCGAGATTCCCGACCGTCACGGAAGCGTTCGCGGCAACGACGCGCTGACCCGGTACATCACGAACGCGATCGGGGTGAAACTCGGATGATCGATCGGGAACGCATCGCTCCGGAACTCCAGGACATGTCGGAGGAGCGCCTTTCCGTTCTGAAGAATATGCTGCTCGGCCAAGCTGCGGAAGAACGGAACGCGATCCTCGACGCCGAAACGCGCGAGACGGAAACATGGCTGCGCGAAGAGGAGTCGCGACTGGTCGCCATGATCGATTCGATTATGGAAGACGCGCGGAAACGCGCGGCGGAGATCCGCCACCGGCAGGTCGGCGCCGCGGAGCGCGAGCGCGAACACGACATGCTCCGTCTTCGGAACCGACTTCTCGCGCAGACGCTTGAGCAACTGCAGCAGGCGTGTTCGGAACTCCGGGACAGACCGGACTACGACGATATTCTGGCCGGACTCGGGACAGTCGCTCTCGCAAGCCTGCCCGGAAAGGGAACCGCCCTGCTGCGCCTGGCCGCGCAGGACGCAGACCTCGGTCCCGGACTCGCGTCGCGACTGTCGGATCCCGAAAAGGACGTCGCCGTCGTCTTCGACCCGGATCCGGCGCCAATTTCCGGAGGGCTCTGGCTCGTCGCGGAAAACGGCGCATGGCGCTCGCTCTCGGACTGGAGCGTCGTCGTACGGGAACGTTCGGAACTCGTGGCCCGTCGCCTCATGGCCATTCTGTGACGGGGGCCGGACAATGACAGCCGAAAGCCGCGTCATCAGCGTCAACGGCCCCGTCGTCCGCGCCTTCGGGACGAGGAATATGGCGATGCGGGAGCTGGTCCGCGTCGGAGACCTCGGTCTGCTGGGAGAAATCGTCCGGATGGAGGGAGAGGAAGCGCTCGTCCAGATGTACGAAGACACGCAGGGGCTTCGCGTCGGCGAACCGGTCAGGGGGACGGACGGACCGCTTTCCGTCCTCCTCGGCCCGGGGCTCGCCGGGAGCATTATCGACGGCATCGGCCGGCCGCTCTCGGCGCTTCTGAAAGAGGAAGGCGATTTCATCACCCGGGGCGTCGCGGTTCCGCAACTCGATCTTTCCCGCTCCTGGGAGATCCGGGCGGAAGTCTCGGCGGGAGACATCGTCACTCCCGGCGCCCTCCTTGCGACCGTCAGGGAATCCCCGTTGCTCGACCATCGCATCCTCGTCCCGTACGACGTCTCGGGAGAAGTGGAGTACATCGTTCCGTCCGGCTTCGCCAAAGGCTCCGACATCGTCGCGCGCGTCCGCGGCCCGATGGGACGGGATCACGAGATCCGGATGACAGTCTCCTGGCCGGTGCGGTCGGCGCGTCCGTACGCGGAGCGTCTGCTCCCCGACGAGCCCCTCGTCACGGGACAGCGCGTGATCGACGGACTTTTCCCCATCGCGAAGGGAGGCGTCGCCGCCATTCCGGGGGGATTCGGAACGGGCAAGACCGTCACGCAGCACCAGCTCGCGAAGTGGAGCGACGCGTCGGTCGTCGTGTATATCGGATGCGGCGAACGCGGCAACGAGATGACGCAAGTCCTTGAGGAGTTCCCCGCCCTCGAGGATCCGCGGACGGGACGGCCTCTCATGGAGCGGACGATCCTGATCGCCAACACGTCGAACATGCCGGTGGCCGCCCGGGAAGCATCCATCTATACGGGAATAACGATCGCGGAATACTACCGCGACATGGGCTACGACGTCGCGCTGATGGCCGACTCGACGTCCCGGTGGGCGGAGGCGCTGCGCGAAATATCGGGCCGGCTCGAAGAGATCCCGGCCGAAGAGGGCTTTCCCGCCTACCTCCCCACACGCCTCGCGGAGTTCTACGAGCGCGCGGGGCGCGTCGTCACGATCGGCGGCGAACACGGAAGCATCTCGATCATCGGCGCGGTCTCCCCTCCCGGAGGGGACTTCACCGAGCCCGTCACGCGCCACACGAAGCGGTTCATCCGGTGCTTCTGGGCGCTCGACCGCTCGCTCGCGAACTCGCGCCACTTCCCCGCCGTCAGCTGGACGGAGTCCTACAGCGAATACGCCGGGGAGGTGGAACCGTGGTTCGAGGCGCATGTCGACGCCTCGTGGGGCCGGCTTCGGGACGAAGCCAGGGCGATTCTCGCCGAAGACGAGAAGATCCAGCAGATCATCCGCCTCGTCGGAGAGGACGTTCTCCCCAACGACCAGCGCCTTGTGGACCTGACCGCATCCCTGCTTCGGAACGGGTACCTGCAGCAGGGGGCCTTCGGACCGGATTCCTTCTGTCCTCCGGAAAAGGGATTCGCGATTCTGAATCTGATCCTCCGCTTCCACCGGGCCGCCGAAAAGCTCGTGACGACGGGGTGCCCCCTGTCGCTGATACGAGACATGGGCGAACTCGTGGAGCTGATCCACGCGCGGGAGATTCCCGCCGACCGGACGGACGCGCTCACAGAGCTGGGAAAGAGGATCGACGAAACGTTGTCCCGCATCGGATCCGAACGCATGGCTCCCGAAGGGAGGGGATGAACCCGTGGCCCGCACCGAATATGTCGGCGTCGACAAAATAGACGGCCCGTTCCTGATGCTCGGCGACATCCGGGGCGCAGGGTACGACGAGCTTGTCGAGATTACCTCCGCGGATGGGGCGTCCCGGCGGGGGAAGGTCGTTCTCGTGGACGAAGGGGCGACGCTCGTGCAGGTCTTTTCCGGCACGCAGGGGCTCACGCCGTCGGAGACGCGAATCCGTTTTTCCGGCGCGCCGCTCGAAATCGCGGTCGCGCCGTCGATCATCGGACGAACGTTCGACGGACTGGGGCGCCCCCGGGACGGCTGCGGCCCGGTTCTGGGCGGGGAGCGCCGCAACGTGAACGGCGCGCCGATCAATCCGATGGCGCGGCTGTATCCCAGGGACTTCATCTCCACGGGGATCTCGGTCGTGGATACGCTGACGACGCTCATCCGGGGACAGAAGCTGCCGATCTTCTCGGGCAACGGCCTGCCCCACAACCGTCTGGCGGTCCAGATCGCCACCCAGTCGCACCTCGCGGGGGCGGAAAACTTCGCGGTCGTCTTCGCGGGAATCGGCATCCGGCACGACGACGCCGCGTTCTTCACGTCCCGGCTCCAGGAGTCGGGACAGGGAAACAACCTCGTGCTCTTCCTGAATACGGCGGACGACCCCGTCATCGAGCGCATCGCGACGCCACGCCTCGCGCTGACGGCGGCCGAATATCTCGCGTTCGACCTCGGGATGCACGTCCTCGTCATCCTGACAGACATGACGAGCTACGCCGAGGCGCTCCGGGAACTGAGCGTCGCGCGCGGCGAAGTGCCGAGCCGCAAGGGGTACCCCGCGTATCTCTACAGCGACCTCGCGTCGATGTACGAACGCGCGGGCGTCATCCGGGGCAGGCAGGGGAGCGTGACGCAGCTTCCGATCCTGACGATGCCGAACGACGACATCACGCACCCGATCCCCGACCTGACCGGATTCATCACCGAAGGGCAGATCGTCCTGTCGCGCGAACTCGACGCTCGCGGCGTCTACCCGCCGGTCGATCCGCTCACGAGCCTCTCGCGCCTCATGAAAGACGGGATCGGGAAGGGCTACACGCGCGACGACCACCCCGGCGTGTCCAGCCAGCTCTTCGCCGCCTACAGCCGGACACAGGACGCGCGCGCTCTTGCCGGCGTCGTCGGAGAAGATGAGATCAGCGAGGTGGACAAAAAGTATCTGGCTTTCGGGGTGGCGTTCGAGGAGCACTTCATTGCGCAGGGAATAGAGGAGAACCGGGAGATCGGACAATCCCTCGATATGGGGTGGTACCTGATTTCCATGCTGCCCGCGGCGGAGCTGACGCGCGTCACGATGGAGGAGCTTCGCGCCCACGTCGGAGGCGACGGCCCGAAGTGAACCGGAGGGATCAGGCGGCCACTTTCCCCATGTCCGGCGAGACGACGAACGTATTCTCCTCCGCGAACGAGATCTCGACGACGTACATTCCGAACCCGCGGGCGAGGGACTCGAGCGTCGCCTTCGCGGACGCGAGGACTTCCGGCTGGATGTCGCGCACGAGCGCCATCGCGCGCGATTCGGCGTGCGACCGGGCCGCCCGGACGAGCCGGTTTCTGTCGTCCTCGCGGAAATCGTCGCCGAGAAATCCGTTCACGAGGTCGGGCAGAAGCCACGGAAGCAGACGGGCGCGCTGTTCGTCGTAGAAGCGGATATCCCGGATGCGGGTTTCGCACCGGCAGGCGGGCATCCGGATTTCCACCCGTTCGTCGTCGACGGGCTCGATGACGAACTCCGGATCCCGAAGATCGTACCGGAAGTCGATCTCGAACTCGAAGATCATCGCCATCTTGCGCGACGAAAGGATCCAGGACAGATACTTCC
>CAYVKE010000108.1:7693-11309 GCA_964451935.1 uncultured Synergistaceae bacterium | reverse complement strand
GTTGAATGGAATCCATCCGAGCGGCACTTCCTTTCGAATATGGGACAACTGTCCTGATTTTACGACTCACAGCTAAATTGTCAAGTTAATTCCGCTCGTCGTTTCGCCCGAAGGCGCCGCTTGAAAGAAAAGCCGTCCGGAACGCCGCGGATCGCGAAGATCCCCGTCGTTCCGGACGGCATGGGGGCATGTCTTTTCCCCGCTCCCGGAGCGCCCGCCGTCGCTCCCGAACGTTCGGCGACGGCTTTGCGGGCGCTACTCCTCTCCCAGGGCGAGGATGTTGTTTTCGAGGATCTGCTTTTCGTCGAAGTCCACGAGGCGCAGGAAGTACTCCGCCGCGGAGAGCAGGTCGCTCTGGTGGAGCGTTCCGCAAATCTGCGTTCCGACCACGGAGAGCCCGTAGCGGCGCGCTTCGTTCTCGATGAGCTGGAAGGTGCGGTAGATCGGCGTGCTGTCCGTGTCGAACATGTTCATGGACACGGCGACGTTGTCGTGGTTGTCCGGCTTGAACGCGACGGCGCGGATCGTGCTGAAGCCGCCGCTGGGCCCGCGCATCATCTTCGCGATGCGCTTCGCGATTTCCATATCCGTCGTGTTGAGCAGGACGTTGATCGCGACGAGGTTCTTCGTCGCGGCGCTCACGATCGTCGCGCCTGCCGTCGGGTGCAGCTTCGCCGGCCCGAGGTCGGGCGCGCGCTCGGGAAGGTGCGCGACCTGCTTCAGCCCTTCGTACTGCCCCTTCCGGATGAACGCGAGTTCCTTCCGTTCCGGCGTGCGCGCGTTCTCGCCGCTGAAGTAGACGGGAACCTGATAGCGCTTCCAGACCTCCGCGCCGATCTCTTCGGCGAGCTGCGTCACCTCGTCGAGGCTGACGCCGCGAAGCGGAAAGAGCGGGATCGTATCCTGCGCCCCTATTCTTGGGTGTTTGCCCCGATGCTGTTCCATGTCGATGAGTTCATAGGACTTTCCCGCCATGCGAAGCATCGCGTCGCGGAGCGGTTCCGGCTCCCCGATGCACTCGATGACCGTTCTGTTGAAGTCCGAATCCGGGAAATACCCGATCAGGCGGACGCCCTTCGTTCCCCGCACCTGGTCGACGATCGCTTCGATGACGTGCGTGTCCTTGCCGTTGCTGAAATTCGGTACCGCATGGATATATTTCGTCACGAAATTCCACTCCTTAAAGAATATTTTCCGAATGTCTTCCGGTGCGATGCGTTTCCGGAATGAATCAGGGCGGCCGCCCGGGCCGCCCTGAACGTCGCCGGAAGCTACTTCGCCGATGCCTCCAGCGCGGCCATTTCCTGACGGAACTGCGCGAGCAGCTTCTTCGCGAATTCCGGGTTTCTCGAAAGCTGGAAGTACGTGTCGTCGGCCTTCTTCGCGATCTCGCGGAACGCGGAGCGCTCTTCGGCCGTCAGTTCGACGAGTTCCTGTCCGGGCTTGAACGCCTTGACCATCATATCCAGACGCTGCTTGTTGAGGTCGTCCTGCACCTTCAGGATATAGGGCCGAAGCTCCTCGACGCTTTCGAGGACGATCTTCCGGATGTCCGCGGGAAGGCCCTTGAGGAAGTTGAGGTTCGCGAGGTTCTGCATGACGTAGATGTTGTGGCGGGACGCGATCAGGTACTTCTGAACCTCCATGAACTTCATTTCCTGGACGATGTACGGGGCGTTCTCCTGCCCTTCGACGGTCTTGAGCTGAAGCGCGCTGTACAGCTCGTTGAACGACAGGGGCGTGGGGTTCGCGCCGTAGGCCTTGTAGGCGGCGACGAGCAACTCGGACGGCATGACCCGGAACTTCACGCCCTTGAAGTCATCGGGCTTGCGGATGGGTTTGTTCGCGGTCCAGTACATGGCGCCCTCGTTGAAGTAGGCGAGGACGGAAAGCCCCTTCTTCTCGTAAATGGCGTTGAGCTGTTCGTTGATCGCCTTGCTCGTGGCGAGGAACGTGTCGTTCACCTTCTGGTTGTCGCTGAACAGGAAGTGCAACCCGAAGATCTGGTTTTCCGGAACGATGGAACCGGACTGGCCGGGGCCCGTGAGGCAGAACTCGACCGCGCCGTTCAGCGTGAGTTCGAACATCTCGGTCGGAGATCCGAGCGTCCCGGACGGATACACGTCGAGCTGGATCGCGCCCTTGGATTTTTCCTTGAGAAGCCGGGCGAACTCATGGGCGTACATATCCGCGACGCTTCCGGCGATTTCCTCGCTGGCGATTCTCCACTGGTACTTCGGCGCCGCGATGGCCGCGTTCGATCCCATCATCATCAGAAGAACCGCTGCCGCTATGCAGGACATCCACTTACGCTTCATGCAACTACCCCTCCTTTTCGTATTGAACCCTCCGCCGGTATCCGGCGTTCCTTCAGAAACTCCCAGAAACGGACCGAGATGTCTTCTCCGGCGCCACCCCCCCGAACGAATCAGCGCACCGCGAGATCGCGCAGGAACAGGGCGATCTGCGGGAACATGATCAGCAATGCGGATACCACCAGGAGCATCGCGATGAACGGGAACACGCCGCGAACCACATCGATATACTTCTGCTTGAAGATCGCGACGGCCGTGAAGATGTTGCACCCGAACGGCGGCGTCGAGGAACCGATGGCCGCCTGGAGCGTCACGATCGTTCCGACGAGCACGTTGTCGAGGCCGGAGGCGACGATCGCGGGCTTGAAGATCGGCGTCAGGATCATGATGACGACGACGGGGTCGACAAGCATGCAGCCGATGAAATACGCAATCGAAAGAAGCGTCAGGATCCACGCGGCCGACGGCGCGTCGCCCAAGAGCGGCGGAAGGATGAGATTCGGAATCCGCGCGAACGAAACCGTCCATGAAAAGGCCTGTCCCATCGCGATCAGGATGAACACGATCGCGGTCACGACGCCGGTCCGCAGCGCGATGCGCGGGACGTCGCGGAGCGTGATGGATTTATAGATGAAATACTCGAGGATGAACGCGTAGAGAACGGACACCGCGGCGGCTTCCGTGGGGCTGAATATCCCCGAATAGATGCCCCCGAAGATGATGACCGGGAACGAAAAGCTCAGGAACGCGCGCTTCAGGGCGATCATCCGCTCGGCCCACGACGCCTTCGCCATACTGTGCTCGTCTCCCGACACGAAGTAGCAGTAGATGCAGAAGAACAGCCACATCAGAAGTCCCGGCCCGACGCCCGCGATGAAGAGTTCGCCGATCGAACAGCCGCCGACGACGCCGTAGACGATCATGTAGACGCTCGGCGGAATCAGCAGCGCGATCTCGGCGGCGTTGATGATGAGCGCCGTCGAGAACGACGGGGAATAGCCCGCATCCAGGAGAAGCGGTCGCATCGGTCCGCCGATCGCGACGACCGTCGCCTGCGTGGATCCCGATACGGCGCCGAAGAGCGTGCATGCGGTCGTGGTCGCGATCGGAAGTCCGCCGCGCTTGTGTCCGACGAACTTGACGACGACGCCGAGCAACCGTTCGGCTATTTCGCCCGACGTCATCAGGTCGGCC
Organism: uncultured Synergistaceae bacterium; assembly: GCA_964451935.1. GTDB lineage: Bacteria > Synergistota > Synergistia > Synergistales > Aminobacteriaceae > CALFXN01. Next base: position 7,800 of record CAYVKE010000108.1, on the reverse strand, counting down.
GCGAAGATGAACATCGGAACCGCGATGAGCGACACCGACTGCACCCCGCCGATGATCTGCTGCACGAGCATCGAAGGGTTCACGCCCGGAAAGTATGAGACGAGCGT
>CAYVKE010000108.1:0-7652 GCA_964451935.1 uncultured Synergistaceae bacterium | reverse complement strand
CCCTATATCTCGAAGGATTCGGAGGTCTCCTGCCCGTCGGCGAGCGTCGGGGAGATGTAGACCTCTTTTTCCTTCAGATTGCGGACGAACGTGGCCAGGTATTGAAGCCCCGTCATGATGAAGCCGACCGGGACCCAGAGAATGACCAGATAGAGCGGAAACTGGAGTCCGAGCGTATGGCGGTCCGTCTCGACGAGCTTCATCGTGTAGACGCCGCCGAACCAGGCGAGATAGAACATGAGCGCGGCCGTTCCGGCCGAGATCACGAGCATGAGCGCCTTCCGGCCGCGCGGCCCGAGGACGTCGAACACCGCCGTCATGCGGATATGCGCCCCCTTGCGCGCCGCGTAGCTCGCGCCGATGAACGTGACCCACACGATGGAGAACTGCGTGACCTCCTCGGCCCAGGAAAAGCTGTGCTGGAAGAGATTCCGGCCGATGACGTTGGCGATCGCCACGACCGCCATCAGGATGATGCTGAACGAAACGACGAAGCGTTCGAACCTTTCCGCTGCGGCGTTCACCGCAAGAAGCATATGCATGCGAATCGCACTCCCCTAACGCAAAGCAAGATACGCCGCAAGGACCTCGGCGATACGGACGATCGACTCGGGACGGATATACTCGTCGGGCTGGTGGAAGAAGCTCTCGTCCCCGGGGCCGAAGATCACGAACGGAACGCCGAGGGACGGGACCAGGACGGAAGCGTCCGTGAAGTAGCGGACGCCGCACGTCTTCCACGGAAGACCCTGGGCGGCGTAGACCGAGCGGAACGTCCGCACGAGGGGCGCCCCTTCGTCCATGCCGATCGGAGGGCGGTTGTTCGTGAGTTCGACGGAGATCCGGAGTCCCGGCGTTTCGCGCTCCATTTCCTGCGCGGTCGCGTCGATGTCCGAAAGGAGCGCGTCGTGATCCACGCTCGGAAGGGTTCGGATATCGAGGGTCCCCTCGCAGCACTCGGGGACGACGTTCGGCGTCTCTCCGCCGCGCAGTGTCGTGACCGTGCAGGACGAACGGCCGAGAAGATCGTGCTTCCGCTCCGTTCCGAAGAGCCCCCGGACCCGATCCGAGAACGCAAAGAATATCGTCAGCGCGTTCGTTCCCGACTCGGGCATCGCGGCGTGCGAGCTTTTGCCGCGCACCCGGACCCGAAGCCAGATCGCGCCCTTTTCCGAAAGGCCGATCTTCTCGCCGGTGGGTTTGACGACGACAAGCTCCTCAACGTCGGAGAGGTATCCCCCGCCGATGAGCGCCTTCGCCCCGGTTCCGCCGACCTCTTCGTCCGCGGTGAAGCAGAAACGCACCGTGTTTTTTGGGGATGCATCCCGTTCCATCAGGGAACGGGCTGCGAGGATCATCGACGTCAGACCGCCCTTCATGTCCGACGCCCCGCGTCCGAAGACGCACCCGTCCGCCTCTTCGGCCCCGAACGGGGAGTGCGTCCACAGCCCCGCGTCGCCGACGGTGATCGTATCCATGTGTCCGGCGACGGCTATCGATCTCCCGGTCCCGTCTCCCTGAAGCGTCAGGATCAGGCTCGCACGGTTTCCCCCGTGCTCGATGAACTGCTTCCCGATCCGTTCCTCCGGAAACAGCGACGCGATATACAACGCCGCGTCCCGCTCGTCCCCGAGCGGTTGCGCCGTTCGGATCCGGACCAGTTGCTTCAGAATCTCGGCGGCCCTGCGTATTTCATTCGGCTCCACGAGCAGCCCCCCTTTTCCGTTCTCAGGGTACTCGTTTTCCGGAGGGACGACACTGTTGCAGGGTGAGAAGATGCCGACTCCGTTTTGTTACTTTTTGACAAAACGCATTGTATCGGGAAGGAGTTCCAGAAGGCGGAGGGCGAGGCCGATGCGGAACCGGACTGCGGCGTCGTCGGGATCGATCTTCAGGATTTCGCGGATGCGGGCGCTCCGGTACTTGATCGTGTTGTAGTGGAACCGCATCCTCGCGGAGACGTCCCTGACGTTCCAGTTGCACGCGTCCAGCATTCGGAGCGTTTCGAGCAGATCCCGCGAGGACGGGGCCGAATCGTCGAGCAGGGGGCCGAGGACGTCCGCGCACAGGCGCTCCGCCTCCTGATTTTGCGACATCAGCGACAGGATCCGGTACTCGCCGATGGATTCCCAGAAGACCGCCGCTTCGCCCGGAAAGACGGCCGGCTGGACTCCGGCGACGTGAAGCGCTTCCTCGTAGCTCCGGGGGACGTCCATCACGTCCTTCGCGCGACCGCCCGCCGCGACCGCAACCGAAAGGCCGAATTCTCGCGAGAACTCCTCCCGGAGCGACAGGGCGAACGAGAGGATATTCTCGCGGATGCGGTTTTTCGAGGGTTCATCCGACGCGAAGGGGACGAGAAAGACGAGGTCTTTTGTCATTACGGTATAAACGGTTTTCGGGAAGAACGCCCTCAGACGCGAGCGGGTCAGTTGCACGACGGCCTGAACGCTGAGGGGATCCGCGCCTGTCCCGCTTTCATCCGACAGACGGGCGACGACGACGAGCAGCGCCCCTCCGAGATCCCAGCCGAAGGACCGCGCCTTCTCCATGGCGGTTTCCGCATCGGGCATGCGCCCGTGAAACAGATCCCGGAGGAATTCGTCCCGCTGTCCGAGTTCCGCCTGCCGGCGGCTCAGAACCCGCTCCATATAAAATGTCAGCGCAATGCGCAGATGCTCGGCAAGAATGCCGGGAACGGGAGAAGGATGCGGCGATTCCACCTTTGGAATATCGAATATGATCACTCCCGCCGACATGTCCCGGATCCGCACTTCCATTGTGTGATACAGACGAAGCAGTTCGCGGAGCGGGTAGATCTTTACGTTCTCACGAAAAATGTCGGAATGCGCCGAAACCCATAGTCTTTTGTCCAGGGCATCCCGGAAACCCAGATCCACATCCGACTCTCTGCGGTAATAGTCCAAAAGCGCAGGGACATCTCCGTCATCAAGGAGAATATCCGCGAATGGGGTAAAAAGAAACGCAGAAGCGTCCGCCTTTCGTGTCATAGGTTCCCTTCTTTCGGCAACGGCGACGGGCAATCCGGGCAACGTCCGGAACGAGGCGTTCTCCAGTGCGCCGCAGATGGCTCCGAAGTGCTTTCGCTTCCCACAGCACGGCATATGCACACTTCTGAAGCCCTCGATCATGCATATGGGGGCGTATCGTTTTTCTATTCTACAGAAGCGGCGCGTTCCCGTCCCGCTTTTTCAGTCCCGCCCGCCCCTGTCTGCTGTCGCCGCATTGCGAAAACAGGCATCCCTGACTACGTTGGCTGCCGCTAAAGAACGTCCGTTAAGAAAGTTCGGAGCACGTGTAGAAAAAAAACTCGTCGCGTATTTTTGTTCAAGTTGTTCCAAACTAAAACAATCATTATGCGCACAACGTTGTCATCCCCACCTATACATGTTAGGATCCTCACATTGTGAAAAAACTATCAGCATAAAAAATGCACGAAGCGTGCGTCCGCTTAGGTGTTATGCCATTACGCCTTTCCCCCAACTTTGCGCACGGCGTAATGCAGGCTGAGAGGCGACGTGCATTTGCCGAAATGAAAGGGATGCCGCCATGGAGGGCGGATCGTGAATGCGCTTGTACTGCTTGAAGAGAGATACGCGCAATCGGGAATAGGAAGAAAGGCGATGCAGGCAAAACCCCCGAATAGACTCTATAGTCACGATTATTTCGCCATCTGATTTTCTCCGGACTCATTCGGCGCCTCTCCCCGATATTCAGAGAAGGTTTCTGCTTCCGGAAAATACGGACATATTTCCGATCGACTTCCTTCACGGCGACCGATTCTCATGCGATGTTCAGAGGTTTCCGTATGCGACGAACATTTTCTATTGACTAAGAACATTAAGTTATACATTACTTGTACGCAAACATTGTCTTGGTTCTATCCGAAAATTCGCGCCGATACCGCCATGCGCCCCGCGGCGAAATCGCGCACATTTCATCAATTTTATATAAAGCCGCTTTCAGGAGGATGACGATGGCTCCAATGACGACATTGAGGACAAGGTTGATTGGGACGTTCCTTGCAGTGAGCGTGATCGCTCTGGGAGGTCTCGGATATGTGGCTCTGCGTTTTTCGGGGGCCGCACTGACAGACGCGGGAAAGGTCAAAGGACAGGTTATCGCGGAACGGCTCACGATGCAATACGATCGTTTCGTCTCCGATATCGTTTCGGCGTTGCAATCCGTAACGCATCTTCCGGACGTGAAAGGCATGGAATGGGACAGACAAAAGCCCCTGCTCGAAAAGGCTCTCGCGCGCTTCGGATTCCTCGACGTCTGGGTCATCGACGCGAAGGGCGACGGACGCTTTCTTGCGGAAAAGACAGGCAAATACGCCGACCGGGACTACTTCAAAGCCGTCATGGAGACGAAAAAGCCCTTTGTCAGCGATCCGCTCGTATCGCGTACGACCGGGAAGAACATCGTGGTCTTCGCCGTGCCGATTACGGGCGACGACGGGAATGTCGCCGGAATTCTGGCGGCGGACGTGACGGACGACGACCTGATTTCGATCGCAGGATCGGCGACGTGGGAAAAGACGGGATACGCGTATCTCATCGGCCGCAACGGAATCCTCGCCGCGCACCCGGACAAGAAGCTCGTCGGCAAACTCAACCTCACGGAACGAAGCGAATCGGTTCCGGAGGAACTCGCTTCGGCGCTGAAAAGGGCGATATCGGGAGAAGACGGGGTCGCGACGTACACATTCGGAGGCGTGGAACGGATGACGGCGTACCGCCGCGTCCCGACAGCGGGCTGGGCTATCGGCATTTCGCTGCCGGTCGAGGAATTTCTCGGCCCGGTCCGGAAACTGCGGATGCTCGTCCTGTCGGTGATTGCGATTATAGCGGCAGTCATCATTATGCTGTCCTTTCGGCTCGCGGGAAGCATATCGCGTCCCGTCGCAAGCATAGTGGAATACGTCAATGCGCTGGCGTCGGGAGATCTGTCGAAACGATTGAATGTGTCCTCATCGCTGAAGGAAATCAGGGCGCTCGTGACATCGCTCAACGATATGACGGAAGCGCAGGCGAACGCGATTTTCGTCATCCGGAAATCTTCGGGAGATGTTCTGGAACATGTCCATAAGCTCAATACGGCCGTCGAAGAGACAAACATCGCCATATCGGAAGTGACACGCCTCGCAGCGGACGTCGACGGACAAATGCGGGATCGCGCATCGGCGATCGAGGAAACGAATGCGGGAATTGAGGAAGTCTCCGCCGGAGCGCAAGCCGGCGCCAATTCGGCTGCGGACGCGGAAAGGGAGACGACTGCGATAGCCGAAGCCGCCGAACACGGCGGAAAGGCCGTCGAGACGATGGCGACGGAGATCAGTTCCGTGGCGGAAACCGGCGAACGAACCGACGAGGCGATGCGGCAACTCGACGACGCCGTCTCCGCAATATCGGGGTTCATTTCGACCATCACACAGATTGCGGATCAGACGAACCTGCTTGCGCTCAATGCCGCAATCGAGGCGGCGCGCGCCGGAGAAGCGGGCAGAGGATTCGCGGTGGTTGCGGAGGAGGTCCGAAAGCTCGCCGAAGAATCGAACAGGGCGGCCCGGAGCGTTGGGGAAATTATCGGCGACGTCACGACCCGTACGAGAACGGCGATGGAGAACAACAAGGAGTCGTCGTCGCAACTCGGTACCCTGGTGCAACGTTCGGAGGAAACAAGAAACATCATTCTGGATGTTCTTCGAAAGGTGAATCGAATCGCCGGTCACGTGCAGTCCGTCGCCGCCACAATGGAAGAGCAGTCGGCGAGCAGCGGCGAAATGGCGTCGGCAATGGATCATGTGGCGAAATCAAGCCAGGAGATATCGGAACGGGTGCTGCGAATTTCCGAAGTTCTCAAGGAACAGGAAAAGGCCATGGGCCGGGTGGGCGCATCCGGCGAAGGTCTCGTCGCGCTCGGAGGCATGCTTCGGGGAGCCGTAGAGGCCTTTCGCCTGAACGACGGGAAAGAGCGCACCGCCCTTGTAGATCGGGAAGATTCGCTTTGACCGACAAAAAGCCTTTTTTGAGATTCGAATGGGATACCAGCCTCCCCATCGGCATTAGCGTCATAGATGACCAGCACCGGAGATTCATCGAACAGGCGAACGCGCTTGCGGCGGCCATCGAACGCATGGATCAGGAAACGATCGGGAACACGATCCAATATCTGACGGGATTCGCCATCAATCATTTCGCTGCGGAGGAGCTTTTCATGATCCGCACCCGGTATCCCGGTTTCAAGGAACATCGCGACGAACACTCCCGGATCGTAAAGAATGTCTTCGACGTATACGATCGTCTCTGGACACGACCGATGACCCGGGAAGAGGCGAACGAGTTGCTGGACGCGATCGACTGGTGGATACAGCACCATATCAGGGAGGTCGACCGCGAGGTCGAGGCGCACGTACGGGCGACATCCGCCGAAAGAACGCGGACCGATCAGCCGTAAAAAATAACCATGAAAACAATAAGGAGCGCGTATGTTTTCCTATCATTGTTTTGAACCGATACGCACCGCCTCCGGCCGGGCGCTCTTCGTCAATGCGGCCGGTTTCGGAAATACGACGCAGGAGCGGGCTCAGGGTCCGGAACACGCGAATTTCAAACCGCATACGGAAGGCGGCGAAATCCGGCGCCCTGAAATGCGACTCATGAAAAACGAGATGTCTTTTCAGTATTTCTTCCGCAAGGCGCCTTTTGCCGCCGTGCTGCTCAACATGGAAGGAACTGCGGTTGACGTCAACGATCGTTTCGTTCAACTAACGGGGTATCATATTTTCGACATTGCAGATGGTGAACTACTGCGGACAAAAATCTTCCCCGACTCATCCCTCGGGAGATCCCTCGAAGAGATGTGGAAGGAAGACATCTCCCGGTTGAGGAGCGACGCGACGGAACGAAAGAGAGTACTTCCGTTTCGCAGCGCCGACGGCAGGACTCTTTTCATAGAAATTTCCATTTGCAGGCTGGAAGGATTGGAGGAATACTTCCTTCTCGGCCTGAACGATATTACCGAACGACGGAATTTCGAGAGAGATCTCCAAATTCGCGCAGCGGAACGGACACGGAAGCTGAGAGCCATAAACCGCCGTCTCCGCCAGGCAAGCATGGAGGACACTCTTACAAAACTTGCAAGCAGACGCTGCTTCGACATCGTTCTGGACAGGGAAATCAGGAGGGCGCAACGGTCGGGCGGGTATCTTTCGCTTATTATGGCCGATATCGATTTCTTCAAGCAATACAACGACTGTTACGGGCATCTTCGCGGCGACGAATGCCTGAGAAAAATCGGGCAGGTGTTCCACGCGGTTTTCCAGAGGGCGGGGGACCTTCCGGCCCGTTTCGGAGGGGAGGAATTCTGCGTTATACTCCCCGGAACAGGCCGGGAAGACGCGATACGATTGGCGGAAACGCTGCGACAGAGCGTCGTGAAACTCGCCGTTCCCCATCGGGAATCCGGCGTCTCCCCTGTGGTTACGATCTCCCTGGGGGTCACGACTGCGTTCTTCCCGTTTCCCGCGCCTGAAGAATTCATCGACCGGGCCGACCAGGCGCTGTACAAGGCAAAAGCCGATGGACGAAACAGGGTGTCTTTCCGGGACAGTCATGCGTCAACATCGG
>CAYVKE010000107.1:0-11447 GCA_964451935.1 uncultured Synergistaceae bacterium | reverse complement strand
TTCGCGTAGATCATCTGATGGAACGCCCTGTCCTCGGTGACGTACTGCTCATGGTTCGTGCGATCCGTCATGTTGCGGAAGATTTCCCTGAAGCGGTGCAGTTCCTCTTTCGGGATATGATGGCACGCATCGGCGACCGCGAGTATTTCGAGCGCCATACGCAATTCGTACAGGTCCGATGCGTCCTTTTCGGTCGGGAGCGTCACGTAGGCTCCACGCCTCGGCGTCAGCGTGACAAGTCCCGTCTGGGCGAGCTGCCGGATCGCTTCGCGGACGGGCGTCCGGGAAACGGCGAGCTGTTCCGCGAGGTCGATCTCCGAAAGTTTGGACCCGGGTTTGATTACGCCGCTCACAATGGCGTCCTTGAGCTTTTCGTACACGATCTGACGAAGCCCCTGATTGCTTGCCGGCGTCAACGGATTGATTACTGCCACGGTCGTTCACCCCTGTTCGTGTGTGTCAGGCGACAATGTACGCATTATACAACATTACAGCTGTCCGTTGCACCCTGCCGCAGGCGTTCGAGATGGTCGTACCAGAGTGAGAGCGCATACATAACGTCGGAGAGGCGGTTGATGTAGCGATAGGTCCCCTCTTCGATTTCGTTCGAGCGATAGAGTGTCACGACGGCTCGCTCGGCCCGGCGGGCGATCGTTCGGGCCATGTGAAGCGCGGCCCCCGTCTTCGAGTCGCCGGGACGCACGAACCGGAACGTCTCTCCGGTGATCGCGCGTACGCGTTCGGTGATCCCCTCGATCGTCGCGATTTCGGGGCAGCCGAGCCCCGGATAGCGTGCGAGATGCCCCATCAGAAGCCCCAGATCGCGCTCCAGAACGCAGAGCTGCTCGCATATTTCCGGGTACTCGCACATCGACCTCGCTAGCCCCACGGCCGCCTGACACTCGTCGAGCGTTCCGTATCCCTCGACCCTCGGGTGATCCTTCGGAACGCGGGATCCGTCGCCAAGACTCGTCTCTCCTTTGTCTCCGCCTTTTGTGGTGATCCATGCGTCCGGCATGATCGTCCCATCCCCGGAAGAAGCCGTCTACTGAACGGGGGTCGGGGGAAGCGGCGGAACGCCCTCCTCCCAGACGGACCAGTTGCGGACGATATGATCCACAACGGCCGCGCCGACGAGGAACCCGTTCTTCATGCCGATGGAGAATGAACCGTTCCGGGCGGCGAGGCTCTCTTTCGGAGTCTGTCCCTCATGCGGCTGGTCGAAATTCACGATGTCGCGCGCGATCATGTACCGCCCGAGCATTCCATGCCGTTGGAGTACGAGCGCGACCGCCGAATCTTCCATCTGCGTGCTCACGTAGGTTCCGGCCTTATAGAGCGCGCAGATATGGTCCGCTTCCCGCGACAGCGTTCGTCCGTGCCACCACGTGTCGGAGCAGACGGTCGTCCCGACGCCGACGAACGGCTTCCGGCGAGCCTGCTCTTCCCGGTATCTCAGCCGGTAGAGGGCCGCGTCGACGGCGTCTTCCAGCGGAACGTTGCGGCTCAGCCTGTACGCCCATTCGGTCAGGACCGGATCGAGCCTCAGAACGATCCCCTTCCCGGCGGCTTCGAGCGGCTGGAAGACGGGGCCCTTCTCCGTGACGTCGAGCGGGGACCAGCGTTGCCCCAGGTCGAAATCCACGACGCAGTCGGACCAGAAGACGGACCCGAGCGAGCCCCGTTCCGGAGGCGTTCCGGCGCACCCGGAAGTCAGGAAATATGTCGACGAAAAGTCAAACCGCGGGTCGGACAGGATGGCCGTGACGGAGGCTGCGGCGTTCGCCTTGCCGACGCCTATGATCGCGCCGCATACGCCTGAGGGGGAGCAGTAGACGGGAGCGAACGCGCCGCGGACGGCGACGGGTGTCGCGTCCTTGAAATATCTGTCGTGCCAGTGCTGGAACTCGCCGGCGAAATCTCCGGTGTTCGCCCCGACTTCGAACATCGCGAAGACGAACACCTTCGGACGGATGACATCCGCGGATGCGACGACGGCGAGAAGCAGAACCAGGAAAATCGATGCGCAGAAACGAACGGTTTTTCTCATGAGAACGACCCCCTCGTTGTGTGGACTGTATTCTTCCTTGAGAATCAGGATAATTCAACGCTCTTGCGTCAAAAATGTCAATCTCGCCGCGCAGGCGCCGGTGGTGCGGTTCGCGTTTCACCTTGCGCGACGATCATTTGCTTCGTTGTGTTGATAGAATATACGGCAGACAGCTTTAGGAACCTGAAAAGGGGTGGTTTTCTTATGGACCCGAGATGTGCGCCCGCCTATTCGGGATTCGCTGCGTTTCTGCGCGCCCGGACGGGCGCGCCGCGGGATGTAAACGATGGAGACGTCGGAATATACGGAATGCCCTTCGACACGACGTGCGGCTCCCGGCAGGGGGCCAGATTCGGCCCCAGGGCGATACGAGAGGAATCGCTGCATTTCATGTACCAGATGGGTGCGCTGACGACGGACCGGAAGGAAATGGTCAACATTCACACCGGAAAGACCTTCCGTTTCCCTCCGCGCGACATCGTGGTCGATACGGGCGATTCGGACGTCTTCCCGGCCGACGTGGCCCGGACCGCCGCCGCGATCGAAGAGCACGTGTTTGAAATCGCGCGAAGGGGGGCACTTCCCGTCGGCATGGGAGGGGATCATTACGTGACCTATCCGGCCGTCCGCGGCGTCGAACGCGCCTGCACGGAGCGATTCGGGCGCGCGAAGATGGGCTATGTCCACATCGATGCGCACCTGGATCTGACGGACGATACGGAAGCCTGGGGGCGTCACTATCACGGCTCCATCGCGAGGCGCGTCGGCGAGCTGCCGGGCGTGGACCCGAAACGAATGGTCTGGATCGGGACAGGCGGGAGCTTCCAGACCGTCGAGCGTTGGGAATACGTCCGCACGAGCGGCGCGACCGTCTTCAGCGTTCGCGATATCGACCGCCTCGGTATCGACGATGTCGTGACGAAAGCGGGGGAGATCGCCGCGGATGGTGTTGACGGCGTCTATGTCACCGTCGATATCGACGTCGTGGACCACGCATTCGCGCCCGGGACGGGATCGTTCGTCTTCGGCGGCGTCACGTCCGCGCAGTTTCTGCACCTCATGGAGCAGCTCGCGCGTCTTCCCGTGCTTGCGATTGACCTCGTCGAAGTGGCTCCCGATCTCGATCCCACGGGCGGAACGCAGCGGCTGGCCGCTATGGGAATCATAACGTTTCTGATGGATCGTATTTTCTAGAAAAGCGGTAAAATAGCCATATAGTGCGGGAAAAAAGCGCAATGATGCACGGGGGAGGGGTATATACCCATCCCCCGTGACTTGACAAAAAATGCACAAGCTTTATGATGAACGGCAAAGAAGTATGTATCCTCAAACTTTCGACGCAAGGAGACACGAAATGCTCAACACGCCCCTGGCGGAACAGATCGGCGTCGTCCTGTACGGACTCCGGAACAGCGGCAAGTCGTCGCTCGTGAACAATATGCTCGAAGCGGAAATCTCCATCGTCTCGGACCGTCCGGGCACCACGACGGATCCGGTCGTGCGGAGCATCGAAATGGGGCCGCTCGGGCCCGTTTCGGTGACGGATACGGCCGGATTCGACGACGACGAGGACGAGCTCGGCGCGCTTCGCGTCAGCCGCACGAACCTCCGGCTCGAAACTGCGGACATCGTTCTCTTCGTCACGCCGGCCGACGCGCCGCCGACGCCGGCGGAAGAGGCCGTCATCGCGCGGCTTGCGGAAAAGAAGAAGCCCGCCCTGATCGTGTTCACCTTCGCGGATCGGGGGATATGCGACGAGAAGCGGCGTTTCGCCCCCCACTACCGCAAAATACATGTGGACAACCTCTCTCGCCGGGGCATCGCGGACCTCAACGCGGCGCTCCAGTCGTTTTCCGACCTCGTCGAGCGAGAGATAACGCCGCTCGAAGGGCTCGTCCAGGCAGGAGAGTCGATCCTTCTCGTGACGCCGATCGACAAGTCGGCGCCGAAGGCCCGGATGATCCTTCCCCAAGTGGAAGTCATCCGGGATATCCTCGACAAGGACTGCTTCATGTCGGTTGCGAAGGAATTCCAGCTTGCCGCGTGTTACGCCTCGCTGAAGGAGCGCCCCTCGCTCGTGATTACGGACAGCCAGGCGTTCTCCGAGGTTTCGGCCGTCATCCCGGAGGATCAGCTCCTGACGTCCTTTTCGATCCTCTTCGCGCGCAAGAAGGGCGATCTTTCCTACTTCGTCGAAGGGCTTCAGCGTCTGCGGGACGTGCCCGCCGGCGGAAAGATCCTGATCCTCGAATCGTGCAAGCATCACCGCGTCGACGACGACATCGGCACGGTCAAGATCCCGAACCTCTTCCGCAAAAAGGTGCGCCCCGACGTCTCGTTCGAACTCCTCCAGGACGTCCCCGAGCGCCTCTCGGACTACGCGTTCGTGATCAACTGCGCCGGATGCATGACGACGCACAACAACATGATGCGCCGGATCGCCCTTTTCCGGGAGGAAGGACTGGCCGGAACGAACTACGGTCTTTTCCTCGCGTGGGCAAAGGGCCTTCTGCCCCGCGCGCTGGAGCCGTTCCCTCTGGAACATGCGCTCTACAACAGCTTCGCCGGAGGTTCCGATGACGCACGGCGGTAGCACGATCCGTGAACTGATGGCGTTTCCGACGGCCGATCTCGTCGCGGAAGCGGACAGAATACGAAGGGAACGGTACGGCGACGGCGTATGGATCCGAGGGCTGATGGAATTTACCAACCGCTGCGCGTGCAACTGCCTGTACTGCGGCCTGCGCCGCGAAAACCGCAAAATTGGCCGCTACAGCCTCGAAGAGAACGTATTGCTCGACGCAACGAGGGCCGCGTTCGACCGGGGAATCCGCACGTTCGTCCTGCAGGGCGGGGAGGATCCTCTCTGGACGACCGATCGTCTCTGCGCACTCGTTCGCGCGATAAAGGAGCGGACGTCGGACGAGACGGCCGTGACGCTGAGCTGCGGCATCCGGTCGCCCGAAGAGTACCGGTCGCTCCGCGACGCGGGGATGGACCGCTATCTGATGCGCTTCGAGACGTCCGACCGCGAGCTGCACGAATGCCTGCGCGACGGGGTGTCGCTCGAACGAAGGCTCCGGGCGCTGCGCGACCTCCGCGAAACGGGCGTCGAGGTCGGCTCCGGGTTTATGGTCGGACTTCCCGGAGAGACGGAGAAGACGCGCCGCGAGAACCTCGAACTGTGTCGGGATCTGGAACTTGACATGATCGGCATCGGTCCGTTCATCCCGAACCCCGATACCCCGCTTTCCGCCGCCGCTCACGGCACAATTGAAGAAACGGTCCGAATGACGGCGATCCTGCGCATCATCCTGCCGGACGCCAACATCCCGGCGACGACCGCCGCGGGGTCGCTCTTTTCGGGAGGCCGCGAGGCGATGCTCGCCGCAGGGGCGAACGTCCTCATGCCGAATATCACGCCCCTGAGCGTCCGCGCGCTCTATCTGTTATATCCCGGAAAGGACACGATCCGGCAGGACGGGGTGCAGGAACTCGACGAGATCGCCGGGCGCCTTCGCGCGCTCGGTCGAACCATGCGGCTGGATCGCGGGGATTCCCGCTCTTCGGCGCGTCGTGGGAGCGCCGAAACATCGGCCGTGAGGACGTGATTCGATGACGCCCGCAGAAGACTCCGCTTCGATTCACGATCTCCGGCCGCGCCGGAATGAACGCGTCGAGGTCGCATGCGACTCGGGATCACCGGCGAATCCGCTGTTTTCGGGAATGCTCTTTCCAGTGCTCGCGCTCCTGTTCTGGTGGACCGGCAGCAGGCTCGGCCTCTGGAACGCCTTTCTTCTTCCGTCTCCGGAGGCGGTGCTCGCCGCGGCATGGAAGCTCACGCTGAAGGGCGAACTTCCGGCGGGGATTCTTTCGAGCACCATGCGGATCGTCGCCGGGTTCGGCGTATCGTGCGCGTTGGCGCTGCCGCTCGGCGTCATGCTGGGGCTACGTCCGGCGTGGGGACGGCTCTTCTATCCGACGCTCGAATTCCTGAGGCACGTGCCGCCGCTTGCGCTGCTTCCGCTGCTGATCCTTTGGTTCGGCATCGGCGAGGGCTCGAAAATGGCGGTGATTCTTCTGGCGACGTTCTTTCCCGTGTTCCTCAACACGCTCGACGGCGTCCGACGCTGCGACGCGGGGCTGATCGAGGTCGGCCGGAGCCTGGGCCTTTCCGGAGCGCAGCGCTTCAGGCGGATCATCTTCCCCTCCGCGCTGCCCTCGATCCTGACGGGGCTGCGCCTCGGCCTTGGATACAGCTGGCGCGCGCTGATCGGAGCCGAACTCATCGCGGCGTCGTCGGGACTGGGGTACATGATCCACGACGCAGAAGCCCTCTCGCGCTCCGATGTCATCGTCGTCGGCATCCTCGCGCTCGGCCTGATCGGCGGCGTGTCGGACCACCTGTTCTTCCGGCTCGCGCGAGCGGCCGCGCCGTGGAAGGGGGCGTCGGCCCGCCGTGACGGTTGGGATTAGGCTGCGCGGCGTCGGCAGGACATACGCGCTGCCGAACGGCTCCGTTCGCGCCGTGGACGGAATCTCGCTGACCGTCGATCCCGGATCGTTCGTGACGGTCGTCGGCAGGAGCGGGTGCGGCAAAACGACGCTCCTGCGCCTCGTATCGGGGCTCGAAGAACCCTCGGAAGGCGCGGTCGAATTCCTCCGCGACGGCCGCCGCGTCGACAGACGCGACGCCGGAGTCGGCATCGTCTTCCAGGAACCTCGCCTCATGCCGTGGCTGACGGTCGCACAGAATGTCCGTTTCGCGCTCGAAGGCCGAAGCGACCGCGAACAGGTCGAACGCAAAACGTCGGAAATGCTGCGCATGCTCGGGCTCGAACGCTTCCGCGACGCATATCCGCAGCAACTGTCCGGCGGAATGGCCCAGCGCGCCGCGCTCGGAAGAACGCTGGTCTTCGATCCGGAAATCGTCCTCATGGACGAGCCCTTCGGGGCTCTGGACTACTTCACGCGCCGGAAGCTCCAGCGGGATATCCGGGCCCTTCACGCGCAGACCGGCAAGACGTTCGTTCTCGTGACCCACGACGTCGACGAGGCGCTCACGCTCGGACAAACGGTCATCGTCCTCGAAGCGGGCAAAATCGCCGACATCGTTCCGGTCCCCTTCGAAACGGCCGTCGAATCGGACGATCCCGTCTTCATCCCGCTTCGACGGAGAATCCTTCGCGCAATCACCGGGGAGGATTCGTTCGCCCCGGATATATCCCACTATCAGGAGGCTGGTGTCAATGCATCGCACTAGGGGGTTCATCGCCGCGCTGCTGCTCGCGTGCGCGTTCGCCGGGGCCGCGGAGGCGGCCGGAGCGAAGGAGATAGGCATCACGTACGTCAAGTCGCCCCTCAACGTCCCGGCGATCCTCGAAATGAAGCTCGGACTCTTCGAAAAGGAATTCGGCCCCGACGGAATCGCCGTCACACACCCGGACCTCAACGCGGGACCGCAGCAGACGCAGGCCATCGCCGCGGGATCGGTGCAGTTCGCCAACTGTCTGGGCAATACGTCGGCCCTGCTTGCGGCCGCCGGGGGCGTGGACCTCAAGATCATCGGCGTCTTCAGCCGGGCCCCTGAGGCCTTCACGATCCTGGCGAAGAACCCCGCGATTTCGTCGGTGAAGGACCTGAAGGGCAAAAAGATTGTCGGCCCCAAGGGGACGCTGCTGCACCAGCTCCTGATCGCGGCGCTCGCCCGCGAAGGTCTCAAGCCGACGGACGTCGAGTTCCTTTCCATGGGGCTCATGGAAGGCGTCGCCGCCATGCTCTCGGGCTCCGCCGACGCCGCGCTCGCGGCCGGCCCCGCCGTATCGAAAGCGCAGGAACAAGGCGCCAGGATCTTATCCACGGGCAAGGGACTTCTCGACGCGAGCACGGTCATCGCGGTCGGCGGACCCTTCCTGAAAGAACACCCAGATCTGGTCGCGCGCTTCATGAAAGTTCACAAAAGCGCGCTCGCGTTCATGAAAGAAAACGAAAAGGAAGCGCTCCGGATCACCGCGGAAGAGACGGGGCTGACCCCGGAGGGGGCGGCGAAGATGTATCCTCTGTATGACTTCGACGTGACCATTCGCCCGTCCGACATCGAAGACCTCAGGAGGACGCAGGACTTCCTGATCGAAAACGGAATGATGGAACGCAGGGTGAATATCGAAGCGCTTATCGCTTACGTGGAATAACGCGGTTCAAGCCGATGCGTTCCATGTCCGAACCATAGGCGGACGGACTGCTTGAATCCATGGAAGGAGCGGAGAAGCATGGAACGCATCAACGCGGATCTGACGACCGGGAGAGACGACCTCGCGCAGCTTCTCGGCGAGGCGCAGGGAAAAGATACGCAGGAACCGGAACGGCTTTCGGAAGAAGACACCCTGAAGCGCCTCCGGAAAGCGCTCGAGGAGATCGACGACGAGCGCATAGCGATTCTCGACCGGCACCATGAGATGGTCGCCAAATCGCAAAAGGCGAACATGGAATACCTCAAGAAAAAACTCGCCGAAAAACGGGTTATCGAATCTGAAAAACTCGACGACATGCTCGTCGAAAAGGCGATCGTCGAACGCATCAACGCGCGAAACCGCATCGAAGAGGACGCACTGAAAAGAAGCCTGAAAGACGGATAAGATAGACCGTCCCGCCCCCGGTGCTCCGGGATCGTATTCATGCTGCGGCGCAGCGGACGATATGTGCGGCGTCGGGGCGATGCGGGCGCTCCTGACCTCGGGACGAATCCCGGTGGGGGAGATGCGGACGAGGTTCGGGCGATTGTGGATTACGACGGCGGTATGTCTCGCGACGATGTTCGGGAGTTGCGCGACTTCCTGTTTCGCGGCTGCGGAAGCGGTATCGGCGACGTCGATCGAATACGCGCGCGACATCGGCGGAACCGATCACGGCGGCGAATCCCTTTTCTTCCTCATCGGCGCGAGCGTCCGCACCGAAAACCAGGCACGGAAGGCCCTCGATCGGGCGCTCCCGTTTTTCGGCGACATGCAGTCGTATTTCATCGTTCAGCGAAGCGACGGCTTCCAGGGGCTGAGACCTGGGTGGTGGGTCGTCATGGAGGCGTACCGGAACACTCCGTCGAAGGAGAATCTGGAGCTTGCCCGGCGCGCGTTTCCCGACGCGTATGTCCGGCGTGCGATCGTGCTCGTAACGGAGCCGATACCGGTATATGAAGACTTGGTCAACAAATAACGTATGCCTGCATGAGGGAAAAACGTCGGCAGTTTTCGCGCGTTCGTTTGTATCTGAGGCAGCCGTAGCCGCGCTACTGGACGGAACAACGGTTTTATGATAAAAAAGTGTCCGTTGCCGGAGTGGCGGAATGGTAGACGCAGCGGACTCAAAATCGAGACGAATTATTGAGCGGACGCGAGCCCTTGCAAAAACTGGGCTCGCTTTTTTCATGCCCATTCTGCCTAGACGGACTGCATTTTCTGAACTCAAGTTTCTCTCCCCGTATTTTCCTGTCAAGGTAACTTCCTGTAAACTTTTGCCTCTTCTCCGATGTATGCTTCGACCCCTTGTGTTGACTGAAAAAAGAGTGCGAAGGTCTCGGAAAAAATACACTATTCTGCTAGACTCCATTGATGTTTCGTAGTATAACTCTTACAAGATGTGATGTAAACAAGAGGGGAGGTGAGCTGACATGACGCTGAGGGAAAGGATTGAAATGCATTCCGGGACGATCTTTCGCTTTTCTCGCGAGACACGGATACACGAAACGGCGTTGTACGGGCTTCTTCGACGGAAGCGGGCTGTGAGCAGGGGTGTTCTTGGAACGCTCAAGAATACTCTCGGAGATGACGTTGTGGAGTTTTTTGATGAAGACGGTGTGCTTATCCGGAAGTAGCAGGCACAAAAAAGCCGCTCCCGGCGGGCGGTCCGGAAGGCGGCGGAAAAGGAGTGAGGTACTTGTCTGACACAAAGTTTACCAAAAACGTCGGAAGTAAACAAGTGATTGTCGGCTCTGCCGATGCTCCCCTTCGATACGGGCTGAATCTTGCAGACGGCTCACGGGCCATTCTCCATATCGAGGGCGAGTCTGTCACGTGGGAAACAAGCGGCGGGTACTGGAGCCGATGCGGGAAGACGACTCTCGAAGAGGGAGAGATTCGAGTGGTCGAGATGCGCCTCTGTCACCGGAAAACGTACTCTCTGACGCTTGAAAGGAAGGGTGATACCCTACTTGTGACACGCACAAGAGTTAATGGGACGGCCGTCACTGATGAAATCGGCGGCGTCTTCGGGATCGGAAACGCGATCATCAATCAAAAAGGCAAACGGCAGACCGTGAGCTTTTCCACTGTCTGGAAGATGCTCGAAGACGTATCTCTGCAACGGAGAAGCGCGTTTCGTCGGGTGGCGCGTGCTGTCGTATCGCGTCCTCTCGGTCACGCTCCCCGAGCGGCGCGTCGTGACGCAAGATCGGCTTCAAGCACTTCACTGGGTTCATCTGACGATAGCGACGGAGGTCCGGATTCGTCGGATAGTCCTGACTTACCTGCTTCACTGCCGCTGATCGGCGGCAACCTTCGCAACGAATTCCCCAACAACAACTCCCACAAGCACAGAATAACTGACCTGATCGGCAAGCTGACGTTCGGATGCGCCGGACTGTTGGCGGCTGTACTCGCGCCGCTGATCGCGGGGGCAACCCGATGAGAGCGCCGCGACTTGGCCGGCAGGCGCAGGCGATCTTGGCCGCGATGCTCGAAGGGCAGACCGTCAGTCCGATGTCCGCCATGAGGCTATGCGGGTCATGGAGACTCGCGGCGCGTGTCGGGGATCTGAAAGAAAACGGCTGGAACGTCCGTTCGGAGCGTATCAGCGACGGCGAGCGAACCTATGCGCAGTACAGCATCCCGGCCGATTGTCCGCGCATCGAAGATCGTCAAGGCTGGCTGTTCGGCGACATTTCGGAGGTCGAGTAATGGACTTCCGCGACTGGTGTCTGCATCACTTCCCGGGAGGACGCTTCTCCGGAGACTCGTACGTCTGCAAGAACGTCTTCCGCGGAGAAAAGAACGAGTCATTTTCGATCACGGAACACAACCGGAAATGGCATGACTTCGGAACCGGCGAAGGCGGGGATATTCGCTTCTTCTGCCACGAGCACGGAATAGAGGCGTGGAATGGAGTGGAGCCGTGGAAGGAATCCCGCGAGAGAAAAGACTCACCGGCTCCGGAAGCGCACTCGAACGAACCCGACGCCCGGGCCATGTGGGAAGGTTCCGTCCCCGTGGGGACGCATCCCTACCTGGACAAGAAAGGGCTTTCCGGCGAAGGGCTCAGGATCACCACGAAGGAGTGGCGGCACTCCGACGGAAGGACGACGCCGAAGGGAACGCTCCTGATCCCTGCGCGGGATATCGGCGGAACG
>CAYVKE010000106.1:2952-11544 GCA_964451935.1 uncultured Synergistaceae bacterium | reverse complement strand
GTCCTAGAAGACTGCGTAATCGGAATCCTTGACGCTCGTGACGAACATGTGGCCCCACATGTGAACCCGATTTGTAGCAAGTATCAGCGCTTTAATGTATAGCGCGAACCAAGGAGCTGACTGTACATCCGCGCCTGACCTTTCGCCGCTTCCAAATTTCCGGAGGGTACAGAAAACGGTATTTCACGACCACCTTTTCGGGATCCACCTCGATGCGATCGACAACGGAAAACAGCATCCGGCGGAAAAACGTCTCGTCATCGAGCATCTCCTGAAACTCCTGCTGCGAGAGTGAGAGAAGCTCTTCCGGAATGGGCGAAACGACAGGCGTTTTCGCAGCCCGCTCGATCTCGGCTTCCAGTTGGGAAATGGCGCGCACCAGCTCCTGCATCTTCGGCCGCGCGACCTCACGCGGGATCGTCTCGTCGAGGATCGCGTCCTGGAGAATCCCGACCTTCCGCTTCAGCGCGGCTCGATCACGCTCCAGCACTTGCACGGAATTCGCGATCGAAATGACCTGATGCTTCTTCGCGTCCTCCGCGGCGGACTGAAGGCCGAGAAGGAACGAACCCGTCGACAGCTTCCTGCGGACGGTCGACGTGACGGTGTCCTCCAGATCCCGGGACCAGAGCCACGAATTTGTGCATCGTTCTCCGATGCCGCGCAGGTAATAGGTGGTGTTTCGGGTGCAATGATAGTACGTCCTGCAATGCGTCGACCCCGTACCGGATACGCCGGTCGTCATCTTAGCCCCGCACAATCCGCAATACGTGAGCCCGCACAAAATCCCCTTCGGCTTGAGATCCGTCCTGCACAGTGGATTCGGAGTCATGTGCTTCGTTGCTTCCCGGACCATGTTCACGCGGTCCGCAAGATCCTGAGTGATGATCGGTTCGTGCGCGTCCCGGCAAATCACCCAGTCTTCCCGAGGCTTCGGCACGTGCGTGCATCCGCGCTTCACCTGCTTCGTCCGGTTGTACACGAGATGGCCAAGATACACGAGCTGATGCTTGTAGAGGATATTCCAGATCTGATTCGACTCCCAGCGGCCGCCGCGAACGCTCGGGATCTCCTCGGCGCGAAGCCACCGCTGCAATTCGTTCAGCGACTTCCCCTTCGCCCGTTCCTCGTAGATCCTCCGGATCAACGGCGCCCGGAGCGGATCCGGCTCGTACTTCTTCTTTCCGTTCCCCGCATCGACCTTGCGCATCCCGTCGGGGGCGGTCCCTCCCTGCGCGAATCCGTCCATCGTGCCCTTCTTCCCGCCGCGCAGCGTGCTGTCCGCCAACTGTCGGGGGTAGAACTCGTTGATGCCGGCCATGACGACGTTGATGAGCTGCCCGATTGGCCCGTCGATATTCGGCTCCGTGACGGACACGAGTTCGATCCCCTTGCGCTGGAGAAGGGCGCGAAAAACCAACGCCAGCTCCGCGTTGCGGGCGATTCTGTCGGACTTCCAGACGACGATGGCGCGGAAGGGCGGGTGACGGGATTCCGCCATGCCGCGCATCTTGAGGAGTTCCTCGCGCTCCGTGTCCGACCCCGACTTTCCCGCGTCGACGAACTCCATGACGACGTCGTACCCGTGGGCGGCTCCCCACTTCCGGCACTCGTCGAGCTGCGCCGGGATGGATAGACCGTCCTCTACCTGGTGTTCCGTCGAGACGCGGGCGTAGGCAGCTGCGGGGATGAGATCGGGCAAGGGATGACTCCTTTCAGCCGGAGGGCGACCATATCGTTGAAGCCGACGAAATGGTCTTACCGTATGTGTTTATTCTTTCAGGGTGTTCGTCGTGAGCCATTCAAGCAGGCGTTTCTCATCGATATCGCCGCTCGCGAGGCCGAGAGCAAGCTCGAAGTACGACTGATCCGAACCGACATTTGACTATTCTACACGATCTGGAGAAAAATTCCCGGCTCGTCAGAAGTTCCTCCACGGTATCGCCCCTGCTGAAGCAGCCGGGAAGCTGCGGCACTTCTCCCCATCATAGACGTCAGTCACCTTCGGACTTCCTCTTCCGGAATCCCGGCGTTCTTGAGGATCGTCTTCAGAATCCCGGGGCCGAGGATCTTTCCCGAATGCATCGGGATGATCGCCGTCTTCCCGGAGGCGTTCTGCATCACCAGGTGGCTGCCCTTCTGACGGACCAGAGCGAAGCCGTGGATTTCCAGAAGCGCAACGAGATCGGAAGCGGTCATCCTCGGGAGTCTGGGACTCATCCGACAGCTACTTTCCGGATGCTCGGAAAGTGTTCCCCCCGATCGGGAGCGACCTCAAGGTAAAGATCTATGGCTTCCCTGATGTTGGCCATCAGCTCGTCTATCGTGTCGGCGCACGTCTGGCAGCCCGGAAGCTCCGGAACGTACGCGAAGTATTGCCCTTCCTCGTCGCGGTCGATGACGACATAGTATTCACACATCGGCTATACCTCCTTACCTCATCCGCTTCGGCTTCAGGCGGACGTCGCACATCCTTCTTTCTTCTTGCCCATTCTCAAATCCCAGTCGATAAGTTCCAGAAAGTCATTCTCGGAGAGGATCTCTATCGGGCATCCATCGGCCTGAAGCGCCTCAGCCGTTTTCGTCTTGGTGCTCTTCTTCCCATCCACGAACCTGCAATAGTCCTGAACGCCGAGCACGAGGTATTCGGTATTTACGGAAACAGATGTACGAGGTCGTCCGCCGGCGAGGCGTACAACAGCGAATGCTTCTTCTCTCGTCATGGACATAAGCGTTCCGGTAAAAACAATATCGACGTCGTGAAGCGGCAATTCTTCGTGCAACCTTTCCCGCCACTTCCCAGAAACCACGTCCTGTATCTGCCTTTTCCGGGGAGCCTGCGGGTTCCAGAAATCGTCCTTCTCGATATACCCCATGTCGAAGTTCAGCTCGTTGACCAGACCCCGCAATGAATCGACATGCGTCTTCTCGCAAGCCTTCAGGATGATATTCGCGGACGCGGCGGCATCGCTTCCCGCGTCGTGATGCTGAAGCGGGATCTCAAGTAAGGCCGCGACCACGTTGAGAGTGTGAGAAGAGAGGTCTGGCCAGGTCATTCTGGAAACCCCGACGGAGCATAGCGTATCGCATATTGGACGCGGGATTTTGTAAAGATCGAGAGTCCTGCATAAAACGGAACAGTCGAAACTCGTGTTGTGCGCGACAATCACCGAGTTCGAGAGATATGGCGACAGCTCGTCCCAAAGCGTATCGAACTCCGGCGCGTCCTTGACGTCGTCTTCTGTGATCCCATGGATGTATGTGTTGAAGGCGCTGAAACATCGGAAATCGCGGTGCGGTTTTATCAGACGCTGGAAGGCATTGACGACTTTCCCATCCTTGACGATCACGACGCCGATCGAACATGGGGAACAGCGACTTGGGGTCGCGGTTTCGAAATCAATAGCCGTGAAGTCGAGCACAACTCTTCGCCTCCATCAGTATTCAAATCGTTATGAAAACGTCGTCTCCTTATCCGTTCCCTCCGCCTTTGACCGATACGGTCCAGATCTCCCACAAATCCTGAAGATGCGCCCTGCCGAAGCGGACGCATTCCCACCTCGAAGCGGCCTCTTCCTGGGTAAGCGGAGTATCGTCCTGACGAGCCATCAGATCGACACCGTTCATGAACTCGTTCTTGTCGTGCTCGTGATTGTAGACCCACCACTCAAATAGCGAACCCGGTTCGAAGACTCCGACCATGGGCCATCTCGATCTTGCGTATGTCAGAAATTCATTGTTGGCGCAGTCGTAGGTACACGTTTTTATCAGCGGCAGGCGTTCGTCATCCATGAGCATATGCAGAGGGGCAGGACGCTTTGCCTTCGTCTGCCTCACGATGGAGACTGGGGCGATGTACCTTCTGCACTTTGGATTCGTACAGTACGCCAGAGACTCCTGGTATTTTGCCGTGCAGTACGGGCAATCGTATGGACCGGGTTTCTTCTTTGCCAAGAGAAATCAACCTCCTTCCCCTGATTCAAGATTTTCCCTCGACGGCCTCCCGCACCCGCCGGAAGGCGGCGTCGATGTTCTCCGGCGTTGCGTTCTCCGGCGCCAGCGTGATGCTGCATTTGACGTTTCCCCTCGCATATTCGACGACGGTATGAGTCGGGGTGTTGGTGACCTTCTCTTCCGGCTTGTCGGGCGGCGTGTAGGGATCGCCGATGATTCGCGTGTCCGTTTCAATCGTGACTTGGGGATGTCCAGAAGAGAGCCGCGTGGGATCATCTGTTTCTTCGAGAAGGAATGATGAGCTTACGTTGAGAACGGATGCGATTTTTTTAAGAGTGTCCACAGACGGCTCCGTTTTCCCAAGTTCTATATCACTTAGAAAACTTGGGCTTATTCCAGCGGCTATTGCCAGCTTCCGAGCGGACAACCTTCCACGGGCATTTCGGATGCGCTCTCCTAACGTCATTTTCGCACTCCTCCACTGGTTCCATCTGGGTTTTAAGTGTACGCGAAAAACGTACAAACAGGGTAACGGTAAATAGCGTACTAAATCCGCTTGACACGTACATTGGAAGGTGGTAATGTCTGTTCACAACGTACACAAGGAGGTGGTGATGGTGCAGTTGGGAGAAAAAATACGTAGCAAGCGTAAGGAGCGGGGGTATTCCTCACTTAGAAGGTTCGCTCAGGCGTGTTCAATGAGCCCGTCGTTCCTATCGGACATAGAACTCGGAAAGTCGAAACCGAGCATAGACACTCTCGCGATTATCGCTGCAAATCTCGACGTTCCTGCAAGTGATCTTTTGGATGATGGAAACCCTCCGTCTTCCCCCTCTCCGGAGGGGGGCCCGAAGGAGAAGCCGCGCCCAATCATGAAAGACCGCCACAAGAGGAAGGTTGTCGCCTGATCTTTGCCCTCTCGGCGTGGAAGGAATGCGGAGACGCGACATCGACGCTCGACCCGCGAATCCTCGCCGACGGAATCGACGCGGAGGAGCGGAGCAGGATGCGGCGGGAGTGCGAGGAAGCGAAGACGGCGATCGAAAGGCTCCTGAGCGTGATCTGAAGCAGGCAAAGGGCTCCCGATGAGGAGGGGAATTTGAATGTCTTACAGGTGGCTTCGGAACTGGATCGTTTCCGTCGTCGTCGACGACATCATGAGGAATGGGCGGATACGGCGCGCTTTAGAAACTCATGTGCAGCAACCTTCGCGCGGGCCTCAAGCTCCGAGCGCGAATCGGAATACGGCACCCAGACAATGACGTCGGCGCTATATCCCAAACCATCGACTTCTTCATAGTACCCGACTTGCATTTCCAGCTTGCCGTCTATCACTTGTTTCCAGTTGATCGAAACGTCCATTTTTTCTCCTTGTTCCTCGCTCATCGGGCGCAATTTGTAAATTACACCTTGGGCGAGAGAAGGTAAAGACGGCGATCGACAGGCGCGAACCCGGCAACGAACGCCGGGGATGGCCGAGACCTTGAAAACCGAAAGGGAATCCTATCGAAAGGAGGGAAGTTTTCCATGTACATCAATGCACGAATCTATTACCCGAAATATGAACGCGATTTTCGTCTGGATGTGGCGGAAACCGTCATGGCGCCGGATGGGACGAGTCTTGAAAGCATCCTCCGGCGCATGGAGTCGGCGTTCGAGACGCAACGGCAGCCGGAAGAGTCGGTGACGCTGCGTGTCTGCCTTTCGGCCTACACGTCGATCGACAAGTGGAATCCGAGGTACGACGCGCCTTTGGGAATGATCATGCACACCGTTTCCGTCGAACGGAAGGGCGCTTTCGCGAAGGCTTTCCAGGTGCTCGAAGGCTTCCGGGACGCTATCGGCGAGTGATCACTTCTCAAACGGATCGTACTGAACGGAAAGGATCTTCTGACAGTTCGGACAGGAATACGTCACGCCCTGTGGTCCGTTCAAGTCCGGCGTTCTGCGAATTTCAATTTCGTTGATAAGAACGAAGGAAACTTCTTCTTCGCAATACGGACATTTTGCCATGACGATGCCTCCTTATTTTCAGTGCGTTTGTTAAAGGTACACCTTGGGCGAGAGAAGGTAAAGACGGCGATCGACAGGCTCCTGAGCGTGATCTGAAGCGCGGAAAGCCAGGCGCGAACCCGGCAACGAACGCCGGGGATGGCCGAGACCTTGAAAACCGAAAGGGAATCCTATCGAAGGGAGGTGTGAGTATGGCGTTGCAGAAAAACGCTGCGTCCACAGAAATGAATTTTACCCCGGACGAGATCCGCCGGATGCGCGTTGCACTGGTGGCCTACATGGAGAAGGCGTTGAACGGCGAGGTCGATGGTCAGATCTTCCCCGCCGTCGTGGAGTTGATTACTTATCTTTTGGAATCAACGAGTCGATTTTCTTGTACATAGTCTCGAAATAGTCGGCGAAGTAATCTGGAATGCCCGCTGGGCAGGCTGACGAATTGAATTGCGCCATCGCCGCAACCATCACTTGAACCGTAGCGTCAAGCACTTTCTCGTTTCTCGGAGTCATCATGTTCGCCTCCTTTCCCTTGAGGATGAACATGATCGTAGCACTAGAGTCATTCGGAAAAATTAAACCATTGAAGGAGAGTGTGACAGATGGCAAAGGCAATCGTGCGAGTTCTTGTGGCTCCGAGGATGGCCGAGTTCGAACGCGCAGAACACCTCGAACCGGCGATTCAGTGGGGGATCAATGGCGAGTTCCGCGGGGGCGACGATGTCCCGGAAGCGGAGATCCGCTGCGCCGCCGAGATGGTGATTGAGCGACTGAAGGCGGCAAGGGACGGGAAGGTCACGGAGCGCATGAAGAGCTTTCAGGACGAAATCGTACGGGATTTCGGGCTGACCGAACGGGTCGTGACGTTTTCCTCGCCGCTCTCGTTCGCGTAGCCGCGGGTACGGTCTTCAAAGCGCGGAGGTGAATCATGACGAGCGTTTTTGCGCTTGAGGACGCGTTGGCGTATTTCGCTCGCCGCTACGGGCGAGACGACACCGTCATCCTCGCAACGTGGGCGCTCGACGTCTTGTCCGGCCGCGCTTTCGAACTCGCGCGGATCGAATGGATGATGGACCGGCAGTCAGGCGCCAGGGAGATCGTGCCCTGGGTCGCGCATACCGTCGACGCCGGCAAGCGGGAGGAACTCGTACGCGGCATCGCCGACCTTGCGAAGCAGGAAAAGGCGCAAGGTCAGGCGGATCGATAGAAAGAGAGGCTGCTGCATTATGGACGAATATACAGCCGAAAAGCCAGGGATGACGCCCGAAGAGCGGGCAAAGGAATTTCAGGGACTCTACAAGTCTGATCCCTGGGTGTGGGATGAATTTCTTTCGAGGGCGCGGGGCATCAACGAGCGACGGAAGGGCGGCGGCGCAGTTGAAGCCGGTACGCGTTGTCCCGCCTGAGAAGCGGATCTTGCGTCCCCGTTGGTATATGAAGCGGCGGCAGCGCGGGCGCAAGCGGCATCGAAGGTGATCGGGAATGTTCGCTTTGGGATTCGTCGCGGCGGTTGTGACGCTGCTGCTGGCGCTGGATTTTTGCGGAGGTGACGGCCATGGCGCGGTGTAAGAGCTGTTCGCATCTCGACCGCATAGGCAGATCGAACAGGTGCTTTTGTCCGGAAACGAGGCGGATGCGATGGATCGGAGATCAGGCGGACGAGTGCCCGCGCTTTTTCCGGAAGGAGGAGCGGCCATGATGTACATGGTCGATATGGAGGAAGCGGCCCGCCTGCGGTTCTGGCGGCGGTTCGCGCTGGGCGCCGTTTTTGCGTGCGCGTTCCTTTCCGGAATGGTGGCCGCGGCGGTTTATTCCTCGTTCGGATGGTGACCGCATGGCGGTCTGCGGAGAGTGCCGCTTCTGGACGGAACGCGGCAAGGACTGCTACGGGTCGAGAGAGGGGCGATGCACGGCGGACCGGGAACGGCTGTTCGTGCTCGAGGCGGCGATAAACGACATCATGCCGTTCGAAGCCTTTGCCTGCCCCGCGTTCGAACCGAAGGACGCGGATCAGTACGCCTTCTTCAGGAAGAGATTCGGAGGTGAGTGCGAATGATTCTCTTGAACGGTGCCGCGATGAAATTCGAGTGTCCGCTTCGTGGAGAAGGAAAACGATGCTCCGGCGCACATTGCGCCTGCTGGCGCTGGAGTTCGTCGAGTCCTGTCCGGAATTCCAGCAGTTCGTCGATATATTGGCGCGGACCTGCAATGACAAGGACGCTCTGTTCGTGGCCACGTACCGAAAGGAAGAGCCGGAGCGTCCCGAATACCTGTCGGCCAGTTGGGTTTGGAAGCCGGGAGATGCGCCCAACGGGGAGATAGCGGGATGGACCGAATCGGAGGAATCGTGGACGACGCGCCGGTCTAATCGCCCTGGGTACTGCGGCCTTGCGGGAAGGCCTGAATTCGTAGACGCGGAGATCGATTGAGATGACGGTTCCCGTTCCCGTCCGGTGGAGCCGGGATGAGGCCCAGCGGGATCTTGACGCGTGGGCGACGCTGAAGGGATTGGAGGTTGCTCCATGGGGAACGTAAGCATTGATGACGACGCGCTGCCGGGGCTGCTTAAAATCCGGCGGGCGCTGGCGACGCTCGCGGTGACGATGCTCGTTGGACCGGTCTTCTGCGGCT
>CAYVKE010000106.1:0-2942 GCA_964451935.1 uncultured Synergistaceae bacterium | reverse complement strand
GCGGCGATCCTCACGCTGGGTGAGGATTGGTCGGCGCTGGCGACGCTCGCGGCGAAGGATGGCTCCGGCGCGAGCAATGGGAAACGAGTGTACGTCGAAAGCCTTTATGCCGAGATCCGGGCCGCGCGCGTCGCGGGGCACTCGTTCCCGGAAATAGCGAAGGCGATAGCCGCGGCCGACCCGGAAGCGCCGAAGATCTCGGATACTTATCTCGCCACACTGTTCCGTGAGTTCGACCTCGAATGGGAGCGAAAGACCGGCGTGCCCGCGCTCCCGATCGGCGCGCCGCGAGGGAAGCAGGCGGGGAAGGGGCGAAGAGCGGCATGATCGACTTCGACGAGATCATGCTGCACGACCTCGTGGAGCTGGAGGCGAGCAGACGTTTTGAACCCGTCGAGCCCCACGTCGTACAGGTAGTTGGCGACGGGAACGCGGGATGGTTTGTCGTAGATTGGATCTCCTGGGCATGGGGGGAGCGGCTCCTCGAAGTGGAGAAGCTGGGGTCTCACGAACAACCCCGGAATCTGCGGAAGGCCGACACCAATCTGATCCGTCGCCATATACGCGCCGTCGACATCCCGGCAATGGCCGATGCGCTCGACCGCGTGATGGCAGGGCTCGATGAAGCCTTCGGCCTGACGAAAACGAGCTGAGAACGATGAGCGCGCCGAACGAACACGGCGTGTACGTCGACGACATCGAACAGATCGAGTTCGCGACAAAACGCGTTACGGCTGAGATCCGTTTCGCCTGTTGCCTGGATGGATTATGGAGATGGGGATATCGCCTCGATCTGAAAGGCGATCCGTGGATATATTCCGGGTTTATGGGCCCCATATCGGACCGTGACGAGGGGTGCGCCGACAGGCAGACCGCCATTCAAGAGGCTGCGGATTTCCTGCTGAAGATAATGACGAATGAAGAGAGGGGCAAAAGGGTCTCCGATACGCCGGCGCGGCGCGACCTGGAACGATGGCTTGAGTCGATCGGGTGTCTGGGCGGGCAACTGGTTCTGTTCTGAAGCGGCAAGGCCTTATTGCGGCCGGTTCTTTTCGATGCGTTCGGCGCTGCTGCTGCGGGTTCCGTAGACGAAAACGCCGACAAGCCCAGCGATGCTGCCTCCGCCGAGAAGAATCCCGGATATGGTATGCCCCTTGCCGATGACGTATCCGCCGACGAGCA
The DNA here is from genome assembly GCA_964451935.1 of uncultured Synergistaceae bacterium. GTDB lineage: Bacteria > Synergistota > Synergistia > Synergistales > Aminobacteriaceae > CALFXN01. Next base: position 1,760 of record CAYVKE010000106.1, on the reverse strand, counting down.
GGGCCACCACGCCGATGATAAGGCCGGAAACGACACCAAGCCTGCTGTCGCCCGCGCGGGATGTGACGGCGATCTTTTCGAGTTCCTGTCTATGTTCCGCCTGCTTTTCGGCCATGGCGATGATGCGATCGGCCGCGCCGGGAAGAACATCGTTGTACTTTGCGAGGATATCGGGAGGAGGAAGCGGCCCGTTGAAGTAGGCCGCCTGGACTTGAACGGAATTCGTTTGCTGTTTTGCGGGAACTCTAGAAGGCATGTTCCTCTTCGAACTTCCGGACGGCTGCCCTCAAGTCATCGCCGACAACGCGCCAGTCGGAACGGATCGCTTTCGCGTCGGCTTCTTCCGGCGTTTGCGATTCGTTGAACACGGTCAACGTTGCTCCGATATCGAGCGTCGCAGCCATGCCTCTGAAGAACCCAGGTTGCGCAAACAGGAAGTCTGATGTGTTCATTCGGCGATCTCTCCTTTTGAGGGAAGGGTACTCGACAAAGAAAAATGTGTCAACGGATGTTTATCGGATTGCGTCTTTGAAAGCGTGAGAAAAGGGGTGTGCAGACATGAGGTATCCTGAAGAGGTTAAGGAAGTTCGCGAGGAACTGAAGGCGTATATCATACGGGTTCTTTCTTCGAAGGCGCGCGGCGAGGCCGAAGTCCAGATCTTCCCCGCCGCGTGCGAGCTGTTCAAGTTTCTTTTTTAAGAGTCCTTCGGATACGTTGCCACGATTTCCGCGAAGAACCTTTTGAAAAGAATCGCCGCTCCTTCCGCATTGAGGCTGTTATTTTCCTTGCCGATCATTGCGGTAGTCATCTGTGCCGCCTTTTCGACCACGAATTCCCATTGAGTCGGAGAAATCAATCGTTTCACCTCCTTTCGTAACGAATTTTTACCAACGAAAGGAAATCTTCAAGAAAGAAACGGATTCTCGGTTGGTTGTGCTCGCTGCGAACAAGGGGCGACGATTGCAGGAAAGGGGAGTGCAGTGGATGAGCGACGGAATGGAGACGATCCAGATCAGGGTTGATCGCGCTCTGCTCGACTGGATCGATCAAAAGGCACAAGAAGATGACAGAAGCCGCTCAAGCTTCATCAGGAAGACTCTTGGGAGGGCGCGGGATGCAGAGCAAGGTAATCATCCGCTGCCTTCGCAAGCAACCAGTTCGTCGCGTTGCTGAAGGATCGCCCTTCGATGTCCGCGACACGCTGAACCTTTTCTTCAACGAGAGGATCAAGCCGAATCTGCCTGACGATCTTTGCCATGCGCATCACCCAAGTACATCCTACATCGGAGCAACCACGAAAAGGTAATTGACACAATTACGTTTATCGCCTATAACGTGATTGAATCAATTACAACTTGGGCAGAGGGGGCTTTTTCATGGACATCATGTCGCGGCTTTTGAAGGAGAAACCCAGGCGGGGCGGGTCGAAGCGAGTGGACGAGCAGTACCGGATGACGAAGGAGATGCTTCCGCAGATCGAGGCGGCCCAGTCCGCCGGGTATTCGTGGACGCAGATCTGCAGGGCCGCGATGGAAGAGGCGGTCGCAGCGGGGCGATGGAACGAGGGGTGGAAATGCTGGGACATCGAGAAGAACTATCGGCGCATCAAGAAGGAGGTCTCGGTCAATGGATGACATGAAGGAACTCGGAATCGTGATTCGGGATTCGAAGATCGTCGTCAGCTCGCGCGACGTTGCGCGGGTGTTTGGTCAACGACAATTACACTTCCCCGTCGACGACAATTACACTTCCCCAAACA
>CAYVKE010000105.1:0-11548 GCA_964451935.1 uncultured Synergistaceae bacterium | reverse complement strand
CCTTTTCCATTTTCTTGTATCGTTCGTTGCTGTCCCGCCGGACGTTCCGAATCGCGACTTTCGCCTCTTCGGCGTATTTCGACACGAGCTTCGTCAGCTCAACGCGCCTTTCCTTCGTCAGCTCCGGCAGGGAAACCCGGATGACTTCTCCGTCGATCTGCGGCGTGACTCCGAGAGACGACGCGAGAATTCCCTTCTCGATCATCTTCAGCGAAGCCTTGTCAAAAGGAGTGATGACAATCTGTCTTCCTTCCGGAATATTCACCGTCGCGATCTGTTTTACCGGCGTCGACGCTCCGTAATAGTCGACCTTGATATCGTTCACCAGCCCCGGATGCGCTCTCCCGGTCCGAATACCGGCAAACTGACCGTGGAGATGCTCAACGACCTTTTCCATCCTGTCCTTCAGGTCCTTGAATTCCTTTTTCGGCATTGTCCCGTTCCTCCTCCCCCGTTGTGACGATTGTACCGATTTTCCTGTCGTGCACCAGAAAATCGATCAAATTCCCCTTCTGCAAAATGTTAAAGACAAATATGGGAATCTTGTTCTCCATACACAACGAAAAAGCCGCTGCGTCCATAACTTCCACCTGCTTCATCAGCGCATCAAGATATGTCATGCGATGCAGAAGCGTGGCATCGGGGTTCTTCTTCGGGTCTTTGTTATATATACCATCTACCTTGGTCGCTTTCAACAGGCAATCCGCGCCGATCTCCGCCGCACGCAACGCGGCCGCCGTATCGGTCGAGAAATACGGAGATCCCGTTCCCGCGCCGAAGATGACGATTCGTTCTTTCTCAAGGTGACGCAGCGCCCGCCTCCGGATATACGGCTCAGCTATCTGCCGCATTTCGACGGCCGTCTGGACTCTCGTCGGAACGCCCAAACGCTCGAGAACATCCTGGAGGCACAGTGCATTGATGACCGTTGCAAGCATTCCCATATAGTCGGCCTGCGCGCGTTCGAGCCCCATCTGCTCGATCTCCTTGCCACGCAACATATTTCCGCCGCCTACGACCATCGCGATTTGGATGCCGGTTTTGGCGACCTCAACAATTTCCTCCCCGATGGAACGAATCGCCTCGAAATCCAGGCCGAAGGGCTTCCCTCCGGCAAGAACTTCTCCCGACAACTTCAACAGCACCCGGTTGTATTTCCCCATGCGGACTCACTCTCCCAAAGACACAAAAAAGGCGAGGTCTCCCCCGCCCTGAATGATCTTTCCCTCTTCGTCCCTATTCGCCGATCGCGAATCGTGCGAAGCGTCGCACCACGATGTTTTCCCCGAGTTTCGCGATACACGCCACGACCAGATCCTTGACTTTTTTGTCCTGATCTCTGATATAGGGCTGTTCCAGAAGGCAGCTCGTCTCAAAAAATTTCTGAACCTTCCCCTCGGCGATCCTGTCGACCAGCTTTTCGGGTTTGCCTTCGTCGAGAGCCTGCTGGCGGTAGATCGCCTTTTCACGATCGAGAACATCCTGCGGCACATCCTCCGGTTTCAGGTACTGCGGCGCCGCAGCGGCGATCTGCATGGAAATCTCGTGTCCAAGGGCGATGAACTCGTCGGTCTTCGCGACGAAATCCGTCTCGCTGTTGAGTTCCAGAAGCACGCCGATCTTGGAATTCGTGTGGATGTACGAGAAGACCTTGCCGTCGGAGGCTTCCCGCGTCGCCTTCTTGGCCGCCTTGGCGAGCCCCTTCTCGCGCAGGAAATCGATGGCTTTCTCCATATCCCCGCCGACCTCGGCGAGAGCCGACTTGCAGTCCATCATTCCCGCCCCGGTGCGCTCACGCAGTTCCTTGACAACGCTTGCACTGATTTCCATTACGTTTTCCTCCTCAAGAAAAAAATCGCTACGGCCCGAGCCTACGCTTCGGTCGGCTCGACGACCTGATCGTACACTTCGTGAAGGCGCTCCTTGACCTCTATGATGTCCGTTTCCGTCACATCCACCGGTGCTGCGTCCTCACCTTCGGCCGCGGCCGCTGCTCCGACGGAATCCGTTCCCTGCCGTCCCTCGATGAACGCGTCGGCCATAAGTCCGGCGATCAGTTTGATGGCGCGGATGGCGTCGTCATTGCCGGGGATCGGATAATCGATGACTTCCGGATCGCAGTTCGTGTCGACGATGGCGACGACCGGTATGCCAAGCTTTCTGGCTTCGGCGACGGCGTTCTCTTCCCGCCGCGGATCGATCAGGAAGAGCACGTCGGGAACGACGCGCATGTCCTGGATTCCCTTCAGGTTTTTCTCAAGTTTGGCCAGTTCTTTCCGGAGCAGCGAAATTTCCTTCTTCGGCAGGTTCTGCCAGGAATTCTCGTCTTCCTTTTTCCGAAGTTCGAGCATGCGCGATACGCGCTTCCGGATCGTTCCGAAGTTCGTGAGGAAACCGCCGAGCCAGCGCTGGTTCACATAATACTGTCCGGCGCGTCCGGCTTCGTCGCGGATGGTGTCCTGCGCCTGCCTCTTGGTCCCCACGAAAAGAATCGTTCCGCCGTTCTTGGAGACCTCCTTGACGAAATCGTAGGCCTTTTCAAGCCCGCGGACCGTCTTCTGCAGGTCGATGATGTAGACCCCGTTGCGCTCCGTAAAGATATACGGCTTCATCTTCGGGTTCCATCTGCGGGTCTGGTGTCCGAAATGCACACCGCATTCGAGAAGTTGCTTCATACTGACTACCGACATGACATGTCCCCTCCCGGGAATGAGTTTTTTCCTCCATGGACGTCATCCCGACCGGGAACCTTTCCCATTGAAAGGCACACCCCGGCCTGTCGGTCCATGTGTGGAATGTGAACCGTCGGTGAGTATAGCACAGATCCGGGTTGACCTTCAAGCATCCAGGAAGTAGCATATACCCCGTATTTCGCTGTAATAAACCGAACGGAAATGGAGGCCTTCATCAATGGGCAAGGAATCGCTTATCGAAAAACTCGACAACCTACCTCCCGAAAGAAAGGCGATGCTCAATCGCCTTCGTCGCGTGGAAGGACAGTTGCGCGGGATCCAGAGAATGATTCTCGAGGACAAGCAATGCTATGATATTTTGTTGCAGCTTTCCGCCGCGAGGAAAGCCATGCAGAAAGCCTGCATCGAAATCCTCAAGCATTATATACAGAAATGCGTCACCGAGGCGCAAAAACCCGACGTCATCAACATGGAACGCCTGATCGAAGCGCTCATCGACATATCGCCGAGCCCCTCCGCGCCTGAAAACCGGCAGGAAGGCGAAACGGAATAGCCCATGGACGCGAGCGAGCGAATCCGCACGCTTTCCTATGAAGGGGGCATCCGGGAAATTTCGGAACGCGCGGCCGTCCTGGAAAAGGCGGGGCAGGATATCGTCCACTTCGAAATCGGGCAGCCCGATTCGGATTCCCCCCAAAACGCAAAAGACGCCGCTATCGACGCCCTTCGCAGGGGAAAGGTCGCGTATACGCCCAGAGCCGGCGTTCCCGAACTGCGCAGGGCTTTGGCGGCCATGGAAGAGGCGCGCGGGGTCCGCTGCTCGTGGGAGGATGTCGTCGTAACCTGCGGCGCCGTGGAAGCCCTCATGACAGTTTTTCTCGCCGCGCTCGACCCGGGAGACGAGGTCATTATCCCGACTCCGGCGTTTCCCGCATACTTCGACCAGGTTCGGCTCTGTTCCGCAGTCCCGGTGTCCGCGCCGACGGCCGGAGATCCCGATGTCGACGCCATCGAAAGGCTCGTGACGGACAAGACGCGGCTTGTCGTGCTGAACTCCCCGTGCAATCCCACGGGACATGTCATCTCTCCGGAATGCAACGCCCGGCTTTTCGACCTCGCGGAACGACGCGGTCTGCTTCTTGTATCCGATGAATGTTACGCCGACTTTCTCTACGAAGGACGACACGAGAGCGTCGCTGCGATTCCGGACGCGAGGAACCGCGTGTTTGTCGTTAGTTCCCTCTCGAAGCCGTTGTCCATGACGGGCTGGCGCATCGGATACGTCCTCTGCCCTCCGGCGTTTCGTCCGTTCATCACGAAGGCGCACCAGATCCTGACCACTTGCGCGTGCTCCTTCGCGCAGGCCGGCGCCGTAGCGGGACTTTCGTCGCTCAAGGAAACGACGGCTTCCATGAGGACGGAATACCGCGAACGGAGAAAGATCGTCCTCGACGGACTCTCGGTCTGCGACGGACTGAAGATCATCCCCCCGTCCGGAGCGTTTTACGCCTTTCCCGACATATCGTCGCTCGGCGTTTCCTCGATGGAATTCTGCACGGAACTCCTCGAAAAAGAGGGTTTGGCGATGGTGCCCGGCGACGCCTTCGGCGCTCCGGGGCATGTACGAATCGCTTATACGACGTCGAAGGAACGCGTCCGCGATGGAATGATCCGTTTCGTGAAGGGATGGAATCGCCTGATTGCGGGAAGAGAATAAACAAAACGGCTTTTTTGGGGAAATCCAGCACCCCCATGGCACCCGTCGCACACCACTTACTGCTGCTCCCTTCCGGGCCTGACAGGGTTCGTGGGGCTTCGCCGCATGGGACTGGATCTCCCCAAAAAAGCCGCAAATGCATTGTACCTTCTTCGCCGCGTTCTTGCAACGAGCTTCTTGAGATATGACGGAACAGGAGGCCCCATGAAACCAAAAACAAAGATCAACCCAGTTTCCGAAGAACTCGTTCTCCGGGAGGAGTTCGCTCTCGCCGCGCGCGAACTCGGTTTTTCGTCTCTTTCGAACGATGCAAATAGCGCTCCGGCATCCAGCGAGGCTCCCGCGATTCGCAAAACCGCCGCCCCTGTACGTCGCGAACGGTTTGTGCTTCGAAGGGAACGCAAGGGGCGCAAAGGAAAGACGGTCACCCTCGTCGAAACAGCCGGGTTCTCTTCATCCGAAATCGCGTCTTTGGCGCAGGAACTCAGGCGATCGCTGGGCTGCGGCTCGTCCGTCGACGAGCGGGACATCGTTCTCCAGGGGGATATGGTCGATCGCTGCAAGGAGCTTCTTCAGCGCAGGGGCATTTCGTTTGTCGTCTCCGGAGGCTGATTTTCGGGATACAGATACAGCTTCTCCCCCGTTGAAAGAAACTTCGAAGGCGCCGTCCCCGCAGGAAATTCGAGGGTGATCCGGGCGCGGCGGCACATCGCCGCCCGGAAAGGGCCCAATGCAAGGAGCGTCCTGAGAATCACCCCTCGTTCATCCAGAAACACGACATCCAACGGGTAGAACATTCCGATCGTGTGGATGGAGCCGCAGGGTTCGAGCCACAGCGCGCGCCGCTTTCCGCTCCACGCGAGGCCGACGAGACGCGATAAGAACGTATCCGCTTTTCGAACGTTCCGCGCGATGCACGCGCCTGACTGATGAACGACGGAAAACAGCTCTCCGCGACTCATTTCAGGATGAACTCCTGAACGATGTTGATAATCGCCGGCCCAAGGATGACGACAAAGAGCGACGGGAAAATGAACAGCACCAGCGGAAAGAGGATCTTTATCGGAGCCTTGCGGGCGTGCTCCTCCGCCTTGAGACGCCGCTTCCTTCGGAGCATGCCCGCCTGCGTCCGCAGAACCTTTCCTATCGAGACGCCGAGCTGTTCCGCCTGAATGATGCTTCCCGTGAACTGCCCCACCTCCTGAATCGGAATCCGGTCGTAAATGCCCCGGAAGGCGGCCTCGCGGCTCTCTCCCAATGCGATTTGGTAGAGCGAGCCGGAGAAAGCCTCGCCTATCGGACCGCCGATTTTGTCCGCCACCCGCTTCATGGCCGCATCCAGCCCAAGCCCCGCCTCGACGCTGACTACCAGCAGATCGATCGCATCCGTCAGCTGTCTCTCGGCGTGTTCTCTCCTGAGTTTGATGCGTCGCTGCATGAGAACGCCCGGAAAGGCGTAGCCGAAGAAAATCATCAGAAACGCAACGGGAAACACGTAACGGCCGGTCGAAAAAGCCGCTCCCAGCGCGCCGCACAGCATCGCGAAAAACACCTTCGTCCCGGCGAGGATCTCTCCGGTGATTCCCATCGGGTAACCCGCATACATGCAATACGTGTCGAGCATTTTGAGAATATGGGGAGGATAGATTTTCAGCGCGGTCCGCTTGAATGCTCCCCAGACGGGCGACAGGATTCTGTCCCTGAAGGAGTCGGGGCTTTCCGTGTCCCCCTCCCGCAGATACCGGTCGACCTTTTCGGACGCCGACGACGCGGACTGCGTCAACGAGCGCGCAATCAAAAGAAACGCCGCGAGACTCAGAAAAAACACTGCGAGAGGAGTCGACACGCCCGCCCGTCTCCTTTCAGAACTTCGGCTTGACGATTCTCTGGACGAGAAAGATGCCGATCCCTGCGGAAACGACGGCCGCGGAGAGAATGACCTTCCCGAGGGGCGTCGTCACCAGCGGGTCCATATACCCGGGATTCATGAGGTGTATCGCGAGCGCAAGAGCAACCGGCAACAGGGAGATGATCGCGCCTTCGAGACGCCCCTGGGCCGTCAGCGTTCGCATTTCCATGGCCGCATCCTGCCGGTCGCGCAAGAGTCCGGCGATGTTTTCCAGGATCTCCGCCAGGTTTCCTCCCACCTCGCGTTGAACGAGAATCGCCGTGACGACCATTTCGAGATCGTCGCTGCCGGTTCGTTCAATCCAGCGCCCAAGAGCCGTCTCGACATCGAGTCCCATCGTGATGTCCGAGACGACCGCCCCGATCGAGGGACCGAGCGGGGCGTCAAGTTGCCCTCCGGAGTGCTGCAACGCCTGCATGAGGCTGAAACCGGCCCTGAGTCCCGAAGCGAGGAGGTCCATCAGAACCGGGAGTTGGTGTTCCAGCTTCTGCATGCGCGAGTCCATCATTCGGCGAAGGAGGAGTATCGGGAGGAAAATCCCGACGAGCCCCCCCGCGAGAAGCCCCGCGCTTCCCCGCACAAGGAGCCCCGAAATCGAAACGAGAATGAAGAATCCGAACCACAGCGCGATCGCCTCTCCGGGTTTGAACTGAAGCCCGGCCGAGGAGAGAATGTTGCGAACCCTGCGCTGGACGCGAAGGGGAAGAGGAACGGACAGCAATGTCGCCCCTTTCGCCGGAGATTCAGACGCCGCCGAAGAGAGCCAGACGTCCGACTTCATCAGCGACGAGGGATGATTCACGGAAAAGAGCGACATGACGCAGAGGAAGGAAAGGAAAACGAGGACTCCGATGAGCGCCGGGATCATCGGCATCCCTATCGACGCCGGAACAGGTCTTTCGGGATCTGGACGCCCGAAAGCTCGAACTTGTAGATTCTCGCGGGGAGGAGCCCCGTCGCTTGAAGCGTCCCCCGGATTCGTCCGCTTTCGTCAAAGCCGGCGTGGTGAAACGCAAACAGATCCTGCGTCTGTATGATGTCGCCTTCCATTCCGGTGATCTCGGTAATGTTCACGACGCGACGCGTTCCATCCCTCAGGCGCTCCTGGTGAACGATGAGATCGACCGCCGAGGAGATTTGCTCCCGTATTGCGCGGGTCGGGAGATCCATTCCGGCCATGAGCACCATGCTCTCGAGGCGCGAAAGGACGTCGCGCGGCGAATTCGCGTGCAGCGTCGTCAGGGATCCGTCGTGGCCGGTGTTCATGGCCTGGAGCATGTCGAACGCCTCTTCGCCCCGGCACTCTCCGACGATGATCCTGTCCGGGCGCATCCGCAGCGCGTTGCGGACCAGAAGGCGTATCGTGACCGCGCCCTTTCCCTCTATGTTCGGAGGGCGCGATTCAAGCCGGACGACATGAGGCTGTTGCAGGCTGAGTTCCGCGGCGTCCTCGATGGTCACGACGCGTTCGTCGGACGGGATGAACGACGAGAGGACATTCAGCGTCGTGGTTTTTCCGGACCCGGTCCCGCCCGATACCAGAACGTTATAGCGCGCCTCGGCCGCGCTTCGCAGAAAGGAAGCCGCCTCTTCCGACAACGTTCCGAAACCGATGAGATCCGTGGAAGAAAAGGGCTCCTTGCGGAACTTCCGGATCGTGATGGACGGTCCGTCAATGGAAACGGGGGGGATGATCGCATTCACCCGCGATCCGTCCGGGAGACGCGCGTCGACCATTGGGGACGACTCGTCGATCCGTCGCCCGATCGGGGCGACGATCTTCTCGATAATGCGCCTCACGTGTTCGTCATCCACAAAGGTCACATCGGAAAGTTCGATTTTGCCTTTTCGTTCGACGAAAACCCTGTCCGGACCGTTCACCATAATCTCGGAGACGTGGTCGTCGTCCAGAAATGGCTGTATGGGGCCGAACCCGAAGACTTCGTACATGACGGAGCCCCGAAGCAATTCCTGCTCGGTCGGCGTCAGCGTCGTCACATCCCGAAGCATATCGTCCAGAACGGAGAGGACGCGCGCTTTCAGCGCGTCTCCGGAAAGCCGTTCCCCTCCTTCCTCAGAATCCTGCGTCACCATGTCGGCGAGACGCGAAAGAAGACGCTTCTGGGCGTCCCGGAAGGCCGGCGATACGGCGGGGGCCTGACGGGCGTCCGCACCTCCCTTTTTCCCGGCGAGTCGTCCAAGAAGACTCATGATGCGCACGCTCCGGACAAATAGCCCGCGGCGATGCGAAGGATTTCCCTGGAGTACGGGCTTTTCGGAAAGGCCCGCAACGGGGTCATCCCCCTCGTCCACGCCTGTTCGACGCTTTCATCGAGCGGAAGAAGACCGCGCAGCGAATACTCCGCCCGGATTCTCTCGAGGTCCCCCTTGTTTCGCTTCTCGACCCTGTTCACGACGACGGCGCATTCGTCATTCGGGAACCGCAACTGATCGAGCAACGTACGCAGAAGACGCAGATTCTTGATCCCCGAACATGAAAGATCCGTCAGAAGCCAGAGCGCATGACAGGCTTCGGCCAGTTCGAGGACCGTGTCCGAAAGGGAGCGGGGAAGGTCGATAACGATATAGTCCAGCCGTTGTTCCACGGAGCGGAGAAAGGACGTCCCCATCCCGGGTTTGATGAGTTCGGCCTGCGCCGGATTTCTCGGAGCCGCGAGAATTCCGAACGGGAGCGTCGGCGTCCGCGTGAGGAAACGGATGCCCGCTGAGCGGTCCCATCCAGCCTCCCGGGCCCAGTCGACCCAGGTGAGTTCGGGGCGGGCGTCGAGATAGAACGCCGCGTCCCCGAAAGAGAGGTCTCCGTCGATCACGGCGACATCCTTGTCCGAACTTCCGAGCGCATCGGCGAGAGAAAGGGAGAACGCCGTCCCGCCCGCGCCCCCCCGACAGGACCATACGCCGATGATTCGCGTTTCGCGGAGGCCGCCCTGCTTCGCGGCGCCGAAAACGGCCCTGACGGTCCTCGCGAGGTCTTCCGGCTGGAACGGCTTGGTGATGTAGTCTTTCGCGCCGGCGCGCATCGCCTCCCGAAGAAAATCAACGTCTTTCTGGACCGAAATCATGATGACGCCTGTAGCCGGAAAGGACGCCACGACGTCGGGAACCACGGAGAGTCCGTTTCCGTCCGGCAGATTGATATCCAGAAGGAGAATATGCGGTCGGTATCGTCGCAGCGAATCCATGATTCCGCCGAGGGAATCCTGTTCCGCGACAACCGTCATATCGGTTTCCTGATCGATCATGCCTCTGATCGCCCCGCGAACCGCGGAATCGTCATCGACAAGGAGTATCCGGATCATTTTCGCCCCACCACCTGAGGGATAACGGTCACGACGAGTTCGGTCTGCGAATTCTGGAAGCTCTTGCTCCGGAACAACTCCCCCAGGACCGGAATATCTCCGAGGAGAGGAATCTTGCTCAGCAGTTTCGTCTGCTTGTTGTCGATCAGTCCGCCGATCACGAGCGTCTGCCCCGGATTCACGCGGGTCTTGTTCGAGATCTTGCGCGTTCTCAGAGCGGGAATCTTGATGTTGCTCGCCTCGATGGCGTTGTCCCAGTCGATCTCGCTCACCTCGGCGAAGAGGGTGAGCCAGATCTGATCCAACGCGTCGATTTCGGGCGTGATGCGCAGAATCACCCCGTACGGCTTCCATTCGATCTTTATCTGGTTGTTTTCGATGCCGACGGGAACGGGAATCTCCCCGCCCACATTGATCGAGGCTTCCTCTCCGCTCAGCGTGACGAGATACGGCCGGCTCAGGATCCGCGCCTCGTTGTTCTGTACCAGCGCGTCGAAGGTCGTCGCCACGGCTTTCGACACGCCGACGGCGTCATCCCAGAGAGCGTAGCTCCCGGTGGTCGGCGACATCCCGAAGGTCACTTCCCCGACCTCGTTGCGTTTCCAGGAAAGGCTTCGGAACCCCAGCTTCTGCGCGGCCTGGGTGTTCAGTTCCATCAGCGTGGTTTCGAGCTGAATCTGCCGCGCGTTGCGGACTTCTATGAGGTTGACCACCTTTTCGCCGAAAAGGGACGCTATCGCCTCGGCGCGTTTCCGATCCTTCGTGGTCTCGACGACGCCTTCCAATATGACGCCCTTTCCCTTGACCGACGCCTTTACGGATTTCGCGTCGATCGCGGCGTCGAGTTCCCACTGGGAGGCGCCGCGGCTTTGGTGGACGATCACGGTGTCCTTGTGCTGCCCCTTGGAGTCCCAGACGAGAAGCGTCGAAAGCCCCGTCTTTTTCCCGGTCAGGAGAATCTGGTGCTGGGAAAGAGGCGCGGCGTCGAGGATTTGCTGATTTCCGACCGCTATGCGGGTTATGGATTCGAACACGAGGATTCCGGACTCGCCTTCGTCGAGATGGTATTCGGCCCCCTCCGACAACGAGGCGAGTGCGAACAGGACGATGTGAAGCGCGACAAAAAGCGCTCTCCACTGCAAACGGAACGCTCTTCCCGTCACGGCTTTCGCCCCCCTTCCCGCGGAACCAGAACCGTCGTCGAGGCCCCGGGCGAAAGGATCTGTATCGCCCAGCCCTTCCCCGTCGCCCTCCCGGTTTTCGCGATCGTGCGCGGTCGTTCTGCAGGGACCGGCGAGACCTGGGCGGGCCTCATATTCTCCGGTCCCCGGTATTCCACAACGGGCGTCTCGGACTCATCCCCCGCCGGACGAAGAGCCAGCCGGAAGTTTCCCTGACTCTGCGCCCAGGCGGCGATCGCGGCCTGAAGCGGATTCACCTCGAGAACGGCCGTTCGGGCGACGTTCACCTTGGCCTTGTCCGTTCGCTCTTCGCTTCTCGTCAACGAGCCGCCTATCGAAAGCACCTTCAACCGCGACAGGAGAAGTCGTGCGATCGGAATGGGCTCCTTCGCGGTCGCGACGACGTGAAAGAGATCGACGTAATCCCCGGGACGCAACAACCCTCCGGAAGCAACGACCTCGTCAATCGGGACGGCGATGGCCAGAACGCCCTTTCCGAGACGATACGCGACGCCGAAGCGCTCCGGGTTCGCGGCGACCTTGCTCCGGAAAATCATATCGCCCGCCGTAAGCGGCACGAGCGCGGGCCGTCCGACAATCTCCGAAACAGGGGTCAATTCCTTCGCCGGAACGCTCTGCGCCGGCATCCGGATGGTCTTTACGTCAGCGGATACGATCAGCGAAAACTGCGGGACGTCCCGTTGCGCCACGGGAACGGAAACGAAACG
>CAYVKE010000104.1:0-11561 GCA_964451935.1 uncultured Synergistaceae bacterium | reverse complement strand
TCCCGCGGCCGACCCGGATGCGAAAGCCGTCATACGCGACGGCGACTGCGGGGCGTCGGGCGCAGGCATTCCCGTCATCCGAACGTCGGAATCGCCCGCTCCGGCCGATTTCGTTCTTCGCTGGCCCGCGTTCGAAGTCGGAACCGCCGCCGCGCGAATCCTGATGAACAGGATCAATGCCCGAGGCCTTCAACCCTCTCAGGTTCGCATCCCGCTCCTGCTCGAAGAGGAAAAATAAATATTAGTTTATTATCATCTTTTTTCTAAACGATAGTTGACAGTCCAAGCTTTCGGGTGTATCGTTTCGTGCATGATCGACGATGTCGAAGCGTCGAAGGAAGCGACACCCGAAGGGGAGGCGAACGGAATGTGGCAGAAAGACGGAAACGGAGAATGGTTTTTGGCGGGCGTCATCGACATCCCCGCAGGGAACGCAAAGATGCCGCGATGGAGCAAGGATGACGACGGAACGTGGTATCAGACGGGCGCGCTTGCGGTCCTTTCGTCGGGGATCAGGCTCGGCCTCGCGGGGTAGCGGTCACGGTCTCAAGGAAGCTTTTCCCGACGGCGTGAAAGAAGCGTCTCAATCGTTTTCGGCGATTGCTTCATAGAGTTTCTGCATCATCTGGTCGAAAGAAAATGGGTAGTTCCCGCTGTAGAAACACAGCCCATGCCGTATGACGGCCTTGGTCGGACTCGATTCCATGTATTGCTGCAACGATTCCGGAATCTGGAGCAACTTCATCTCGACGTCCTTCGCGCCCTGTTGCGGCGTTTCCGGCAGGAGAATGATGACCTGCCGGTCTCCCAGAAAGAACGACAGATCGCTCGTACGGGTGTTCGCCTTGACGAACCTGCAGAATTCCGTCATGAAATAGTTTTCCCGCGCGGCATCGGGCGGCATCCCCGGCAACGAGTGGAATTCCACGCGAAAGAGAACGGACGAGAGCCAGCGCCGGTATCTCGACGCACGGCTGATTTCCTCGGGGATTCGCACGTCCCCGTATGCTTTCGTGAAGAGAGACGTCGTCCTGTCGACGATCTCAAGAATGGCTGTGTTCGGCTGCATCGCCGCCCCGCCCGCATTTCCCCGTTCACGGAGCGTAAAGTGGAAAACATTCCCGGCTTGTCTGTGCCCCATGTCGAATTGCCGCCCCTGGATGGAAACGGATTCTTCCCCGAGGGGCAGGAAATCCGTGACAGGGCGCCCGACCACCGCCGAAACGTCCTTCCCGAGAAGTTTCAGCATCTCCGTGTTCGCCGAAAGGACGTTCCCTTCGTCGGATGCGGAGAGGAACGGAGCCGGAATATCCTCGACGGAAATGCCGGATTCCAGAGAGACGTCTTCGGCCGAACTCCGGCTTGAAGTCTGCGGAGAAGCGGGCGCCGGAGCCCGGAGCAGCGATCCCGCCAGGAGAATGAGCCCCACGACGGTTATTGCGTTTGCGGCCCACGGGAGGATGACATACGTTCCGAGGTGCTGCGCGATGATGTTGACGAAAATGCCCTGCGCTATGAGCTGGAGGGAGAAGCGCGAGAGCGTCGATTCCCGCATCGTCGCGAGCGTGTACGTCGCGGTGACGAAGAGGTAGAGGGAGCCGAGAAGCAGCAGCGACGCGCCCGAATATGCGTGCCGTTCGCCGGTTCCCTGGAGGAACAGCGTGAGCAGCGCAAGCGGGATCGAAAGGATCGGAGGGAAGGTCAGCCAGAACATGCGGTTCAGAACGTCCTTGTCCGGTTTCCCGTGGGCTCGGGCGGGAAGAGTGACCGTGCTGTATTGTTCGTCAGAATGGATATGTGCATCTTTCGCTCCCCTTGTTGACCGAAGTTCCCCCATGGGAATGAAAACGATTATAATGCATTCGGATGAGACTGCACACCTTTCGGAGCAGGAGGAGTACAGCATGTTGAAATGTGGCATCGTCGGATTGCCTCTGTGCGGGAAGAGCACCGTGTTCAATCTGATTACGAGGGCCGGGGCGGAGGTCAAACCCTACGCGAGCGGAAAGACCGACCCGAACCGGGCCATGGTGGCCGTTCCGGACCCCAGGTTCGATCATCTGGTTTCCGTTTTCGAGCCCAAAAAGGAGACCCCCGCGACCGTGGAGTTCGTGGATCTGGCCGGTCTGAGCAGAGACGCCAGCAAAGGGGCGGGGCTCGGCAACTCGTTCCTTTCGTACGTCGCCGAATCGGATGCGCTCGTGCATGTCGTCCGGGCGTTCGACAATCCGGACGTCTCGCACTCGGAGAACAGCATCGATCCCCCCAGGGACTGGAAAATCGTCGAAATGGAGCTGATCTATCGGGATCTCGGCGTCATGGATAACCGGATCTCCCGCCTGAAATCCAAGAAAAAGCTGCTTCCCGCCGAAGATGTCGAAATGGCGTTGCTTGAGCGGCTTCAGGGGGAACTCATGGAAGAAAAACCCCTGCGGGAAGTCACCCTGAGCGCGGAGGAGCGGCGATCGCTGAGCGGTTTCGCACTCCTGACGCTCAAACCGGAACTCGTCGTGCTCAACCTCGATGAGACGCAGGCGCCCGACACGGTCGCAGGCGGCGATGCGCTCCGGGCGATTGTCGAACGACACGGCCTTCGTCTCGTGTGCGTGTACGGGCGGATGGAAATGGATATCGCCGAACTTTCTCCAGAAGACCAAGAGGAGTTCATGACGGGGCTCGGGATCCGGGAGCCGGGCAGGGATCGCCTGATCCGGAACGCGTACGAACTGCTCGGGCTCATCTCCTTTTTCACGACGGGAAAGGACGAGGTCCGCGCCTGGACGCTCCACAAGGGGGAGACGTCCGTCGACGCGGCAGGAACGATCCATACGGATCTCGCGCGCGGGTTCATCCGCGCCCAGGTGACGCATTACGACGACTTCGTCGCCTGCAAGGACTCTTTCGCCGCCTGCCGGGACGCCGGTCTGCTGCGGCTGGAGGGGAAGGAATACCTCGTCCGGGACGGAGACATGATCGAAATCCGCTTCAACGTGTGACCTGCGCGCGTCCATGTGATGCGGGCGGGTGGACACAATCGGAATGATTGCTATAGAATGGCTCGCGTGACGCACGCCATACAGAAGGAGGCCTTGTGCAATGCCGATGCAAATCAGTTTTGACGAGTTGATTTCCATGATGATCTCCCGCCTGGACGGTCTGGCCATGAGCGACGAGAACATGAAGAGCCGTTCCAATATCGTGACCAGGGTTCTGTATAAAAAGGGACTCATCACGGACGTGGATATCATCCAGTCCATCAAAGAGGAACACAGAATCCTCAAGGAGCTGGGCCTGATTCAGGAAGAACCGGACGACGACATGGTGAACGCCGTCGCCGAAAGCATTCTTCTCTGGATCAAAGGGGATGTCAAAGCGCTCAAGAAAAGCATGGAAGACTATGAAAAGAAACTTCAGGACGCCATGTCCAAACAGACGCAGAAGCCTAAAATCGACGTCGCCTCTCCTGCCGTCCTGCAGCAGCTCAATCGAATGGGCGGCCCGCAGCAGGGCGGGGGAAAAAAGATCATTCTCTGACGTTTCCGTTTCTTCGTGAAGGTGCGCGCGTCATGCGCGCACCAGCTGGGAGGATGATCCCGTGAACACGCTGCACGTCCGTTTCGTATCCTGGTGGGTCGGCCTGGCCCGCAGAACCAGGAACGTCGTCCTGATCGACATCATCTGCTGTTTCATAGCTTCCTATATGGGGTTCGCCCTTCGGCTGACGCTCTTTCTTCCCTCCATTTACATCGACATCTTTCTCGGCAGCACGTCGCTCTTCTGCCTGATCGTGTGTTGCAGTTTCGCTGCGGGAGGCATGTATTCGGTGTACTGGCCGCAGGCGAGCGTCGAGGAGTATTCGCGGCTGTCGCGGCTTTACGTGATCGCGGCGCTCGTTTTTTCGCTGATTGGAACTTTCTGGCGAGGGCTCATGCTTCCGAGAGTTTCGCTCGCGATCCTGCTGCTTTCGGGAATCATCCTCTGCGGCGCGGTGCGCGCCTCCTGGCGCTTCTTCGCGTCCGGCAACCGCGCGCCGCGGGAAGGGATCCGGACGCTCATCGTCGGAGCCGGCGAAGCGGGAACCCTGCTGGCGCGGGATCTGAGCCGGAACGTATCGGATCTGCTCCCGGTCGGGTATGTTGATGACGACGCCGACAAAAAGGGAAAAACGGTCGCCGGCTTTCCCGTTCTCGGTTCCGTCGACAGGATCGGCGACATCATACGGGAGAAGGACGTCCGCGTCGTCGTCATCGCGATCCCTTCGGCGAGCGGAACACGCATCCGAAAGATATTCGACTCGATCGTTCCGACGGGCGTTGAAGTCCGCGTGCTCCCCAGCCTGCGCGAGATCGCCGGAGGAAAGGTCTCCATCAGCCGCCTCCGCAAGGTCCGGCTTGAAGACCTTTTGGGACGCGAGCCTGTGCGCCTCGATCTCGAGGGAATCGCCGGCGTCATCCGGGGGCGGTCCGTCCTCGTGACGGGCGCGGGGGGATCGATTGGTTCGGAAATAGCCCGACAGGCGGCGCAGTATGGGCCGAAGGAACTCATCCTGCTCGGGCACGGGGAACAGTCGATCTATACCCTGATCGAAACGTTTTCGCGCGAGCATATCGGCGTCCCGTACAGGCCGGTTATCGCCGATGTGGCGGATCCCGTCGCGATGGAGGCCGTGTTCCGGTTGTATTCGCCGGCGCTGGTGTTTCATGCCGCGGCGCACAAGCACGTTCCGCTGATGGAGATGAATCCTAGGGAAGCGGTCCGCGTCAACGCCGGAGGAACGCTGAACGTCGCGCGGCTGGCCGGGCGGTACGGCGTGGAAAAAATGCTCCTCATCTCGACGGACAAGGCGGTCAACCCGACGAGCGTGATGGGGGCGACGAAGCGTGTCGCCGAGATGATTCTGAACGACGTCCGAAAGGAACACCCACAGACGGCGTATATGGCCGTCCGGTTCGGAAACGTTCTCGGGAGCCGGGGGAGCGTCATCCCCAAGTTCGAGGACCAGATTTCGGCGGGAATGCCCGTAACGGTCACGCACCCGGAAATGCGCCGCTATTTCATGCTCATTCCCGAAGCCGTCAGTCTCGTGCTTCAGTCGGCGGCGCTCGCTTCCGGCGGAGAGCTTTTCGTCCTCGACATGGGCGACCCGGTCCGGATCGTCGATATGGCGGAGATGCTCATTCGTCTGCACGGCTACGAGCCGTACAGGGATATCCCGATCGTCTTCACGGGAATACGGCGGGGGGAAAAGCTCTTCGAGGAGCTGTTCTACGATCCGACGAGAGTCCAAACCACGGTGCACGAGAAGATCTTCGTCTCGAACCTCGGCATACACAGCTCGACGCCCGGCGAGGTGTCGGAACGCGTCGAGCGCATGATCGCGAGGAACGACGGAGATATACTCCGGGAATTGGAAAGCCTTATCCCGGAATATACCCCGTCCGCGCCGGTCAGCGCTTCCCGATGACCCGGTCGATTTGCGCCGTCAGCGCGCGAATCCGCGAATCGGAAGCCTTTTTCGAAAGCGCGTTTTTCGCCGACATGTCGGCCTTCCAGTACTCGTGGTTCGATGTGGAATCGACATTGACGGCCGCTCCCTCCAGGGAGAGTCCGGCGAAAAGCCCCTTGGTCATCGAATAGCTGTAGATCGACGCCTTGAGGTTGACGTCCGTTCCGAGTTCTCCCCTGCGTCCGACCGGCCCCGCCGCGACGGCGAGATCCCCGTCGAGCTTCATGTTGTTTCCCATGAACCCTTCGAGACCGCGGTCGTTGGTGATGACCAGAACGAGCGCGATCGACTGCGCGCCGATCTGAAGCCCCCAGGACGCCCCCATGATCTTGACGAAGCTCGGTCCATACCAGCGGCCCGCGCCGTCCCGTTTCAGAACGAGCCCTTCTCCGTATGTTCCGCCGAAAACGAGTCCGGCCTTGACGACGGAGGGAAATACCACGACCCCTTTCGCTCTTGAAAGGAGGTCTCCCATCGTTCCGGCATCCTTCTGGAGCGACATTTCCGCCACTGTTTTCACACTCTCGCTGATCAGCTTGGTCGGGCCGGTCGCCCAAGCCGCGCTGCAGGCGGAGATGAAGAAAAACGCGAGAATGGAGCCCCTGAGAAAACGTTTCGCAAACCCTGTTCCTGTCATACATATTCCTCCCGGATACTCAGATTGATGCAATAAATTCCAATCCAATATTATAACATGTATAGAGAATGCGCCGTTTCGTTGACGGGCGGGCGCAGATGGCATAGACTCGCGAGCGGGTACGAAGGGAGAGGGAGCGATGAAACGGAAACGCAACACGGGTGCGGACATTGCGAATCTGATCGCAGAGGCGCGCGCGTCCGACGACCCCGAAGAAATGGAACTCCTCGCCGGCCGGGTGCTCGAGAGCGACTCCGGGCATCCTGAGGGTCTCCTGCTGCTGGCGAAGGCGAACGAATCGGACGCCGACAGGATTCCGTTGCTCGAACAGGCCCGCG
This sequence comes from uncultured Synergistaceae bacterium, assembly GCA_964451935.1. Taxonomy (GTDB): domain Bacteria; phylum Synergistota; class Synergistia; order Synergistales; family Aminobacteriaceae; genus CALFXN01. The sequence continues at coordinate 5,080 of CAYVKE010000104.1, read as the reverse complement.
GGAGTTTCGAAACGCGTTTCCCCGAAACAGGCGGCGACATCGAACTCCTCGTGGAGATTCTGCAGGAACTGGCGATTTCCCTGCTTGCCGAGGGGCGCTCGGCGGAGGGCGCGGACGTCTGTCGGGAGATACGGGAATACGACCCGGATGACATGAGTCTGGCGCGAACGTTGCTCTACCGCTGCCTCATCGAGGGGGGGATGTTCGCTGAAGTGCTGGAAGAAGCGCTTGCCGACCCGAACTGCTCCCTTGCCCGCGAACACGCGATAGCGATCGCGACCTTCATGCTCGAAGATGTCACCGCGGAATCATGGCGAACCTTGTGGAACGTCTTTCGCGCAGAGGCGACGGTTCCATTCCTGATCCTCGGCTATCTCGAAGCGAGCGGCGATGCGGAAACGGACGCCTTCGCGGAGTTTTACGCGGACGCCTGGTCGGTGACCGTTCCGCTGAGAAACTGGCTTACGGGAGGGATGCTGCTCTTCGGAGAACTGACGGGCCGCCTCGGATTGCTCCCCCGGGAGTCGTTCGACATCCTTGCGGAATCGTTGCAGGTTACGGAACTCCTCGAAGAGGCCCGGATGCGCCTGTTCGAGGCCGGAGACGCCGAAGGCGGCGATCAGGAGGATCGGGACGCAGCCGTCATCGATCTGCTCGAGTCCGTCACTTCGGAGCGGGGGCGCTCCTAGAAACGGGAGGCGGGGAGGTATGCTCGAGGATCTGTCGCAACATATCCTGGATATTTCCGAAAACAGCCTGGGCGCCGGGGCCACGGACATACGAATCTCAATCGCGAACGGTGAAGACGCCGGTTTTCTGGTGTTCGAGATCGAAGATAACGGTCGGGGCATGGATCCCGATCTTCTGCGCCGTGTGATCGATCCTTTCTGCACCAGCAGGACGACGCGCCGCGTCGGTCTTGGAATCCCGTTCCTCAAGCAGTCCGCCGAGTTGTGCGGCGGCGGGCTCGAAATCCGTTCCGAGACGGGCGTCGGGACGCTCGTCAGGGCGCGCTTCCGGACGGACAGCATCGATCTTCCTCCGCTGGGCGACGTGCCTGCATCGGTCGGAATGATGCTCGTGCTTCACCCGGATATCCGGTGGCGTTTCCGGTACGCGACCGGCGAGGGCGATTGGATGCTGGACAGCAGGGAGATCCTCGAAGCGCTCGGAGATACGGAAGCCCTTCGGGATCCTTCGGTGGCGTCATGGATCCGCGAGTTCATCCGGGAGAACATGAACGGGATCGGGGCGCGATAATTTAATCTCCTGCGCCTGCATAGCACGGTGTTTTGCAAGGGCTTCTCGCGGCGGAACGAGTCCAATCTTCGCGGTTTTTTCCTCCTTATTTTTCGTTCGATGCCGAAGTGTAAGGAAGAACACGGGCGTTCCAGAGCTGATCACAGGATGCTCTTTCGGTAAATAGTCGGAATTTTTCTGAACCGCCTCAGCCCGCATGGCGGCTGAATATGTTATAATCACATCAGAAAAAATGCCCTGCGGTGCCCGTGATCATAGCAACTGTCTTGAGCCAACACCTGACCTTAGCGAGGCTTTCGTCTGGCTCGGCAGAGGCGGCGTTGTACGCCGCCAAGGCTCAGAGTCAGTAGGCCTCGGATCTGACGAGGACCGGGTCAAGACGTTCGTGACACGACATTGCGGGGATACGGATCGGGCGCGACAGGAGTCGCGCCTCTTTTTATAGGGAGGCATGCCGTGTGACAGACCTTTTCCCTCCGCTGTGGCGTCCCGCGCTCAGCGATGCGTGGATTCTCGACTGGGACGGCGTCCTGGCCGATACGAAACTGAATTTTCTTCCCTTTCGCGAAAAGTATTTCGCCGGCCGCCAGGTAGCGATCCTCGAGGAGCTGAAACATCTTCCTCCCGACGTGCGGGAGCGCGCGATCGAGGATATGCGCGCTCTCGAGATGGATGGAGCGCGCCGCGCGACGTGCATTGACGGCGCCGTCGACCTTATCGCATGGCTGAATCGGGAGAAACTGCCCTGGGCGATCGTATCGCGCAACTGCCGGGAATCGATCGAATGCGCGGCCGAGCGTATGGGCTTCAGATTGCCGTCGATCGTCATGAGCCGGGAGTCGGGGCCCGTCAAGCCGGATCCGGAAGCGCTCTGGATCGCCGCTTCGTCTCTCGGCGTTCGCCCCGAACGGTGTGTGATGGTCGGAGATTTCGTCTATGACCCTATCGGCGCGCGCCGCGCTGGAATGCGCGCCGTACTGGTGGAGCGTCCGGGGGTCGCGTACGCGCATTGGGCCGATATCGCCTTCGACAGCGTTCGCGATCTCGTCTCCTCGCTCGGGCGCCCGGAGGCTTGCGTCCCGTGGGAATACCTCCCCGTCGCGCGGAGCAGGGGGCGGGAATGGCTCCTCGCCGTGCGCGGCGTCGTCGGATCGCTCGACGCGAACGATCCGGGCATCGTTCGCGCCATGCTCGAAGCGGCTTCCCTCGGCGTGCTCTCGTTCAGCGTCCCGCGGGAGAGCGTCCTTGAGCCCGAACACTTCAGGGCGTCCCCGGTCTGCCCGCCGTCGAATCTCGGAGCGCCTCTTGCCGACGTTCTGCAGTCCCTGCTTCACAACTGTTATCCCATGGCGGAGGTCCGCGCCGGAACAGATGGAATCCGTCTCTCGTCTTCCGAAGACCCCGCCGGGATACTGGAGGGAGTGATCTCGTGGAGCGGCGCGAAGGTCTGATCGCAGAAATTCCCCTTGCGGACCGAATGCGCCCCAGGACGCCGGAGGAATTCGCCGGACAGCGACATTTGCTTGGTCCCGGCGCGCCGTTGCGCACGCTTCTCGAAGGAAACCGGGCGCCGAGCTGCATCCTTTACGGTCCTCCGGGCGTCGGCAAGACCACGCTCGTCCGGATGATGGCGTCGATGACGGATCGCTCCCTGCTCGAGATCAACGCCGTCACTGCGAAGGTGGCGGAACTCCGCGATCTCGTCGAGGAGGCGAAGCGGCTCAAGACGATGGCGGCCGGGTTGACCGCCATTGCGTTCGTGGACGAGCTGTATCACTTCAACAGAAGCCAGCAGAACGTCCTGCTCCCGTCTGTGGAACGGGGGGACATCATCTTGGTCGGCACGACGACCGAAAATCCCTGGATCGAGATCAACAAGACGCTTCTCTCCCGGATGGTCATCTTCGAACTGCGCCCGCTCGAAGAACCGGACCTCGTGCAGCTGCTCAAAAGGGCGCTGACGGACTCGCGCGGGCTCGGACGTCTCGAAATGACCGCCGACGACGACACGCTCGGCCTCATCGCGCGTTCGTCCGGCGGCGATGCGCGTCAGGCGCTCACACGGCTCGAGGTCATCGCGTCGAGCGTCGCGCTCACGGGCGCCTCTGCGGTTACTGCGGAAGCGGCGGCGAAGATCCTCCCCATGGCGAGCACGCGATACGACAAAAACGCCGACGATCACTACACGATCGTCTCGGCGCTCATCAAGAGCATGCGGGGATCCGATCCGGACGCAGCCGTCTACTGGCTTGCCCGAATGGTCGAGGGCGGGGAGGACGTGCGGTTCATCGCGCGGCGCCTTGTCATATTCGCGGCGGAGGATGTCGGACTCGCCGACCCGGACGCGCTGCGGATCGCCGCGTCGGCGGCCTATGCGGCCGATTTCACGGGACTTCCCGAAGCGCGAATCATCCTGTCCGAGGCGGTTCTCTACCTCGCGACGGCGCCAAAGAGCAACAGTGCGTACAAGGCCGTCGCCGCGGCGCAGGAGGCGATCCGCTCCGGAGATATGCAGCGCGTTCCGGATCATCTCAACCCGCACGGCGACGGATACCGGTACCCGCACGACGATCCGCGGCACTGGGTCCCGCAGCAATACATGACGAAGCCGGGGCGTTTCTATTTTCCGTGCGCGAACGAACGCGAGGCGAAGATCCTGGCTCGGATGCGGCGTTTCTGGAAACGGTTCCGGGACGACCCGCCGCTTCCGGAACAGGGCGATCAATGAAGGAACAAACGATAGGCCGCCAGTCCGACGTATTCCCGGAGCGCGACGGACGTGTTGTATAGCCCTCCGGGAGAGGGAACCCAGTCCAGCGCGGATAGCGCCGCCGGCTCGGATTTCCGGAGCGCGGGCCACGGATGGATCCTGACGCCGGGCAACAGGCGCGACGCGCAATAGAGCGACCGCGGCATGTGATATGCGGACGTCACGAGGACGACATCGGTGACGCCTGTCTTTTGAATTGTCGGCGCGACGAATGACAGGTTCTCCCACGTTGTCCGGGAAGCGCCCTCCACGGAAACGGCTGCGCGCCCGCCAAGCCTGTCTGCGGCGGCCAGAACCATCCTTCTGATGTCTTCTTCGTTCGCTTTCTCGGGGTAGCCGCCCGAATAGAGCAACGGCCATCCGTGTTCCCCGGCGAGCAGAAGCCCTTCGAGAAACCGCGCGAGCGTCTCCGTTTCCATGTACGGAACGCGCGCGGCCGTGTCGACGTTGACTCCGCCCGCGAGGACGATGACGATGGATTTCGATGCGACTTCAGGGAGAGAGCGTTCGGTGGATTCGAGCGGGGAGAGGAGCAGCCCCGAGACGGCCGGAGTTGAGAGAAGCGTTGCGGCGAGCGTGACGCAGAGGCCGAGGGACGCGATTCGGCGTTGCCCCGGGCGTCGGAAAAGCGCCAGGAAGAGCAGGAGAATCAGAACAAAAAAAAGACCGGGTGGTGTCACCGCGGCCCCCAGGAATTTGTAGGCGAAATAGGAAACGCTCATGGAAACGGAGCCTCTTTCTCTTAGCGGGTGGATTTCCCGCCTTCCTTCTGTCGGTTCCGGAGATACCCCAGAAGCCCTTCCTTGCTCACGATGATGTGACGGCGCATCTCGTCCATCGCCCTGTCCTCTTTTCCGTCCAGCATGGCGTCGATGATGGCGATGTGACCGCCCGCGAAATTCGTGATCGGATCCATCTCGATGGAGTACGGCCGGCAGAGGTTGATGAGGTCGGAGATGTTGACGAGCGTCCGGCTCAGGAAGTGGTTGGAGCAATTCGCGTAGATCATCTGATGGAACGCCCTGTCCTCGGTGACGTACTGCTCATGGT
>CAYVKE010000103.1:10276-11621 GCA_964451935.1 uncultured Synergistaceae bacterium | reverse complement strand
TGACCGTCGCCGGAGCGTCCTTCGACTTTTCGGATGCGTTGACCCCCCTCTGCGCGTCGCGCGTCGAAACGGCTTTCGATGCCTTCCGCGCCTGCATGGAGGACGCCTTCGAAGCGCGCTAGCCGCCCGTGTTTTCTTCTCCCCGAACTGGTTTCATTGCGATGCCGTGAACTGGATGTAGCGTTGCGTCCAGTTGCGTTTTATGCTCCCCGTGACGATTCGGCGCCGGTCCGGCTTTTCCGGAGGCGCGCGACAAGGGGGAGTACGAATGATGCGTTTGTGGCGGAGTAATCCGATGAACGGCGTGACTCGCGCGGGGGGAGAAGGAGCGGCTGGCCGCCGGCTGGGGTGGGCGGATCTGGTCTCCGTGCCGATCTGTGCTCTCTGTCCGGATCGTGAAACATGCAGGGGGACGTGCCCGTGTCTCGACCCCGCGGCGGAGCTGGCCGGGCGCACGGCCTCTATCGGAGCGCGCCTGATTGAATGCGCCGGCGGCCCGTCTGTTGAGGGGGAACGTCCGTATGCTTGAGAATGTCGATCTTGCCGGATTGTATCTGGTCGCGTTGGGACGAGGGTTTGAAAACCGGTCGAGGAACGAGCGGATTCCAAAAAACGACATCCCCGAACTTGACAGCTCCCGCGGAGCGCTGTAGTATGCTGCTTATACCAAGCGCTTTTCATATAATATAGTACTATTCCGAAAAAAAGGAGGATTCGCTGCGATGTCAAATAGATCGAACCATAGCGTTTTTGCGTCCATGATGATGTGCATGCGGTGCGGATCCTCCCCTGGAGCGATCGGCGCGTAATCGCCGTGTGCGTCTCTCAGGGCCGGGGATCCCGAAACAACGGGATTCCCGGCTTTTTTTATGCATTTCTGCGTCGGGGGGGTGGTGTTCGGGTGGACGATGACATGTGCGGCATGCGAATGAGCCGCAGGAAGCGGATCTGCGCCGATGCGCATTCAGGGACGAAAGTTCCGCGATCCGTGGCCGCATGGCTCGCGGAGTTTTCGCGACAGTGTTTTGAAGGAGGTCGGTTTTTCATGAAACGAACGATTTGTGTCGTGTTGTCTCTCTTCGTGCTCACTTCGGGTATTTTCGCCGCGGAAGGCGCAACGATCGTCATCGGTGTCTCCCCCTTTCCGCATAAAGAGATCGCGCGTGTTGCGAAGGCGGTCCTTGAAAAAGAAGGGTATTCGCTCGAAATCAAGGACTTCACCGACTATGTGACGCCGAATATCGCGCTGGAGGAAAAGAGCCTTGACGCGAACTTTTTCCAGCACGCGCCGTATCTCGAGAACACCGTAAGGGAGAAGGGTTTCGACCTGTCCTGGGTCGTGAAG
>CAYVKE010000103.1:0-10266 GCA_964451935.1 uncultured Synergistaceae bacterium | reverse complement strand
CACATCGAGCCCCTCGGGCTGTATTCGAAGAAGATACGCGCGCTCGGCGAACTGAAACAAGGAGACATTGTCGCGATTCCCAACGATCCGACGAACGGCGCGCGCGCCCTGCGCCTTCTCGAGAAGAACGGACTCATCAGGGTCAAGGCCGGAGACCTCGTAACGGCCAGGGATGTCACGGAAAACCCGAAATCCCTCAGAATCGTCGAACTGGACGCGCCGCAACTGCCCCGGAGTCTGGACGATACGGCGGCGTCCGTAATCAACACGAACTTTGCGGTGGAAGCGAAGCTCATTCCGTCCAGGGATGCGATTGTCATCGAAGACAAGGATTCCCCGTACGCCAACATCGTGGCCGTCCGGACGGCGGACAGGGATTCTCCCGCCGTCCGGGCGCTCGTCAGGGCGTTCAACTCCCCCGAAGTGAAGCGATTCATCGAAACGGAACTCGTTCCGAAGGGAATCGTCGCGGCGTTTTAAGGTTCCATTCGCGCGCGGGGGAACTGTTTCCGTCCTCCGCGCGTCCTGTCGTGATGCATGGAAGGAGCGCATGATGATCGAAACAGACGGCGTATACAAGCGTTTTGGAGAACACGAGGTCTTGCGGGATATTTCGTTTTCCGTCGAGCCGGGGGACGTCTTCGGGATCGTCGGATGCTCGGGAGCCGGGAAGTCGACGCTGCTCCGGTGCCTGAACGGTCTGGAATCATACGACGGCGGAAGCGTCCGCGTCATGGGACGCGAGGTGGCTTCGATGACGGAACGCGAGTTGCGGGCGCTCCGGAGAGAAATGGGGATGATATTCCAGAACTTCAACCTCATGGAACGGAAGAACGTCGAAGAAAATATCGCCTGGCCGCTGGAAGTCTGGAAGACTCCCCGGAAAGAAATTGTCCGGCGCGTGGGCGATCTTCTGGACCTCGTCGGACTTGGGGAAAAACGGAACGAGAAGATCCGGAATCTGAGCGGAGGCCAAAAACAGCGCGTCGGCATTGCGCGGGCGCTGGCCCTCAATCCGAAAATCCTGCTTTGCGACGAGGCCACGTCGGCGCTTGATCCGAAGACGACACTGTCCATCCTCGAGCTTCTCGGGGATATCAACCGGCGGTTCAATGTGACCGTCCTCCTCGTGACCCACCAGATGGAGGCGGTCAAGACGGCGTGCGCCGGGGTGCTCCTGCTGGATCAGGGGCGCGTGACCGGATTCGGACGGACGGAGGATCTCTTCCTTGCGCCGCCCCAAAGCCTGAAAAAGCTCATCCGGGACGAATACGCCGTCATTCCGTCCGGAATCAACGTCCGCCTCATGTTTCGGCGGGAGATCGCCAGAGAGAGCATCATCACCGGAATGGCCCGGGAACTCGGAATCGACTTCTCGGTGATCGGCGGCCGCCTCGAACGGTATCGCGATGACATCCTCGGCTTTCTGATCATCAGCGTTCGTCCCGGAGATTTCGACCGCGTGCAGCGGTATCTCGAGGAAAAGCGGCTTTTCTGGGAGGTCCTGGACGATGTTGCATGAACTGGCCGTCGCCTTTCGGGAAACGCTCTACATGGTGACAGTCTCGACGGTGCTTTCTGTCCTGTCCGGGTTCATGCTCGCCGTCGTGATGGTCCTGACATGCGCCCGGGGTCTTCGGCCGAACGCTCCGGTCTACGCGACGCTGGATCTTCTCGTGAACCTGCTCCGCTCCTTCCCGTTCATCATCCTGATGATCGCGATCATCCCGCTGACGCGGTTTGTCGCCGGGACGTCCATCGGCAGCACGGCGTCGATCGTTCCGCTCACGATCGCTGCGACGCCGTTCGCCGCCCGCATCATGGAGGGAAGCCTGATGGAGGTTGACGCAGGCATCATCGAGGCTGCCCGTTCGTTTGGGGCAAGCGATCTTCGAATTGTCTTCGGGGTCATGGTTCCTGAAGCGGAGCCCTCCATCGTGCTGAACATCGCCGTCGTCGCGATCAATCTTCTCGGGTGTTCCGCAATGGCCGGGGCCGTCGGCGGCGGCGGACTCGGCGATCTTGCGATCAAATACGGCTATAATCGGTTTCAGACGGACGTCATGGCGTATTCCGTTCTGGCGCTCATTGCGGTTGTCCAGGTCATTCAAGGGATCGGGAACTTCATGTACCGGAAGATGAGATAACGCGCCGCCTCCGCTCCCGTCGTCGCCGGTTCAGTCCTTTCGTCCGACGAAGGCCCCCATCATGATGTCCGGCTCCCTGTAGCGCTCGACGAGCGACAGCCCTGCGGAGCGGAAGAGCGAGACGTACTCCTCTTCGGAGAAGAGTCCGATCTCCATCGTCTGCGTGTGGTAGCGGACCTGTCCGTTCTCGCCGATGAGGTGGTGGAAGGAGACTTCGACGACGCTTTCGGATTTCCGTCGGACGTTCTCCATCCGCGCGATGCCGATCTCCGGCCGGTTCACGGCGTCGACGACGAGCGCGTCGTGGAAGGTCTCCTTCGTCATCCACGGCACGAGGAGCAGAACGCCGCCGGGGGCGAGGTGGCGCGCCATAGACGCGACCGCGCGGCGCGCGTTGTCGTACGTTCCGGCGAAGCCGATGCCGCCGTACATGCAGATGATCGCGTCGTACGCCGCGTCGAGGCGAAAATCCGTCATGTCGGCCAAGTGGAACGGAACGCCGGGATGCTTTTCGCGCGCGATCCGGAGCATGTCCTCGCTCAGGTCGAGCCCTTCGACCTCGTACCGGTCCTTCAGGAACGGCAGATGTCCTCCCGTCCCGCATGCGACGTCGAGAAGCCTGACGCCGCCGCTTCGTCCGCACCGCTTCAGGATCCTGTCGACGGCGTCCGCTTCGGCGCCGTACATGTCCGGACGCACGTAGAGCGCGTCGTAATAGTGCGCGATGGTGCTGAAACTCATGTCGTTCATCGTTCCGCCTCCCCGTTGCGCGAGATGGTTGGTCCGTCCGGATCGATTCCGGACGAAATGAGGGATAGTGTGTTCAGTGCCCCGACGTTCGGGAAAAATGAAAAGGAGAAAAACGATCGACATTATACGCGCGTCGCGTATCGTCCGCAAGAAGGAGGAAAAAGACATTTTTCTTGTGAATAGTCGAAAAATACGGTCACGTTGACAGTTCGATGCAGGCTTTCTAGAATACTTCGCAATTTACGTCATGCACGATCCGGAAGCGAAGGAGGGCGGCCCGATGATACGCACGAGAACGAACGACAGAAGCGTCAGAAATTCCATTTCCGTCATCGTTATTATTCGCTGCGGGGCCCCTCCCGGAGCGCCGGCGGTCGTGTAGACCCGCGGCGCCTTCGGGCCGGAGCCCCGCTTTTTCGGGGTTCCGGCCCTTTTTTTATTTTCGGGAAAGGGGAGATGCCTTTCGGAACGATCCGGCGAGGGGTGAAGGAACCGGCGCGGCGAATGTCTTCGGAACGCGGGAAGCGGCGCAGGTCTGTCGCATTGCGGCGGCTTCCCGTCGAATGCAGCGGAAATGGACGAAAAACCCATCACAAACGAGGAGTGAGTTGTTATGACGACGGTGCTGTACGATAAGGATGCGGATCTCGGGCTTCTCTCGGGAAAGACGGTTGCGGTTCTGGGGTACGGAAGCCAGGGGCATGCGCACGCGCAGAACCTGCGGGACAGCGGCGTGTCCGTTGTTGTCGGTCTTCAGGAGGGAAGCAAATCGAAAGCGCGCGCCGAAAAGGACGGATTCGACGTCTTCTCCGTCAGGGAGGCCGTCTCCCGCGCCGACGTCGTGATCTTCCTGATGCCGGACCACATACAGGCGCAGGTGTATCGCGAATCGGTCGCGCCGGTTCTGAAGAAGGGCGCGGCGCTTGCGTTCGCGCACGGATTCTGCATCCATTTCCACCAGGTCGTCCCCTGCCGGGAGAACGACGTCTTCATGGTCGCGCCGAAAGGGCCCGGGCATCTCGTCCGTCGCATGTACGTCGAGGGGCGCGGCGTTCCGTGCCTGCTCGCGGTCCACCAGAACGCGTCGGGAAAGGCGCGGGAGTTGGGGCTCGCGTACGCGTCGGCGATCGGCGGCGCTCGGGCCGGCGTCATCGAGACGACCTTCGCGGAGGAGACCGAGACGGATCTCTTCGGCGAGCAGGCCGTGCTCTGCGGCGGCGTTTCCGAACTCATGAAGGCGGGCTTCGAGACGCTCGTCGAGGCCGGATATCAGCCGGAGATCGCGTACTTCGAGTGCATGAACGAGATGAAGCTCATCGTCGATCTGATCTTCGAGGGCGGGCTGAACTGGATGCGCTACTCCGTGAGCGATACGGCGAAATACGGCGACATGACCGCGGGGAAGAAGATCGTTGACGATCGCGTCCGCGCGTCGATGAAGGAGCTTCTCGACCGTGTTCGCGACGGCTCGTTCGCGAAGGACTGGATTCTCGAGAACCAGTGCGGCCGCCCGAGGATGAAGCAGTGGCTCCGGAGCGAGAAGACGCACGGGATCGAACAGGTCGGGGCGACGTTGCGAAGCATGATGCCCTGGCTCGACGCGAAGACGGCGCCCGCGGAGTAGTTCCTTGCGGACGGGCTGCGGGAGGGGAGAGGAAGCCGTGAATATGACGGGGGCGGAGATCATGGTCCGGATGCTGGCGGAGCAAAACGTGACGCACGTGTTCGGAATTCCCGGCGGAGCGGTCATCCCGCTCTACGATGCGCTGTACGACGCTCCGTTCGCTCATCTGCTCATGCGCCACGAGCAGGCGGCCGTTCATGCGACGGACGGATACGCCCGCGTTTCCGGGAGGCCGGGCGTCTGCATCTGCACGTCGGGGCCCGGCTTCACGAACAGCGTGACCGGGCTCGCGACCGCGTTCGCGGATTCCGTCCCTCTCGTGCTCGTCTGCGGCCAGGTCGCGACATCCCTGATCGGCACGGACGCCTTTCAGGAGGCGGATGTGTTCGGGGGAAGCCTGTCGGTGGTCAAACACAGCTTCATGATCCGCGATCTGTCGGAGATTGCGGAAACCGTCCGGAGCGCCTTCATGATCACTTCCGCCGGAAGGCCGGGGCCGGTGCTCGTGGAGTTCCCGGTGAACCTTCAGAGGGAATCCGGGAGCTTCGTGCAGGGCGCCGGGCCGTCCGTCGGCCCGCACGAAGCGGCCGCGCCCCGATGCGCACAGGACTTCGCCGGATGTCTGCGGCTTCTCGAAGCGGCGGAACGTCCCGTGATCCTCGCGGGCGGCGGCGTCGTGCTTTCGGATGCGGCGGACGCGCTTCTTTCGTTTGCGGAGAAGTTTCAGGCGCCCGTCGCGACGACGCTCATGGGGAAGGGGAGTTTCCCCGAGAGCTGCGCGCTCGCGCTCGGTATGGCCGGAATGCACGGCGCGCCGCAGGCCAACCTCGCGCTTACGGAAGCGGACGTCATCCTTGCGGTCGGGGTCCGATTCAGCGACCGGACGACGGGGGCGGTCGCTTCCTTCGGGCGGAGGGCGAAGATCATTCACATCGACATCGATGCCGCGGAAATGGGGAAGGTGGTTGCGCCGGACGTGGCGCTCGTCTCGGACGCCGGGAGCGCGCTTCGCGAACTGACGCGCGCTCTCGGGAAAGCGAATCGTCCGTCATGGGAAGCGCGCGTTCGCGAATTGAGGGAGCACCCCTTCAACTCCCGGTGCGGAGGCGAGTCGTTCCGCCCCCGCGAAATCGTCGAGCGGATACGAAACGCATTCGGAGACGCCGTCCCGGTCGTGGCCGACGTCGGACAGAACCAGATGTGGACGGCGTTGCACTGGAAGACCGAACGCCCGCGAACGTTTCTGACGTCGGGCGGACTCGGGACGATGGGATATGCGTTGCCCGCGGCGATCGGAGCGTCCTTCGCGAACGCCCTGTCGCCGGTCGCATGCATCGCGGGCGACGGGGGGTTCCTCATGAATGCGCAGGAGCTGGAAACCTGCGCGCGGTATGCCGTTCCCGTCCGGATCTTCGTATTGAATAACGGGTGCCTCGGCATGGTGCGGCAGTGGCAGGAGCTTTTCTGGAACGGCCGTTTCTCGCAGACGGTGACGGGAACGCCGTGCGATTTCGTCCGTCTGGCGGAGGCGTTCGGAATCCCGGGCTTTTCGTGTTCGTCGCTTCGCGCGCTCGACGCGGCCCTGCCGGACGTCGTTTCCCGGCCCGGCCCGGTGCTCGTAGAATGCCGCATCGCCCGGGAAGAGAACGTGTTTCCGATGGTTCCGTCCGGTCGCGCTCTGGAGGATTTTCTTCTCCGCGCGAAGCGGGAGTGAACGGGGCTTCGTTCCATAAATGTATTGGGAGAGTGAGAGCAATGATCGGTTCCGAGAGAAGAATTTCCGTTGTGGCGGAGGACTCGCCCGAGGTTTTCCTGCGTCTGACCGGCCTTCTGGCGAGACGTGGGGTTCGCTTTCGCGAAATGAGCCTTGGACGGACGATGCGTCCCGGGGTCGCGCGATACACGCTCGTGCTTCCGGGCGACGCGGAGGCGGCCGAGCAGGCGATCCGCCAGCTGCGAAAGGTCGTCGACGTCCTTCACGTTGAGGACGTGACCGGCGATGCGTTTCGGGAGCGGTGGGTCGCGCTGATCCGCTGCGATCTTCCGGTGAAGGACACGGCGGGGCTGCGCCGGTTGCTGGACCGGATGTCCCTTCGCGTGCTCGAAGAGGGCGCCGGAACGATGCTCCTCGAAGCGAGCGGGGACAGGGAGACCGTTGACGCCTGCGTCGAGGCCATGTCGGCGTTCGGAGTTCGGGACGTTCTCACGGGAGGCCCCTTCATCATGGGTCTCTCTTCGGGAGAAGGAGAGACGAACTGAATCGACCTCCTTTTTTCGCCCGGGAACAGACGGTACAATAAACATGATGTCCCCTCACGGAAGGAGCGGATCGTTCATGCGAATCTGCGACGGAATTTCCTGTACGGAAGGCTCCTGCGCGGATGTCCGGCGCGACGGCCGGCTCATCCCGGCCATTGATATCGATCCCGCGGCCATTCGCGTCGTGCTGATCTCGGAATCGGCGCCGCAGACCCCGGAAGACTGCTATTACGCTCCGGAGGATCCGCTCTTCGCCCGGACGACGAGGGAAGCCTTTCGGGACGCCGGAGTCGCCGTCGCGTCGATGGGCGAACTCCTCGCGTCCGGCGTCTATTGCACGGCGGCCGTGAAGTGCGCCAAGCTGCGCCCCGTCATTTCCGCCGGGACCATCCGCGCCTGCTCCGTTCTCCTCGAACGGGAACTCGCCCCGTTCCGGAATGTCCGAGCATGGCTTCTCATGGGCGATGCCGCCATTTCCGCGGTCAACGCGATCGCGAAGCGCGAGGGCGGCGCCCGCGTCATTCCCGCGGGATCGACGTACAAGCTCAGGAGCGGGGCGTACTTTTTCCGGGGCGCGCGCGCCTTTCCGTCCTACCTCCAGGCCGGACCGGGCTTTTACATCGAAAAGAGCAAACGCGCGATGATCGCGGACGATATCAGGGCCGCAATGGCGCTGCTTCCGTAAGATCGCCGCAGGAACGCGGCGTCGACGGCATCGGCGCCATAGCTTCGTAGATGCGGTATGCTATTCGGGTTCGTAAACGCTATGCTTCTTGAAGGGAGCGCTGTTTCGATGTCGTTTCGACACTCTGTCCGGTCGCTTGTTGTCGCCTGCGGGATTCTTTTCGCCCTCTCGTCCGTTCGCTGCGCCTTCGCCGCGCAGCCAGTCCTGCTCGTCCCGCCGGGACCGCTGATCCTTGCGACGGTTGGAATTTCACGAGGAGCGGACCTTCGGATCGAAGTATGGAAGACGCAGGAGGAGGCCGTAACGCGCCTCGCGACCGGCGACGCGGCGGCCGCAGTCCTTCCGGTGACGGTCGGCGCGGCTCTCTCCGCGAAGGCCGATATCGTCCTGCTCGGGGCGTTTCGCGAAAACGTCTTCTCGCTGGTCGTTCGCGACGGCGCCGGCTGGGAGAATCTCCGGGGGAGGGAGGTCCTCGTCGCCCAGGGGCGCGGCACGGTGCTCGACTCGATCCTGCGGAGCGTTCTCTCCTCGTACGGTCTGAAGCCGGGACGGGACGTCACGCTGATCTACGCTCCAGCGCCGGAAGCCGTCGCGCTGTTCCATCGGGGGAAGGCCGCGATCGTTGCGCTGCCGGAGCCTTTTGCGTCCCTCGCGCTCGAAAACGGCGGGCGATCGCTCGATCCGCAGGAGGCGTGGGGACGTCTGACCGGGGCGTCGGCGCGGTTCCCCGTAGGCGGCGTGTTCGCCATGCGTTCCTCGTTGCGGGGCGATCCCGGACATGCGTCGCTCGTGACGAACGCGATCGCGGCGTCGACCGCATGGTTCGCGGAACACCCGGATCAGGCCTGCGATCTTGCCGGACAGGCCTTCGGAATGCCGTCGGATCGGTTCCGGAAAGCGCTGCCGCGGATTCATATCTCGTTCGATTCCACGGAAGCGTGCTCGTCGGATGTCATGTCGCTGCTTGCGCGGTTGTACGAGACGCTCTCGCCCGATATGACGCCGCCTCCGGCGGCGTCCTTCTATCTGTCCGGTTCGGGAGGGACATCCGCGAACCCATGAAGCGGCCGCTTCTGGGCCTCTTGGGGGCGATCGCGTTCTGGCAGATCGCCGCGTATTTCGTGGCGACGCCGATCATTCTCCCGGGGCCGGCGGAAACGCTTTCGCGTCTCGCGGCCATAGCCGACGCCGCGTTGTTTTCCTCCGTCGTCTCGTCGATGGGCAAAGTTTTGGCCGTCCTCTGCATCGTCGTCTCTCTGGGCGTCGGGATCGGGATGGCGCTCGGACTGTCCCCCGCGCTCCACGAAGCGTTTCGTCCGCTGCTTCTTGCTGCCCAGGCGATGCCCGTGATCTCCTGGCTTGCGCTCGTCGTGTTCGCGTTCGGGATCGGCTGGCGCGGACCGGTTTTCATCGCATCGCTCGCCTTTTTGCCGTCGGCGGTTTTCACGACCGTCGCCGGAGTGCGGCACTTCGAGCGGGATCTCGTCGAGATGGCGGACCTCTACGGCGTCCGGGGCGTCCGGCGATGGAGGGATCTGTATCTCGGATCGCTTGCCCCGTTTATGAAGGCCGTCGTGGATACGGTTTCGGGCGGCGCGTGGAAGGCGGTTCTCGTCGCGGAATATCTGTGCGGCGGCGACGGACTCGGCGTCCGCATCGCGTGGGCGCGCCAGATGGCCGATGTCGAGGGCGTCTACGCGCTCTCGCTCGTCGCGGTGCTTCTGGGGCTGCTCGGCGAGTGGGGCGTTCGGACGGCGATTCGGGGCGTGGGGCGACGATGGATTAGACCGCTTGGATTCCGACCCTAAAATCACGCAGTCCGGGGTCTACTTTTTGAGGTGTTTTCGGCGATTCAGCGCAATTTGTTCCCCGACATTACCGTCCCGAAGGGAGAGTAATGTCAATGGAAAACGTCGTCAGAATCAATGCTCCGGAAGCGTCACAATGGCAGTCTGTGACTGCATCTTTCATTCTGTACAAGCAAGTATCGGGACTTTCGCCCCGCACGATACGGGACTACTCCAAACATCTCACGTCTTTTTTCTCAAAGTATCCGAACGCCCTTGACCCGAAGGAAAGCCGATCTTGCGTCCTGTCGTATCTCTCCGGCGTCATGGCTCCCGTAACGTACAACCTCCGACGCGCATACCTCCGTTGCTTCTGGTCTTGGCTTGTCTCGGAAGGGATTGCGACGCGCAACCCGATTGACGGGCTTCCTTCCCGGAAAGCGGAACCTCGCATCGTGAAGACCGACATCGAGGACATCCGGAAGGTGCTCGATTCGTTCCCCACGAATACATGGAACGGCTTGCGCGACTTCGCCCTTCTCATGCTCCAGATCGACACAGGGATACGTCCCGGCGAAGCCCTTTCCCTTCTCGCGTCCGACGTGTCGGTACAGGGGAGAACCGTCAACATCCGCGCCGCCATTGCCAAGACGCGAACATCCCGAGTGTTGCCGATCTCCGACGCCACAGCCGGCGCCATTGACAAGCTCCTGCGCATCCGTCCGAAGGAATGGAACGCGGCTCCGCTCTTCTGCTCAAGCGCCGGAACGCCGTTCACCAGTAAAGCATGGTACCACCGTATGATAGCCGCATGCAAAAAAGCCGATGTTCCGAAGATAAGCCCCTACGACATCCGTCACGGCTTCGCCCTGCTCTACCTCAAGAGCGGCGGCGACGCATTCAGCCTGAAGGACATCATGGGACACACGACCATGAGCATGACATCCCGATACATCGCGTTCTCCGGCGAGGATATCCAAGAGGCTCACGCCCGGTTTTCGCCGATGAACGCGT
>CAYVKE010000102.1:0-11979 GCA_964451935.1 uncultured Synergistaceae bacterium | reverse complement strand
CATTGCGCGTTTCCCCGCCGGTCGTTGTGAAGTGTGAGGGGAGGGTATGTGTTGAGTCGATTTGCCGATTTCGCCGGACGTTTCTTCAGGGCGCTTTCGATCCTGGAAAACGTCATCTGCGCCGCGGGGCTTTTCATAACGACGTTCATGACATTCTTTCAGGTCCTGAACCGGTACTGGCTGCACTACCAGATCATATGGCTGAGCGATCTTTCGCTCTTTATCTTCATCGGTTTCATGTTTCTTGTCATTCCTCTGACGACGAGACAGGACGGACACACGGGCGTGGACGTGTTCGTGGAATCCGTCTTCGCGAAGCGTCCGCTCGGGCGCATCGCGTACGTCGCGTTTCTGAAGGTCGTTTCGATCGGAACGCTTGTCGTCTTTCTCATTCCGACGTGGTCGTTCGCGCTCCGCGCCGCAAAATACCCGCAGTACGCGACGCTCGTGCGCTGGTTCAACACGAGCTGGCTCATGGAGATGCTGTTCGTGTCCATCGCTCTTTGTCTGCTTCATCTATTGTACGGCCTGGCGTGCGATGTCGTGAAATTCAACGAGATGCGCAACGCCCGTGAAAGGGGCTGACGACGATGTCTCTCGGCGTTCTCGTAACCCTCGTCGTCTTCCTTGCCGGCATCTTCTTCGGCCTTCCGCTCGGGTGGGGATTCCTGACGAGTACGGCAGCAGGACTGTTCACGCTCGATGACGCCCTTTCCTTCATGTCCGGAACCTTCTATCACTCCCTTGACAGCTATGTGCTGATGGGCATCGGTTTCTTCATTTTCGCGGGAAGCCTCATCTCCGATGCGGGGCTCGCGGACCGAATCGTCCGCTTCTCGTACGCCGTCGTAGGACGGGTAAAAGGCGGCATGATCGTCGTCGGACTGGTCGCCACGCTCATCATGAGCGCGTTGACCGGGTCGTCGCTGCCGTGCATCTCCGCGCTGATCCCGCTGCTCGTTCCCCGTCTTGAAAAGTACGGTTACAAGCGGGTCTACACGACAGCAGTGCTGTGTTCGGCCAGCTTCCTCGGGTATCTCATTCCCCCGAGCGTCCCTGCGATGATCTATTGCCTCGTGGCGCAACAGTCCATCGCCGCGGTGTTTCTTTCGACGGTCTTCCCCGGCCTGATCCTCGCACTCGGGTACGGAATCCTGAACTATTTCATCTGCGACCGGTACATGGATCCGACTGTCACGGTTCCGCCGCTTGCGATCGGGATGACTGCGCGACTGAAGGAACTGAAGACCGCCACGTGGACCGCGCTTCCGGCGCTCGGCGCGCCGATCGTTATCCTCGTCGGCATTTACGGAGGCGTCTTCACGCCGAACGAGGCCGGAGCCGTCGTGGTCGTCTATTGCCTTCTGGTCGGCTTCTTCGCCTACCGGGAGCTGAACGCGAAGAGCCTCTGGAGCGCGACGCTGAGCACAATGGTCAGCCTCGGGATGATCGGCCTGCTGATCGCCGGCGGAACCGTCTTCACGCGGCTGCTGATCCGTGAGGGCGCGGCGCAGGCGCTCGCGGAGGGAATCCTCGGGCTTTTCCACAGCAAGACGATGATCCTTCTGTCGCTCAACGCCTTCTTGCTGCTCCTCGGAATGTTCATCGACGGGATCCCGATCCTGATCCTCGCGGTTCCGATGATCCTGCCGCTCATAACCCAGCTCGACATGAACCTGGTTCATCTGGGATCCATGATTATCGTGAACGTGGGGCTCGGAGTGGTCACGCCCCCGTACGCCGTTTCCATCTTCGTCGGGTCCCGGTTGTCCGGGGTCTCGTACGGGGAACTCGTCAAGCCCATGATGCTTTTCCTGTTTATCGTCGGGATCCCCACGCTCCTGCTGACGACATTCATTCCGGCCCTGTCCTGCTGGCTTCCGACGCTGCTTCTCGGGCAACAGGTCGTCGGGCCATGGTGATCCGTGAGACTCTGGAGGTGACTGCAGTTTGAAATCGTTCGATCTGATCATACGGAACGGATGCATCTGCGACGGAACCGGAAATCCCTCGCGCCACGCAGATGTCGGAATCGTCGGAGACCGCATCGAGGCTATCGGAAAGCTTTCGGACGCGACGGCGAAGGAAACGGTCGACGCGTCCGGCAAGGTGGTCGCTCCCGGCTTCATCGACATGCACAACCACGTGGACCATGCGGTTCTGGCCTTTCCGGACGAGGAGAGCTACATCATGCAGGGCGTGACGACGTCCGTCGTGGGCAACTGCGGCCTCTCGATGGCCCCGGTGTCGGACGCCCACAGGGACGAAGTCCGCAAGTACCTCAAGCCGTTCCTCGACAAGAAGTTCGACTACGGGTGGGAATGGTCCACGCTGACGGAGTTCTTCACGCGCGTCCGGAACTCCGGGACGATCCAGAACCTCGCCCCGCTCGTCGGACAGGGCACGCTCCGCATCGCGGTCAAGGGATTCGATCCGAGTCCCGCGACCGGCGCGGAGATGGCCCGGATGAAGGCGCTTCTGCGGGAGGAACTCGAGCAGGGCGCGTTCGGCCTCTCCTCGGGACTGATCTATCCTCCCGGAAGCTTTACGACCGAGCGGGAGCTGACGGAGCTTGCGAGCGTCCTGACGCCGTTCGGCGCGGTCTATGCGACGCACATCAGAAACGAGGGGGACCGGCTCATTGAATCCGTCGACGAGGCCATTGCGATCGGAGAGGCGAACGGGATTCCCGTGGAGATCTCCCACCACAAGGCCGCCAGCCGCGCGAACTGGGGCAAGGTGAACGCGACGCTTCGCATCATGGAGCAGGCGCGTTCCCGTGGCGTCGACGTCAGCTGCGACGTGTACCCCTACCCGGCGGCGATGACCACGATATCGGCGCTCCTTCCCTCCCAGGCGCTCGAGGGCGGCATCGGAGAGATGCTGCGGCGGCTTGCCGACCCCGCGTCCCGGGCGCAACTCGCGGCCGCGATCGGGGACGGGACGATGAAGGAAGAGAACTGGATCCGCGGCATCGGGTGGAAGAACATCGTCATCGCGGAGTGCGGCGCGGCGCCGCGCTACGACGGAATGTCCCTCGAACAGATCATCGCCGGGCGAAAGCCGGAGGATCCGTTCGGCTCGTTCTTCGACTGGCTCCTCGAAGTGAAGGCCGAAGCAACGATGGTTCTCTTCGGCATGGACGAGGATGACGTCCGGACGGTCATCGCGCACCCGCTTTCCGCGGTGATCTCCGATTCCTGGGTGACGGCTCCGAGAGCGGGTGGCCGGCCGCATCCGAGAGGGTACGGCTCCTTCCCGCGGCTGCTCGGAAAGTACGTCCGCGAGGAGAAACTCCTGTCGCTGGAAGAGGCGGTCCGGAAGATTACGTCGATGCCGGCTTCGAAGATCGGCATCAGGGACCGGGGATTGCTCCGCGAGGGGTTCTTCGCAGACGTCGTCGTCTTCGACGCGGCGACGGTCAGAGACAAGGCGACCTTTACGAATCCGCACCAGTATCCTGAAGGAATCGAACACGTCGTCGTGAACGGGCGGATCGTCGTAACCCGGAATACGCTGCTCGGCGTTCGCCCTGGAACCATACTGAGAAGAATATAATCATCAGCCCGAGACGGGGAGGGAAATCAGGACGATGACATTACGACCGACATGGATGGAAGTACGGCTGGACAACGTCAGGGCGAACTACCGGGCGATCATGAAGCACATCCGTCCCGGAGGGTGCAAGGGGCCCGGACCGCGCGTCTTCGGGGTCATCAAGGCCAACGCCTATAACCTCGGCGCGGTGCAGGTCGCGTGGGCGCTCAAACAGGAAGGGGCGGACTACTTCATCGTCGCGACGGCCGACGAAGCAATGGAGCTACGCGCGGGCGGCGTCACGGATGCGGTCCTCGTCCTCGGGGCGTCTCCCTACGACGCTGCGGGCGAATATGTCCGGCACGGAATCCGGGCCTCAATCACCGATATGGAGATGGCCCGCGCCCTCTCCGCGGCTGCGCTGAAACAGGGGAAACAGGCCCTTGTCCACATCAAGATCGACACGGGGATGGGGCGGATCGGATTTTCGCCCGACGGCGCGGCGTCGATGGTCGCTGAAGTCGCCTCGTTGCCGGGAGTCGTGTGCGAGGGGATCTTCACGCACTTCGCGACGTCCGACGGCGCGGATCTGACGTACACGCTCGAACAGCACCGGGTGTTTCTCGACGTCCTTGAAGCGATCGAACGCAAGGGGATCCGGATCCCGATCCGGCACTGCTGCAACTCGGGCGGAACGCTCTACAAGCCGGAATGGGCGATGGATGGGGTCCGCCCGGGACAGCTCGTCGCGGGAATGTACCCGACGGAGGACGTCCCGCGCACTATTCCGCTCCTTCCCGGGTTCGCCTTCAAGACGGCCGTTTCGGCGGTCCGGACGATTCCTGCGGGGCGCGGCATCAGCTACGGGTTGACCTATACGACCTCCTCGGAAGAACGGCTTGCCGTTCTTCCGGTCGGATATGCGGACGGCTTCGCGCGCGCCCTGTCGAACAAGGCCGACGTCCTCGTGCACGGGCGTCGCTGCCCCGTCGTCGGGCGCATCTGCATGGACCAGTGCATGGTCAACGTATCGAACATCCCGGACGTCGCGGTCGGAGACGATGTCGTCCTGATCGGACGCCAGGGAAGCGAAGAGATCACGATATACGAATACGCGAAGAAACTCGACACGATCGTCGCCACTATCGGCGCTATGATCAGTCCGCGCGTCCCGAGGCGGTACGTGGACGAAACGCCTTCCGGGAGAAGCGAATGAACTTTTCCGGGCGGTCGGAGCAGCTTTCCGGCTGGATGGTCGATGTCCGGCGCGATCTGCACCGGACCCCGGAGCTGAGCTTCAAGGAGGAACGGACCGGCGGTCTCATCGCCGGCTTTCTGCCGGAGTGGGGGTACCGCGTCCGGCGGATCGGAGGAACCGGCGTTCACGGCTTTCTCGAAGGAACGTCAGGGGCTCCGGTCATTGCGATCCGGGCCGATATCGACGCGCTCCCCATTCAGGAGAACACCGGACTCGAATTCGCGTCGACGCGCCCGGGGATCATGCATGCGTGCGGGCACGACATTCATACGGCCTGCGCGCTCGGCGCGGCGCGGATGCTTGCGGAGGCCAAAAGGGAAGGGAGCTTTGCGGGCGGCGTCGTGATGCTCTTCCAGCCGGCGGAGGAGATCAACAAGGGTGCGGAAGCGCTCCTTCGCGACGGCGCGCTCGCCGATCCGCCCGTGACGATGATCTTCGGTCTGCACAACCACCCGGCCTATCCGGCGCGATCAATCGTCGTGAAGGAAGGGCCGATAATGGCGGCCGTGGATACGCTGAAAATCAGGATTCTCGGTGTCGGCTCGCACGGCGCGATTCCGCACCGGTCCGCCGATCCGGTGGTCGCGGCGGCGTCGGTCGTTATGAACATGCAGACGATCGTGAGCCGGAATGTCGACCCGCTCGACGCGGCCGTGATCTCGTTCGGCACGGTCCACGGCGGCGTCGCGAACAACGTGATCCCGGAAGACGTCGAACTGACGGGGACGGTCCGTTCGTTCCGGCCCGAGGTCCGCGATGCGCTTCACGCCAGGATCGGGGCGGTGGCCGCTTCCGTCGCGACGGGGCTCGGGTGCAGGGCCGAGGTGGACGTCCGCCGGGATCTGCCCGCGGTGACGAACGACACCCGCTCGTACACATGCTGTTTCCGGGCGGCGTCCGAGATCGTCGGAACGGGCGGGATCATTCAGGCGACGCCGTCGATGGGCGGCGAGGATTTCGCCCTGTATCAGGCCCGCGTCCCCGGCTGTCTGTTCTGGCTCGGGGTCGGGAACGAAGGGATCGGCGCGGTTCACCCGTGGCACAGCCCGAAGTTCGTCGCCGACGAGAGCGCGATCCCCGTCGGAGCGGCGGTTCTGGCGCAGTCGGTCGTCGTCGCGATGAACGGCTGACGGAGAAGCGCTGAAAGGAGCATCCGGAAATAAACGAAGGAGCCGCCGACGCGAAATGGTCGGCGGCTCCTTCGTTTGCTCTTGGAGACGAGGCTACTGCGCGATGAGTTCAGGGTCGTCGATGACGGCGTAGTGCTGGAAGTTGCCGTCCTTGACGATCTGGACCTGGAGCGGTTTCACGACTTCTCGTTCGGGGGTGAAGCCCTTGATGACGCCGGTCATGCCATCGAAGTCCTTCGTGGCGGCGATCGCGTCGCGGATCTTCTTCGGTTCGAGGCTTCCGGCCGTCTTGATGCCGTTGATGATGATCAGGAACGCGTCATAGCCCGACGCGCCCGTCATGCACGTGTCGATTCCGAAGCGCTCCTTGTACTGCTTGAGGTACTCCTGGACGAACGGGCGCTTGTCGCCGCGGTCGAGATTCGTGACGATGATGAAGCCGTCGGCCGCCTTTCCGGCGATGTTGAAGAGGATCGGGGAGTCCGCCCCTTCCTCGCCGACGATCTTCGCGGTGATTCCCATTTCGCGGGCCTGCTTGAGCAGCGGCCCCATCTGGAAGAAGTAGCCGCTCGCGATGATGACGTCCGGATTCTCGGCCTTGATCTTCGTGAGGTAGGCGGTGTAGTCCTTCTCGGCGAACGGATAGACGGACTCGTGGACGATCTTCGTGTCGGGCGCGTACTTCTCGACGTACTTCCGGGCGCCTTCGGCGAGCGTGCGGCCGAAATCGTTATCGGCGTGAATCAGGGCGAGCTTCTTCGAGCCGAGCATCTTCACGGCGACGTGGGCGCAGCCGCGTCCCTCGACGGTGCCGAGGAAGCCGTTCCGGAAGCAGTAGTCCCCGGCCTTCGTGATGTCCGGATGCAGCGCGTACGCCGAGACGAGCGGCACTTCCGCCTCCTGGAAGATCGGGGCGACCGCGCGCGTCGGGAAGCTGTAGGATCCCGCCACGAAACCGACGATCTTGTCCTGTTCGATGAGCTTGTGCGCGAGCGCGACGGCGTCTTTCGGTTCGGCTCGGTCGTCGTACGTGACGAGTTCGATCTTCTTGCCGAGGACGCCTCCTGCGGCGTTGACCTTTTCCACGGCCATTTCGACGGAGTTCTTGACGTTGATGCCGTCATCCGCGGACTTTCCCGTCAGAGGCGCGAGAAGACCGATTTTGATGGTCCCCTCCGCTCCGGCGACGGAAACGAGAAGCGCCGACAGACACAGGACAACGAACATGGTGCGCATTACCTTGCTGAATGACATGGTGCCACCTCCTCCAGTGATCGCCGCCTCTTCGCGGAAGCGGTCGTAATGCCCCAGTGAATGAAGCTAGATGCCGAGGTACGCTTCCCGGACGCCCGCATCCCGGACGAGGGCGTCCGCGTTCCCTTCGAGGGCGATGCGCCCTGCTTCGAGGACGTATCCCCGGTTGGAAATCCGGAGCGACGCGAGCGCGTTCTGTTCGACGAGAAGGATCGTGATGCCGTGCTTGCGGTTCAGGTCGCGAAGCGCCTCGAAGACGGTTTCGACGAGCTTCGGCATAAGTCCCATCGATATTTCGTCGACGAGAAGGAGTTTGGGATCGGAGATCAGCGCCCGGGCGATCGACAGCTGTTGCTGTTCTCCGCCGGAGAGCGTGCGGGCGAGCTGCGCGCTTCGCTCAGCCAGGACCGGAAAAAAGCCGTAGAGCCATTCGAGCTTCTTCTGAAGATCGATCGTTCCTCGGAGCCCGTAGGCGCCGACGAGCAGATTCTCGCGAACCGTCAGGTGCGCGAAGACGCGCGCGCGCTCCGGAACGATGCGCATCCTGCGCCGGGCGCGAAGGTGCGACGGCATGCAGGTGACGTCCGCCCCGTCGAACTCGATGCGGCCGCCGGACGATGGGATCAGTCCCATCACGGCGTTGAGGATCGACGTCTTTCCGGCGCCGTTCGCGCCGATGATAGAGACGAGTTCCCCCTCGCCGACGGAGAAGGAGACGCCCGACACCGCTTCGACGCCCGCGTAGGCGACCGTGAGGTCAGAGACCGACAGCAGCATCCGTGATCCCTCCCTTTCCGAGGTAGGCTTCGATGACGTCGGGATTCGACGCGACGTCGGCGGGGCTCCCCTCGGCAAGCTTCCTGCCGTGGTCCAGCACGACGACGCGGTGGGACAGCGTCATCGCCACCTTCATGTTGTGTTCGATGAGGAGAATGGAAATCCCCGATCCGGAAAGCGAGCGGATGAGCCGCTCCATGACGCCGATCTCTTCGTGCCGGAGTCCGGAGAACGACTCGTCGAGAAGCAGAAGCTTCGGCGAAAGGGCGAGAGCGCGCGCGATTTCGAGGCGCCGGTGGTCGCCGAGCGGAAGCTGCCCCGCATTCCGGTCGGCGTAGGGAGCGAGCCCGACCTGCTCCAGAAGCTCCATCGCCCGAAGCCGCGTCGCCCGCGTGTTCCACGCGCGGACGAGCGCGTGCAGCCCCGTGTAGTTCGAGCGCCCGAGCGCGGTCATGACGTTTTCCGCGACGGTCATCGCCGCGAACGGGCGGACGATCTGGAACGTGCGCCCGACGCCGAGTCCGGCCATTTCGTGCGGTTCGAGGCCGTCCGTTCGGCGTCCCTGGAAATGGATCGTCCCTTCGGTGGGCGCGTACACGCCGGAGATCATGTTGAAGCAGGTGGTTTTCCCGGCGCCGTTCGGTCCGAGCAGGCCGAGAATCTCGCCGTTCATCAGGTCGAAGGAGACGCTTTCCACGGCGTGGAGGCCTCCGAAGCGTTTCGAGAGATTCCGGATCGAGAGGAGCGGGGCGTTATCCGGCATGCCGGTCGCCTCCCTTCATGCGTTTGAGAAGGTTCATCAGGACGCTCGCGTCGCCGAGAAGCCCGCCGGGCTGGAAACGCACCATCAGGAGCAGCAGCGCTCCGTAGAGCAGCATGCGGTAGTCCGCGAGCGGCCGGAAGATCTCCGGGAGCGCCCCGAGGATGATCGCGCCGAGCAGCGGTCCCCATAGGGTTCCCATGCCGCCGAGCACAATAATGGAGAGCATCATCGTCGAAACGGGAAAGCCGAAGTCCGCAGGCGTGATGAAGCCCATCCTGTGCGCGTAGAGCGCGCCGCCGAGCCCGGCGATGACCGTTCCGAGCACGAACGCGAGGAGTTTGAAACGGACGGGGGAGATCCCCATGCTCGACGCGGCCGTCTCGTCCGATGCGATCGCGCGGCAGCCCAGACCGGCCCAGCTCTTCGTGAACCACCGGCAGAGCAGGATAACGATCGCGAGACAGGCGATGCAGAGCGCGAGAAGCGATTCCCCCTTGAGACGGACGCCGAAAAGGACGATCTTCGGGATGCCGCCGAGCCCCATCGCCCCGCCGAAGAAGGGAACGTAGAGGAATACGGCCTCGACGATGAAGTTGATGCCGATCGTCGTGATGGCGAGGAAGTCCTCCCGCACCCGGAGGCTCGGAAGGCCGAGAACGACGCCGAGCGCGCCGCAGATCAGCAGGACGATCGGAAGCGCCGCCCAGAAGGAGAGTCCCGCTTTCGTCGCGAGAAGCCCCGCCGTATAGGCGCCGATGCCGAAGAACGCCGCGTGTCCGAGCGAGATCTGTCCCGCGTACCCGACGATGATGTTGAGTCCGTAGGCCACGATCGCCTGGATCGCGATAAAGGTCGAGATCGTGACGAAATAGGTGCTCATGCGCCGACGCCTCCTCCGGAAGGTTGTGTCATGACCGCGCTCCGAAAAGTCCCGTCGGACGCCACATCAGGACGACGATCATCGCGATGAAGGCGAGCGCGTCCCGGGGGAGCGGGATGGCCGCGAAGCCGATCAGCAGCGTTTCCGCCACGCCGAGCAGCAGCGACGCAGCGACGGCCCCTTCGACCGAACCGAGCCCGCCGACGACGATCAGCGCCAGCGACTTGTACGCGGGCATCGCCCCCATGTCCGGATGGACCTCGTTGTAGTAGATTCCGACGAGGATTCCCGCGACGGCCGCGATGGCCGAGCCGAGCGCGAACGCCATGTCGATCGCCATGGCGCTGTTGATCCCGAGGGACGAGGCGATCGGGGCGTCCATGGCCGTGGCCCGCAGCGCGAGACCGATCTCCGTCTTCGTCGTCAGGAACCAGAGCAGGAAGAAGATGGCGCCTGAGATGACGTAGATTCCGACCAGATTCGGGGAGAAGCGGATTCCCGCGAACGAGAGGGCCGGGAAGGGGAGATTCGTGCTGAACGAGAGCACGTAGGGCCCCGCCGCGAGACGGCACAGCTCCTCGACGGCCATGAAGAGCGCGATACTGCTGATCAGCGGCACGTAGGGCGGGTACTTCATCAGCGGAGCGTAGACGAATCGTTCGATCGCGACGCCCGCGAGCGCGCAGAAAGCCATGGAGACGGCGAAAGCGAGCGCGAGGCTTCCGGTTGCGACGAACACGCCGTATCCGACGTAGGCGCCGATTGTGTAGATTCCCGCGTGCGCGACGTGGAGAACGCCGAGAATGCCGTAGACGAGGGCGAGCCCCAGCGTGATGAGCGCGTAGATCGCTCCGATCGCGAGTCCGTTGAACAGCTGTTCGAGAAAGAGGTTCATAGCGTGTGCGCCGCTCCTGTCAATCCACTTCGCGCGTCGTGCGGAAGATTTCGTCCGTGGCGGACTCGATGATCCCGTCCTCGACGGAGTAGGGGAGCGTGATGTGATAGGATCCCGGATACGTCCGGTTCACCTCGCGGCCGACCCCCATGGCGTTCGCGTTTCGCGCCCAGGCCCTTCGAGCGACGCCTCCGAGAACGTCCCACATCATCGCGGACCGGATGATCTCGTCCGTTTCGGGGCGGCCGTCGAGCAGCAGCCCGAAGCCGCCGTTGATGCACTTGCCGATGCCGACGCCTCCGCCGTTGTGGAGCGCGCAGAGCGTCATGCCGCGCGCCGCGTTGCCCGCGAACGTCTGCGTGGCCATGTCCGCGCAGATGTTGCTGCCGTCCCGGATATTGGCCGTCTCGCGGAATGGGCCGTCCGTCCCGGACACGTCGTGGTGGTCGCGGCCGAGCATGACCGGGCCGATATGGCCGTCGCGGACCATTTCGTTGAATCTGAGCGCAATCCGGGTACGGCCTTCGGCGTCCTGATAGAGGATCCTGGCCTGCGTTCCGACGACGAGGGCGTTCTTTCCCGCGTCGCGGATCCACGCCCAATTGTCATAGTCCTGGCTCCGCCGGTCGGGATCGATGCAGTCCATCGCCGCGCGATCGGTGGCTTCCAGGTCTTCGGGACGGCCGCTCAGGCAGACCCAGCGGAACGGGCCGTATCCGTAGTCGAACAGCATCGGGCCCATGATATCCTCCACGTAGGACGGCCAGATGAACCCCTCGTAGGTGTCCTTTCCGTTCTTCGCGACTTCCGTGACCCCGGCGTCGAAGATGGCCCGCAGGAACGAGTTGCCGTAGTCGAAGAAGAAGCTGCCTTTGGCGACGAGCCGTTTGATGACCTCGAAGTGACGGCGAAGCGATTGGTCGACGAGTTCGCGAAAGCGGGCCGGATTCTCATGGAGCATCTTCGTCCGTTCCCCGAAGGTCAGGGAGACGGGGCAATATCCACCCTCGTAGACTGCGTGACAGGATGTCTGGTCGGACAGGAGCTGGATTGCTTCGTCGTGCTCGTCGGCGTATTCGAGCAGCGTGACGATGTTGCCGTGATACGCGATCGAGAGGGGCTGCCGCGCGTCCAGCGCCTTCTTCGCGAGCGTGAACGCCTTTTCGGGGGTGTCGGCGATCTCTTTGACCCAGCCCTGCGCGCGCCGGGTTTCGATGCGCGACGTGTCGACTTCCGCCACGATGGCCACGGCCCCGGCGATTTCGGCCGCCTTGGGCTGCGCGCCGCTCATGCCGCCGAGGCCGGATGTGACGTACAGGATTCCGGCGAGGCTCTCGCGCGGGCCGACGCCGAACTTCAGGCGCGCGGCGTTGAGAATGGTGTTGAAGGTCCCGTGGACGATCCCCTGGGGCCCGATGTACATCCAGCCTCCGGCGGTCATCTGGCCGTAGTTCGTCACGCCGAGCTGCATCCCCCTGTGCCAGT
>CAYVKE010000101.1:0-12120 GCA_964451935.1 uncultured Synergistaceae bacterium | reverse complement strand
GAAGTACGACAAGAGCAGCTATTTCGGTCCGAAAATGAATTACGGCGTGACGGAAGAATTCCTGGCGCTGGCGCGGGCCGACGAATCTCTCAAGACGAAGCCGCTGCGCCTCTACGACATCACGGACGCCGATCTCGCGAAGGCCGCCTCGCTCGCGGACATCGTGACGGGGCTCGAGATCGAGTCCGGCAAGGGGATCACCGACCTGTCGCCCGTCGCGAAATTCACGAACCTCACCTACCTGAAGCTCGATTCGCTCAAGTCGGTGAAGACGCTCGCGCCGCTCGCCGCGCTCACGAAGCTGACGAAGCTCCACATCCGCCAGATCGAATATCCGGACCTCGCCTTCCTCGCACCCATGAACGACCTCACGGAACTCGTGTTCTTCATGCAGCCCAAGGGCATCGCGGACATCTCCCCGCTCAAGGGCAAGACGAAGCTGAAGAAGCTCTCGTTCTACGCGGCCCCGATCGAGGACATCTCCGTCCTCTCGGAATTCACGAACCTCGAGGAACTCGACCTGTACATGACCGAGGTCAAGGATCTCTCCCCGATCGCGGGGCTCGCGAAGCTCAGGAAGCTCGGGCTCTACAGCGTCCCCGCGACGGACCTGTCGCCCGTGGGGAACCTGACGGAACTCCGCTCCATCTGGATCTACGCGACGAAGTGCGACGACTACTCGCCGCTCACGAAGCTCGTGAAACTCGAGGAATTCCACGGCGGCATCTCGAAGTTCAGCGACATGAAGGTCGTCGAGACGATGCCGAACCTCACGACCGTGCAGATGCTCCGCGAGGAGCTGACGAACGTCGCGTCGCTCGCGAAGTGCCCGAAGCTGTCGGAGGTCGTTCTCGAAAGCGTCACGGGGACGATCGACCTGTCGATCTTCGCGAACATGACGAAGCTCACGAGGCTCGACGTCGAAGGATCGACCGTGACGAACCCGGAGGCCATCGCGAAGCTGCCGGCGCTCACCGCCCTCGATGTCCAGAAGACGCAGGGGATCGCCGACTTCTCGATCTTCAAGGATCTTCCGAAGCTCCAGTACATCTACGCGAAGGTCGGGCAGTTCCCGCCCGAGCAGATCGCGCCCTACGGAAAGAAAGCCATTATCCAGAAGTGAGGCGTGAGGCGGGGCGGAGCGATCCTCCCCGCCATTTTTTGCATCGCTTCGCCCGTCGCGAAGGGAGGCGGAACATGCAACGATCCGGTTCGCCCGCGTCGACGGCCGCATGGTCGCTTGCGATATGCGGCCTGCTTCTCCCGTTCCCGCGCATATCGGAGGCCGTGGACCTGAAAAACGAGGATTCGAAAACGTATAAAGTGGGCGTCCACGAGCGTTCGTTCACGACGTGGACGAGCGTTTCGGGAGGGACGACGATTCACGGAATCTGCCCGGAGTGCCGCATCGAGATCGTCGGCCTCGGAACGGTGCGGGCCTCGGGATCGGACGTCGTCGTCATCCGGAACGGGGCGCTCGACATCGAAGAGGGACCGTGACGACATAAGAGGGGGGCGATATCATGAAATTTTCGTCGATCGCGCTGCTCTGCGCGATCCTCTGCGTGTCGCATTCTCCGGAGGCTCAGGCTGCCGGAGAACGGAAACACGAGTGGTGGAAGGCGGCGTTCAGCGTCCCGGCGGCCTTTTCCGAGCCGCAGAAGGCCGGGATGGACGCCGTGACGCTCATCCAGCCGGAGACGGCCGCTCCGGGAAGCGGACGTCTTGAGATCACGCTCGTTGCGATCCCGAAGGACATGCGCGAGGGAATGGGAATGAAAAGCGACGACGAACTCGCGGGATACGTGAAGAGCGCGTTTCTCGGAACGACGAAACCGGCCGAAAGGACCGTGGAGCGGACCTTCCTGGGAAAGAAGGTCGCCGGGGGCGTCCAGAACGTCAAGATTCCCCGGAAGGCGGAACTGACGCTGTTCCTGATCCCGCTGTCCGGCGCGGACACCCTCGCGCTGGCGCTCGTCCGGGACGCATCGGTCCCCGCGGACGAGGCTGAAAGCGTTCTCGCGACGATATCGCGGACCCTCGCGGAGATTCCCGAAAAAAAGAGCGAGTGACGAACGGAGCATCCCGTTTCGCCCCGGGCCGTCTTCATCCGGGATATGATAAAATTAATTCGACACTTCATCCTTCTCTTCCTGGGAGATGCGTTCTCCGATGTCATCCAGACGGCTCTCTTCACGGATCACATCGCTTCTGCTCGTGCTCGTCTCGATCCAGTGCCTCATCGTCGGATTGTTTTTCCTGGGCGTTCTCTCCGCCGTGGAGGAAAAGATGCGCCGTCTTCACGACCTCGAAACGGGACGCGACCTGTCCGCATCAATCACGCGGACGGCGATGTCCGTCTCGTCGGAGCGACGGATCGTTCTGACCCTTCTGGACAAGGACGCAGCATCCCCGGACGACCGGGACGAACTCAGCCTGGAGCGGACCCGGTCCGCCGTTTCGATGGCCGGTATCTTCTCGCACGACCGCCCGGAAACGGACGACCTCGCCAACCTCTATCGCATCCTTCGGAACGCGCGCGACCGGACCGACGAAGCCCTCGACAAAGCGCGCGACATTCGGGGGGCGAGCGCGCAAGAACAGTGGACCGCGGCGACGGACGCGTTTTTGGCGGAAGCCGAAAGGGTTCTGGAGCGAATCTCATTTTTCCCGGGAGACGAAACCGGACGGTTCGTGTCGTCCACGATCCTGTGTCTTCGGATCCTCCGTTTCCGGATCGCCCTCGAAAACACCGCGGAGTCCTTCGTCCGCCTCCTGCACCGGAACGGTCCGCACGACCCGGGCGATGTCCTGGAGGCGCGACGCCTCAAGGAACGCGAGGCGTCGCTGTTTTCGGACGTCCGGGGACTCGTCGAGCTGACGGGGCCCGTCACGTTGCGCAACAACACGGAATCCGTCGACGCGTATTATCGCGCCAGACTGACGCCCCTCATGGAGCATATCCTGCGGACATCCGCACACGGCGTTTCGACGGAAGAGTACCTCCGGGCGCTCTCTCCGATGCTTCGCTCGACCGGAACGCTGTTTCTGCATGCCGACATCGCCGCCGGGGCGCACCTGAAAGAGCTGCGGACGCTGCTCGCGAAGCGGACGAACCGTGAAATACTGTATTTCTGCACGGTGGTCCTGCTCGCCTTTCTGCTGTGCTTCATGCTCGTCTTCCGGGTCTCGCGCCCGCTCGCCCGGATTCACGGGATCGTCCGCGACCTGGAGGCGGGGAACACGGACGTCCCCTTCCCCACGCTGAAATACGGCGACGAGTTCGGCGCGTTGTCCGAGAC
Source organism: uncultured Synergistaceae bacterium (assembly GCA_964451935.1). GTDB lineage: Bacteria > Synergistota > Synergistia > Synergistales > Aminobacteriaceae > CALFXN01. Next base: position 8,818 of record CAYVKE010000101.1, on the reverse strand, counting down.
GCTGGAGCGCTTCCGCCAAACGCTCCGGGACCGGGACGCCCTGAACGAAACGCTCCGGGAACGGGAACAGTGGATCCGCCTGATCACCGATTCGATCCCCGCCAGAATCGCCTACATCGACTCGGATGTCCGGTATCAGTACATCAACAAGACCTACGCGGACGCATACGGCATAGCGCAGGACTCGCTCGTCGGGGTTCCCCTCCGCGACTTCGTCGAGGACGACGTGATGGCCAAAATCGACCGCTACATCAAACGCGCGCTTGCGGGAGAGGTCGTCCGGTTCATCGATGTCTTTCCAACAAAGCCCGAGCCCAGTTCTTCGGAAGTGGCGTATGTCCCCCGAAGGGACGAATCCGGGCGGGTCATCGGCTTTTTCACGCTCACCATCGACGTGACGGATCGCGAACGCGCGATCGCGGCCCTCAAGGCGAGCGAGGAACGCCTTTCGCTGGCCATCGAGGCGACGAGCGACGGCCTTTTCGATTGGGACCTTCGCGACGACACCATCTTCTACAGCCCGAGATGGTTTTCGATGCTCGGCTACATTCCCGGCGCGATGCCGTACACCCTCTCCACGTGGGAATCGCTCGTCCATCCGGACGACCTTCCCGCAGCCTTGGAAAAGCAGCGGCGAAGCGTCGCGGGGATCGAACCGTACGTCGCCGAGTTCCGAATGCGAACGTTCGACGGGGAATGGAAGTGGATCCTTTCCCGCGCGCGCATCGTCGCGCGGGACGAGAACGGGAAAGCGACCAGAGTCGTCGGAACGCACGTCGACATCACCGAGCGCAAAAACCTCGAGCGACGCCTTTCGGAGCTTGCGACGAGCGACGAACTGACCGGTCTGAGCAATCGCCGCCACTTCCTCGAAGCGGGCGCGCGCGAAACGGAGCGAAGCCGGAGAAACGGCGCTCCGCTGAGCTTCCTCATGCTCGACCTCGACAACTTCAAGGACGTCAACGACCGATACGGACATCCGACCGGCGACGCGACGCTCCGTCTCTTCGCCGGCGCCTGCGCGAAAACGCTCCGCGCCGCGGACATCTTCGGACGTCTTGGCGGCGAGGAATTCGCGGTCCTGCTTCCGGACACGACGGAGGAGGGCGCGCTGACATTGGCGGAACGGTTGCGCCGCAACGTCGAAATGACGGCGTTCCCGTCGGAGGCGGGGACGTTTTCCGTAACCGTCAGCATCGGAATCTCATCAATGACCGACCCCGAGGATTCCCTGAACGACCTCATGCACCGGGCGGACCGGGCCCTGTATGAAAGCAAGCGTGCGGGACGGAACCGGATTTCGGCAGGGTAGACGGCGGCGGGATTCTCCCCGGGGCGTGCTAGAATACTCCCATCGTTTCGCCCAACAGGAGGAGGTTCATTCCCTGCCATGCCGTTCCTGCGCCCCCCTTCCAGAATCACGGTTCTCCTGATCTGCCCCGTCGCGCTGCTCCTGCTCGCGGTGGGAGTGATTTTCCATCGCGGACTCTCGTCCGCCGGCGTTCGGTTCGCCGCGATCGGGACGCTCGAAACCGGCTACGAAACATCCCGCCGCCTGACGGACGCCGCGATCGCCGTCGTTTCGGAACGCGGGGAGACGGTCGCCCTCCTGGGCGCCGCGGACGTTCGTAAATCCCCCGCCGGCGCGCGGCTTCCGGAGGCGCGGAAACGCACGGACGCGCTCATGGCGGTTCTCCTTTCCCGCGACGATCCGGAAATGGACGCCCTCGCCGGGCGATACGCCGCCCTGAAGGAAGCCAGAGCATCCGCCGACGCGGCTCTGGAAGCCCCCCTTCCGCAGAGAAGCGCCTTCATGACGAGGGACGAGTGGACCCATTCGACGGACGCGTTGCTCCGCGAAGCCGAGCGGATCATGAAGCGCATCGCCTTCATCCCCGGGGACGAAACGGGAAAATTCGCCTCGTTCGCGCTGCTCCGCCTTCGAATCCTGCAGTTCCGAATCGCCATCGAGAATACGTCCGCCCGGGTGCTGCGTCTCCTGCTCCGTTCCGCCGCGGACAGAGCCGAGGAAATCCACGCCGTGCACCGGCTCCGGGGCGGCGAGTCCTCCGTGTGGGAGAACGCGAGAACCCTCGCCCCCTTCGCCGGTTCCGTTTCGCTGGACCGGCACGTCTCCTCGGCCGACAGATACTACGCCGAAATGGTGTCGCCGGCGCTCGACGCAATCCTCCGCTCCCCCGACCACGGCGTCCCGCCGGAAACATACCGCGAGACGATCGCTCCCCTTCTCCGGCTGACGGAGACGTGCCTTCTCGAACTCGACGACGCGATGCGCCGGAGCCTCGAAGCCCTGCGCGCCTCGATCCGGGCCGGAATAGCCCGCGAGAAGGGCCTTTTCGCAGGAATGTTCCTGTTCGCGCTCTCCCTGAGTCTCCTTTTCATCTATCGCGTGGCGCGTCCTCTCGATCTGATCCGCGGCATCGTCACGGACCTCCAGGCCGGGAAGCTGGACGCCCCGTTCCCGAAAACGCGGCACGACGACGAAATCGGAACACTGGCCGAAACCCTGGAGCGTTTCCGGCAGACCCTTCAGGAACGGGCGCGTATGGAGCAAAAGCTTCTGCGTCTCGCGACGACCGATGAACTGACGGCTCTGGCCAACAGGCGCCGGTTTCTGGAAGCCGGCGGAAACGAGACGGAACGAAGCCGACGGGACGGATCTCCCGTCAGCCTGCTGATGCTGGACCTTGACGGCTTCAAGGACGTGAACGACCGGTATGGACACCCGACCGGAGACGCTGCGCTCCGCCTCTTCGCCGACACATGCGCGAGGGCGCTCCGCCGTTCGGACCTCTTCGGACGCCTCGGCGGCGAGGAGTTCGCGATCCTGCTCCCCGATACGACGTCGGAAGACGCCGCAATCCTGGCCGAACGCGTGCGCGCCGACGTCGAAGGGACGGTTTTTCCGTCGGAGGAAGGGAATTTCTCCATCACCGTCAGCATCGGCGTCGCGTCAATGAGCGGCCCCGGGGATTCCCTGAACGACCTCCTGCGCCGCGCGGACCGGGCGCTGTACGAGAGCAAGCGCGCCGGGCGGAATCGCGCGACGGTCGCGTAAGGGGTTTCCACGATCCGGAGCGGCTCGCGGGGCTGCTATAATGCACCGTTACGAATCCGTTTTCGTTCCGGGAGGGACGTCGCATTCCGAATCCGACAAAAACCGAATTGACCGTCAGCGCCGCGATCCTGACGGACAAGGACAAAATTTTCATTGCGCGGCGGCCCGTCTCGGACCGACGCGGACTCGGCGGTTTCTGGGAATTCCCCGGCGGAAAGCTCGAACCGGGAGAGACGCCGGAAGAGTGTCTGATCCGCGAGATCCGCGAGGAACTGGCCGTCGAGATCGCGGTCGGTCCGCTGCATCTCGAGTGGACGTACGACTACCCCGCGTATCGCGTCCTCCTGCGCGCCTACGAGGCGACGATCGTCTCGGGCGACGTGATCCTCCGCGATCACGACGCCGCCCTGTGGGTCACGCGCGACCGGCTGGCCGACTATGCGTTCCTGCCCGCCGACAGGATCCTCGTCCGCACGCTCACGGAACAACGTCCGGAAACGCCCGCGTCATCTTCCGCCCGCTGACGGACGCACGGTCCGGAGGCCTCTTTCCGGCTTCCGGGTGCTATACTGTCGCAACAGAATTCGCACGGTCGGAGCGTGAGTCGCCGGAATGGGATACTGGATCGGGATTCTCCAGCCGCTGACGGCGGTCGCCGGATGGACGACGGCGAGCGCCGCGCTGACGGGGATATCGTTCGAACTCTGTCTTGCCGCCGTCCTCCCGTCGATCATTCTCGTTCTCTACGGGTTCGCCCTCGCGGGGCTCCTTTCCGAGGGGACGGCGCTGCTCGTGTACGGAGGGAACATCCTGCTCCTCCCGGCGCTTGTTCTGCTGCGCCGGAAAGGGGCGCTCCGCCGCCTGATCGCGACCCCCGCATCCTGCGCCGTTCTTCTGCTCGTGATTCTCTTCTGTTGGCATTTCCGCGACGGGAGCTTCCATATCTGGGACGAATTTTCCTTCTGGGGAATCTCCAGCCGCGAGATGCTCGCGAACGCATCGCTGCGGGACGCGTCTTCCTGCATCGGGTACTGTCTGAACTACCCCCAGGCGACGGATCTCCTTCATTACTTTTTCCTCCGCGGCGGAGGGGACTTCGAGTTCCTGTGCTACCTCGGAAATTTCGCCATCATCCTGAGCCAGGGGATCCCGCTGCTTGCGGGGTCCGGGGCGCGACGCCCCCCTGCGTTCGCTGCAGGCGTCGCGATCCTTGCAAGCCTGACGTCGGGCTTCGGGCTCGGCTTCTATTCCATGTGCGTGGACATCGCGCTCGGAATGACCTTCGGACGCGCCGCAGCAGGGATGTTCCTCGCTCGCGGCGCATCGGACCTCGCGCTTGCGCTCCCCTCCCTGGCGCTCCTGCCCCTGATCAAACGGGCGGGAACGCTTCTCGCGCTGTGCTGCGCGCTGCTCGCGTTCTTCCCGCTCCGTTCCATGATGCGGCGCGGACATTCCCGAACGCGCCGCACCGTCGTCATCCTCGCCGTCCTGATCGTCGCGCTTCCATCCGCCGCGAAACTTTCATGGGACCGATACGTCCGCGATACCGGACTGGAGGACTCTACCTTCAACCTCGCGCCCATCACCTTTCCGCGGATTGTCGGGGCGTTTTCGGAGAGCGCTTCGGAACGACAGAAGCAGACATCGGCGAACTTCGCCCGCGCGCTTCTGAAGACGCCGGTCGGCGGACTCGAAGCGGAAACGGCCGAACGCTTCCACGCGACGAACTCCCCCCTCTTCCGGGGACTGCCGCTCGCGCTGTGGATCGCATTCGTCGCGGCGCTGTTCTATCACGCGCACCGGCGCGCCGGAGCGGGCGAGTTCTCTCCGTGGGCGTCGGCGCTCTTTTTCGCGTTCTGGGGGGTCTTCCTCGCGGGGATGCTCGTGCTGTATCTGTTCGCGTTCGACGACGAAGAGGGACCGGCCCTCGCCGGGTACGCCCGCTATATGAGCATCTGGCTGACGGGAGCGCTCTTCGTCGCGGGCGCGCTCCTCATGGAGACGAGCCGGACGGGGCTCGCCGTCCTGTCCGTCGCGCTGTTGCTGACGTCGCCCCCGAATCCGGAGATGTACGAGACGGAGCGCCTGCCGCTGCGGCTGGAACTCGAACCGGAGGTCCGTTTCATGCGTTCCGTTCGCCCTCCGGGAAGCTCGGTCTATATCGTATGGGAGGGATCGGACGGCTTTGAACGGGTCGTGACGAAATACGAACTCTTCCCGGTCCGGACGAACTGGGAGAACTGGAACGGCGAGCCGGACGCGGCGGCCTGGGGGAGAGATCTCGTCGGGTACGATTTCGTGTTCCTCGGAAACGCGCGCGAGGCGCTCCGCGCGAAATATGCGCCGCTCTTCGCGCCCGGCGCGACCTCCGCGGATTATTTCTTCAGCGTTCGCAGGGAGGCGGGGCCGCTTCTTTTCCCGCTCCGTCCGAACGAACAGGGGGCTGGTCGTCCGTGAATGTCGTTCTCGTGATCCCCGCCTACAATCCGGGCCCCGAGCTGGAGCCCCTCGTCCGCGAAATGATCCGGATTCCGGGCGAGTTCGCCTCCGTCATTCTAGTGGATGACGGGAGCGAGCCGCAGCGCCGGGAGCTTTTCGACCGCCTCGCGGCCCTGCCGGGCGTGACGGTCCTGCGTCACGCCGTCAACCTCGGCAAGGGGACCGCGCTGAAGACGGCGCTGAACGAAGTCCTCTGCCGCTTTCCGGAATCCGCGGGAGCCGTGACCGCCGACGCCGACGGCCAGCATACGCCGTCGGACATCCGCGCCGTGGCGCGCATGCTGGACGACGGCGCGGCGGACCTGATCCTCGGAGCGAGGCGGTTCTCCCGCGACATCCCGTTTCGAAGCATGGTCGGGAACCGGATCATCCTGACGCTCTTCCGCCTGCTCGTCGGCCGAAGGCTTTCCGATACGCAGACGGGCCTGCGCGGAATCGCGTCGCGGGTCATCGCGCCGCTGCTCCATATCGGGCACTCCGGCTACGAATTCGAACTGGACATGCTCATCATGAGCAAACATCACGGCTGGAGCATCGCCGAAGTCCCGATCGAAACGGTCTACATCGACGACAATAGAAGTTCCCACTTCCGACCGATCCGGGATTCCATCCACATTTCGATGCAGCTTTTCCGCTTCGTGGGGGTCTCTCTCGCGACGGCGGCCATCGACTACGCCATATTCGTCACCTGCTTCCGGTTCGCCGGAAACATCGCGGAGTCGCAGATAGCTGCGCGGCTCGTCGCGCTGTTCTTCCAGTTCTTCATGGTCAGGCGCGTCGTCTTCTTCTCCGACCGGGCCGCGCGGCTCGCCTTCCCGGCCTTCGCCGGACTCACAGCCGCCACCGGGATCCTGTCGTACGGAACGATCGCTGTTCTGCATTCGCGCTTCGGCGTTCCGGTCGTCTACGCGAAGATGCTCTCGGAATTGCTGATCTACCTCGGAAGTTTCGCCGTGCAGCGCGACTTCATCTTCACCCGAAAGGAACGCATGAATCCCTGAAGCCCGTTTATTGGATGGTTCGAAGCGGCGATGATTGGCCGTTTCAATCATCCAATACATACGATACACTCCTTTCCGGATCCGTGAATGCGTTTCGTCCGGGGAGGAATGCGCCGTGCGCCTGCAGATCGAGCGGAATTCGGATGTTCCGATGTACCTTCAGCTTCGCGACAGCTTCCGGGAGGCGATTCTGTCCGGCGAGCTTCCCGGCGGAACGCTGCTGCCGCCGGAGCGGAAGCTCGCGGAGGAACTCGGGGTCAACCGGAGCACCGTCGTGAAAGCCTACGACGAACTGAAAGCGGAAGGACTCGCCGAAGGCTTCGTCGGCCGCGGCACGACGGTCCTCTCGCAGCTCTTCCCGCACTCCGGGGAGAACGGCGTCGCACCGCTCCCGTGGAGCCAGCTCCTCAACGAAGACGCCGCGTCGCCGGGAGGGAGCATCATCCGCGACATGATGCGCGAGGCGTCCGCGCAGGACCGGATCTCCTTCGCGACGGGCGTTCCCGATCCGTCGCTCTACCCCGTCGGCGCCGTCCGGGACATCATGCGCCGCCTTCTCGCCGACGACCGCGCCGCAGGGGCGATGCTCCTTCCGAGCCCGGTCCCGGGGCAGGACGTCCTCCGGGAGAGCATCGCGCGATACCTTCTCTCGCGTCACGTCGCCGTCTCCGCGGAAGACGTCTTCGTCCTCTCCGGATCGCAGCAGGGGCTCGACTATTCGGCGAGGCTTCTGGTCCGCCCGGGGGATACGGTCGTCGTCGAAGACCCGACCTTTTTCGGCGCGATCCGGATCTTCCGGAACGCCGGGGCGCGACTCGTCGGCGTTCCGGTCGACGAGCGGGGCATCCGGACGGACATTCTCGAGATCGTCCTCCAGCGCTTCCGTCCGAGGCTCATCTACACGCTGCCGACCTGCCAGAATCCCACGGGCGTGACGATGGCGCTCGAGCGCCGTCGGGAACTGCTCCAGCTCGCGCAGCGATTCCGGACGCCCGTCCTCGAGGACGACCCCTACTCCGACCTCGCCTACGACGCCGCGCCGCCCCCGTCGCTCTTCGCGACGGACCCGAGCGGAAGCGTCCTGTCCCTCGGATCGTTCTCGAAGACGCTCTTCCTCGGCGTCCGCATCGGATGGATCGTCGCCCCGAGGCGCGTCCTCGACGCTTTCACCCGCATGAAGCAGTACACCGACCTCCATACGAACAGCCCGGCGCAGTTCCTCATGGACCGGATGCTGCGCGAGGGAGTCTATGAAGAGCATCTCCGCGTCGTCCGCGCGCGCTACGCCGCCCGGCGCGACGTCATGATCCGCTCCCTCGGGGAGTTCGCGCCCCCGGGAGTCAACAGAAACACCCCCTCGGGAGGGTATTACGTCTGGGCGCGCGTGCCCCCGTCGGTCGACGTCTCGCGGCTTCCCGCCGCGGCGGCGCGCCGGGGCGTCTCCTATCTTCCGGGGAACGCCTTCTTCGCCGACGGGGTCCAGGGGGCGTCGCACATGCGGCTCTGCTTCGCGGCCGAGCCGGAGGACAGAATCCGCGAGGGAATCCGCTGCCTCATGGACGCCGTCCGCGAGTGTTCCGGCGACGTTCGCGCGCCGGAGCGCGAGTCGGTTCGGCCGGTGATCTGAACGCCGCCGCGACACGCGGGCGGCGATATCGAAACGGGAAAGGGGTGTGTGATATGAGAGTTGCGATCAAGCAGGTGGATGCGTTTTCCGAGGAGCCGTTCGGAGGGAACCCTGCGGGGGTCGTTCTGAACGCCGAGGGACTCGACGACGCGGCGATGCTCGGGATCGCGCGCGAGATGAACCTTTCGGAGACGGCGTTCGTGACGCCGTCGGACGTCGCGGACTTCCGGGTGCGCTTCTTCACGCCGCGCAAGGAAGTTGATCTGTGCGGCCACGCGACGATCGGGACCTTCGCGGCGCTCGAGGAGGAGGGGCGTCTCGCGAAGGACCGGACGACCTTCACGCAGGAAACCGGCGCGGGCGTCCTTCCGGTGGAGATCCGACGAGCGGCGCCGCGTCCGCTCTTCATGATGAACCAGGCGCTTCCGACCTTCCGGGAGGCGTCCTCCCGCGCCGAGGTCGCGGCGCTGCTCCGCGTCGACGAGGACGACCTTCTCGACCTCCCGATCGCCGTGGTTTCGACCGGGCTGCCGTGGCTGACCTTCGGACTTAAATCACTGAAGACGCTCTCCTCTCTCGGGCCCGACTTTCCGGCGATCGCGAAGGCGAGCC
>CAYVKE010000100.1:4763-12300 GCA_964451935.1 uncultured Synergistaceae bacterium | reverse complement strand
GAAGCGAGGCGGCTTTTGATCGAAAGGGGGTACTCCTCGCTGAGCATGGACCAGGTGGCCGAGTCGTTGGACTATTCGCGCGGGACGCTCTATCAGCACTTCCGCTCGAAAGAGGACCTTGTCTGCGCGTTGACGCTCGAAACGATGGAAACGATATCGGAAATGATGTCGAAGGTGGAGCGCTTCGATGCGTGTTCGCGGGACAAAACGTTTGCGTGGGGGTTCATGATCCTGCTGCTGGCCGTCCTCCATCCGGATTACATCACGACGCAGCTGATCCTTGAGGTCCAGGACATCGACGAAAAAACGTCGAAGGAACGAATGGATCGCGTTCGCTCGATGCACGTGGAGCTTCGTGACCGGGTGTTTTCCATCATGAAGCTCGGCATCGAAGAAGGAACCCTTCACCTCGAGGACGAGAACGAACAGGAAAAGCTCCTTTTCGGGCTTGTCGCTCTCTCCTACGGGGCCCTGGTGACCGGGACCGATCCGGAAGACAAGAGACTCCTCTACATGAAAACGGATCTCGGAGAGGGACTCATACGAAATTTCAACGCACTGCTCGACGGGTACGGCTGGCGGCCTCTTTCCGCGGAACGGGACATCGATGCAATTCGGAAGCGCATCCTTCAGGAAGTGTTTCGGGACGAAAGCGTCGCATTTCTTGAGCGAATGAGTGAAGGCAGGACGAACGTGGAACGGAGGAAGGAAAATGCGTAAACGATTGTGTATCGCCCTCGTGTTGAGCCTTACGGTGATGTTGGGCGGCTGGTGGATGCATTGCGGAAACGCGGGCGTCTCCTCGAAGGACGCGCCCGGAACCGAAAGCGCGGACAATGCCGCGACGCCGAACGCCGCCAAACGGATTCCCGTCGTCACGGTGACCGTACAGTCACGGGATTTCTATGACCGCATCGCGGTTCAGGGGAATCTCAAGGCGGCGACGTCGATCCTCGTCCCGCCGCGCGTCGGGGGCGTCGTCGAGAAGATCTTCGTCGACAAGGGCGACGCTGTGGAAGAGGGGAAGACGCCGCTCTTTCAGATCGAGGCGATCAAATTGCAGCAGGCCGTCGAGATCGCGCGTCAGCAGCTCAACAGCGCGCGGCTGCAATTGGGAGAGCGGGAAATAGCGCTCGACCGGACGCGGGCGGAGCTGAACAAATCGCGCAAGGACCTTGACCGGTACGAAAAATTGTACAAGGAACGGGTCGTTTCGCTGAACGAATACGAACGGGTGAGCCTCCAGCACACGCAGGTTTCGGCGGGCATCAAGTCGATGGCGAAGATGGTCGCCCTCGGCCGTGACGGAGTCCGGCAGGCCGAGGCGGCGTTGGCGATCGCCGAAAAGGACCTTGGAGACGCGCTCGTGAAGGCTCCCGCGACGGGAATCGTCACGCAGCGTTTCCTCGACCCCGGGGCGATGGCGGGCGCGAGCACGCCTGTCGTGCAGATCGAGGACCTGTCGCGGATCAAGGTCGCCTGCTTCCTGCCCTATCAGACGTACGCCAAGGTGCAGGTCGGAAAAACGCCGATGAGAGTCGCAATCGCGGATCGGGTTCTCGACGGCGTGGTTTCCTACAAGAGTCCGACGATTCATCCGACGCTCCGGACGTACGAGGTCGAGTGCGTGCTTGTGAATCCCCCCGAGGGGTTTACGGCCGGCGCTCTGGCCGAGATCAGCGTTCTCTACGAGAAGCGGAGCGGCCTTGGCGTTCCGAGAACGGCCGTCCAGACGCGGGGCGGAAGGTCCGTCGTATTCGTCGTGGAAGACGACAAGGCGAAGATGATCCCGGTTTCGACGGGACTCGAAACGGACGGATGGCTTGAAGTCCGGGACGCGTCCGTCGCTCCGGGGCTAAAGGTCGTCTCGGAAGGGCAGTTCATGCTCGACGACGGAACTCCCGTCCTGATCCAGTCAAAGTAGGAGCCGGCGCATGTTTTTATCGAACGCGTCGGTCCGGCGTCCCATCGCCGTCTCCGCATTGCTGGTCGCGCTTGTCCTTCTCGGCCTGAACGCCTGGAGGAAGATCGGCCTCGAACAGATGCCGCGAATGGACATCCCGTATGTCACGATTCTGACCGTGTACCCCGGCGCGAGCCCGACAGAGATCGAGACGGACGTCGCGAGAAAGATCGAGGACGCCGTCAGCACGATCGACGGACTGAAACATGTCAACTCGATGGCGACCGAAAACGTCTGCACGAACATCCTCGAGTTCGAACTCGGCGTCGACGTCGATACAGCGGCCGCGGACGTCCGCGCGAAGATAGACATTATTCTGAACGATCTGCCGCAGGCGGCGGAAAAACCGAAGGTCATGAAGCTCGACATCAACGCGACGCCGATCATCACGCTGGCCTTGACGGGAAGCGTTCCGGTCGACGAGCTGTACGACTACGCGGACAACAAGCTTCGCGACCGCTTCGCCGTCGTCCGGGGCGTGGCGAACGTCGAACTGCTCGGAGGATCCAAACGGGAGGTCCACATGCTTCTCGACCGAAAAGCGCTGGCCGCCCGGGGGCTGACGACGATGCATGTCGTCCAGGCCGTGCAGCGCGGAGTCCGCCTCATTCCGTCGGGACGCGTGCAGGATCTCGGGTCGGAATACTCCGTGAAATTCGATGCCGACTATCGTGATGTCGCCGAGATGGGGAACCTCGAGATAGCGAATACCCCTCAGGGAAGGGTGTATCTGAAGGATATCGGACGCGTCGAAATGAAGCCGGAGGAGCCCCGTCAGACAGCCTTTCTCGACGGCGCCCCGGCGATCGGCATCCGGATCGTCAAGAAAGCGGACGCGAACGCCCTGAAAGTCGTCGAAGAGGTCCGGGGGCTCATGGATTCGCTCGTCCGGCTGTTGCCCGGGGGCATGAAGCTCGTCTGGGTCCACGACGAAGGCGGCATGATCAAGGCATCCAACGACAGCGCCCTCAGCGACATCTGGCAGGGCGTGCTGCTTACGGCGCTGATCCTCTTCTTCTTCCTGTACAACATACGGACGACGATCATCATCGCCATCACGATGCCGATGACGATCGTGATCGGCATGCTGTTCATCTATGCGATGGGGTACACGATGAATACGTCCACGCTGCTTGCGATCGGACTCTCGGTCGGCGTCCTCGTTTCCAACTCGATCGTTGTCCTGGAAAGCATCGAATCCCGGCTCGCCGAAGGAAAGAGCGTCCGGGAAGCGACGCGGATCGGCGCGTCCGAAGTGGCCGTCGCGGTGCTCGCGAGCGCGGGGACGAACATGGTCGTCTTCCTGCCCATCGCGATGATGGGCAGCATGGTGGGGCTCTTCTTCCGCCCCTTCGCCGTGACGAGTCTCATCGTCAATATCGTATCGCTCTTCATCTCCTTCACGCTCACGCCGATTCTCTGCCTCCTCCTGCTGAAATCCGGAGAGCGGAAGAAATTGTGGATTCTCAGGAAAGCCGAAGCGTTCTGGAACGGAATGTTCGATCGGCTGACGGGGTCGTATGTCGGATTCCTGCGTTTCTCCGGGCGCTCCCGCATCCTGACCCTCGCGATCCTCGCCGGGGGGGTCGTCCTGCTGGTCCATGCGCTCTGGCTGTTTCCGAGGCTTGGAATGAGCTTCACGCCGAACATGGACCAAGGGCAGATCTACGTCAAGCTGGAGTATCCGACGGACTCGAATCTGAAAGAGACGACGGAACGGATCCGCGAGGTGGAGAACATCCTGAAAAGCCAGCCCGAGCTGCGCCACATCCTCACGACGGTCGGAAAGGTGGAGGGCGAGGCCGGGATCGCTACGGAAGGCGTGTATATGGGGCAGATCTTCCTGCGATTCTGCGACAAGACGGAGCGTTCTTTCACGATCTTCGAACGGATGAAGGACATACGGGAGAAACTCGGGAAGATCCCGAACGCCATCGTTACCGTTTCGCTTCCGAGCATGGCGGGCGGTCAGGCGCGTCCCATCACCGTCCAGATCCGCGGGGATGACCTGGCCCAACTGGATACAATAGCTTTGCTTGTTGCGGACATCGCGAAGCGGAATCCGGACGTTCAGGATTCCGACACGAGCGTCCGCGAAGGGAAGCCGGAAATCCGAATCTACCCGAAACGCGCGGTGCTTTCGGACCTCGGGATCGCCGAAACGGACCTCGGGCTGGCGTTGCGCGGAAATATCGAAGGAATCAAGGCCGGGACGTACAAGTCTTCTGACCGGACGTACGATATTCGCGTCAAGCTGTCGGAAGAACAGGGGAAGGACCAGGTCAAAGAGTTCCTGTTCACGGGGGCCCCGGGGCAGCCGCAGCTTCTCGGCAACCTTGCGGACATCCGCCAGACGAAATCGCCGATCATGATCTCGCGCGTCGACAAGCAGCGGACGGCCATGTTCTACTCCGATATCGGAAAGAATGCGGCTCTCGGGACGGTCGTGGGCGACCTGTCGTCCGCGATCGACGCCCGGGGGATCTTCCCGCCCGGATATACCTACCGCTTCATGGGAGACTACGAATTCATGCAGGAGGCGTCGGACGCGTTCCTCGAAGCGGCGATCATCGCCGTCGTTCTGACGTACCTCGTTCTTGCGGCGATCCTGGAGTCGATCGTGCAACCCATCCTGATCATGACGACGCTGCCGCTCGGTCTGATCGGCGTCTTCTGGGCGCTCTACCTGACCGGAGAGAGCGTGAACGTCTTCGTCCTGCTCGGAATCGTCATGCTCATCGGGATCGTCGTCAACAACGCCGTCCTTCTGATGGACGCCTACCAGAAGCGCCGGACCCTCGGCGAATCGATGCGCGAAGGGATGCTCGGAGCGCTGGCGGATTCCTTCCGGCCGATCGTCATGATCACGCTGGCGGCGGATCTCGGAATGTGGCCCCTGGCGGTGGGAACCGGGCTCGGAAGCGAACTGCGGACGGGCATCGGCATCGCTTCGGCGGGCGGCATCCTCGTGTCCGCCCTGTTGACGCTCCTTATCATCCCGCTGTTGTATTTGCTGATCGCTCCGAAAGACCCAAAAGATCATGAGGGCGGAAAATCGCCCGAGAACGCCGAGCTTTCTCCTGTGGAAAATAACGCTTCATGACGGAAAAACGGGGCGTAATTGCCTCTTTCCGGCCATAACGGTATAATGCGGCGCGTATATGCAACCCGGTTGCGTGTACGCGCCGCATTTTTTCAATCAGGGAGGGGTTTTTCGTGAGACGTTGCCTTGTACGCTTTTCGGTTCTTGCGTCACTCGTTCTCGTTCTGTGCTCCGTTACGATCTCGTCTTCGTCGGCGGCTACCTTCGCAGCCGCGGCAAGCCTCCAGCCCGCGCTCGACGCCATTCTGCCGGAATTCCTCAAAGATACGGGCGTCCGGATGGAAGCGGTTTACGGCGCATCGGGCAATCTCGCGAAACAGATCGAAAACGGAGCGCCGTTCGATCTGTTTATGAGCGCCGATGAAAAGTGGGCCCGCTATCTTGAGGAAAAGGGAAAGGCGACGGATGTCCGCGCGTTCGTCCAATCGCCGCTCGTGTTGTGGTGGAAGAAAGACGAAGCGCCGAAGGAGGACGGACTGAAGGAACCGAAGATCACCGTGGTTATCGCGGACCCGGAAGTCGCGCCGTTCGGAAAACTCGCCCGGAAGTACCTCGAATCGAAATCGCTTTTCGAGACGATGTCAAAAGAGAATCGCGTCATCATCATGGGAGACGTCATGAAAGCGGCGCTTGCCGCAAAAGCCGGAGGCGGCGACTATGCGCTCCTGCCCCTGAGCAACGCGCAGAAGCTTGGAGGAAGTTTCGCGATGGTGTCCGCCGCGCCGCAGGTTCTCTTCATGGCGAACGTCAAGGGGCGCACGAATCCGGAGACCGAAAAGCTCGTGGAATACCTCTCGACGGAAAAAGCGGCGAAGCTCTTCTTCTCGAACGGCTTCGAAATGGTTTCCGTGCAGGCGCAGACCGGAAAGAAATAACCGACGCACGAATGAACGAGGCGTTCTTTCTCAGCCTCAGAGTCCTTGCGTACGCCGTACCGCTGCTTCTCGTCCTCGGAGGCGCGCTTGGGTGGCTTCTGTCCCGGCGCCGCTTCCGGGGGCGGGATCTTTTGTCAACGCTCCTGCAACTTCCGATCATTCTCCCTCCCTCGGTTCTGGGCTTCTACCTGCTCTACGGAATGGGAAGCATTCCGTTTTTCCGGGAGCATCACATCCTCTTCGCGTTTCCGGCGACGGTGATCGGCGGCATGACGCCCGCTCTTCCGATCATGATCCAGGCCGCCCGCGCGGCCTTCTCCGGAGTCGACAGGGATCTTGAGGACGCCGCGCGGACTCTCGGCGTCGGGGAGTGGCGCATCTTCTTCCGCGTCACGCTTCCGCTGTCCCGCAGAATGCTGTTCACGGGGCTCGCGCTCTCGTCGGCCCGGGTGCTCGGCGACTTCGGCGTCACGCTGATGATCGCCGGCAACATGCCGGGGCGGACACAGACGCTCCCGCTCTATATCTACCGGCAGGTCGAATCCCTGAACTTCGGCGCGGCGCATGTCGCCGCAGGCATTCTGGTGGTCGTCGGAATCGCGTGCCTCGCCGCGGTCCGGCGAATGGAGACGAATCGTCATGAGCGCATGGTTTGAGGCGGACTTCGAGGACCTGATCGGAGCGTTCGCCCTGAACGTCTCGATCCGCCTGGACCGCGAGATCGGCGTTCTCTTCGGTCCGAGCGGTTCGGGCAAGAGCCTGACGCTGCGGATCATCGCGGGACTCCGGAACCCTGAACGCGGGACGATACGTCTGGGAAACGAAACGTTGTTTTCGGGCGGGAGCGCCCGGAAGCGACTCCTTCCGCAACAGAGGAGGATCAGCCTGCTCTTCCAGAACCTCGCGCTCTTTCCTCACATGACAGCGCTGGAAAATGTCCTCTTCGGATGCAGGAAAGCGGGGCGCGACGCCCGCGCGTTCGCGACGGCGCAACTGGAAAAAATGCGACTCTCGGGATTCGAAAACCGATACCCCTCGCAGCTTTCCGGCGGACAGCGCCAGCGGGTCGCGCTCGCCCGCGCACTTGCGTCCGAGCCGGAAATGCTCCTTCTCGACGAGCCCTTCAGCGCGCTCGACGGCCCCCTGCGACGGAGCCTGCGCAGCGAACTGCGCGCCCTGCAGCGCGAGACGAATATTCCCGTGCTTTACGTCACCCATCAGCTCGACGACCTCTGTACGCTCGGAGATCGCGTCATCGTCATGAAAGAAGGTCGATCGGAGCGTTCTTTCGCTGTCGAAACGCTCTGGAAAAACGGCGAACGCGGCGAAGCCTGGCATCTTCTCGGGTGGGGGAATTTCTTCCGGGGAAGGACCGCTCCCGGAGATGACGGGCCATATTTCGAAGGCGACTCCGTCACGCTCCGGATCGAATCGCCGATACGTTTCGGTTCGGCGGGCGCTTTCATTTCTCCGGACAAGATTCGTCTTCTCACGCCCGACGTATCCGTTGATCCGATACTGAAGCCGAACATGCGCGAGGGGACCGTGGAGGAGATCCTCCCTCTCGGGAGTTCTGTCCGTCTTTCCATCCAGACA
>CAYVKE010000100.1:4191-4753 GCA_964451935.1 uncultured Synergistaceae bacterium | reverse complement strand
CTCTGGCAGGCGGAGATCTCGCCCGACCTCCTCGAATCCCTTTCGGTCCATATCGGCGCGAATGTGCGCTTTTCGATTCTTCCCAGTGATGTCGAAGTTGCGGCGAAAGAGGGCGAAGAATAGCGCAGCAGGCGCATCGAACGGCGTTTCCGCCTTGACATCTTTGCGCATAGCGAGTAAAAATATTACTCATGAAAGCGCAGGATTCTTTTCGAACGACGTATTATCCCGATAGCGGCTACGCGTTGCGACCAAAGGGGCAGTCACACTGATGTGGCGGTCGCTGTGCGCTCTTTGCGATCGCCTCGCCGCCGTGCGTTCGGCGCGGAACTCCACGCTTCTCATCACCGGCATCGCGCTTGCGACCAAGCCGATCGGCTACATCAGAACCATCATGATCGCGTGGTTTTTTGGCGCTTCGGCGTCGATGGACGCATACAACATGGCGCTCGGACTCGTCGGTTTCTTCGTGGGGACCGTGTCGGGGGCGCTGGAAAACGCCGTTCTGCCTACGCTGGTCGGTGCGCTGCACAAGGAACCGGAACGCGGGCGGGATCTCATG